>DATAMX010000190.1:0-4066 GCA_036260475.1 Gaiellaceae bacterium | reverse complement strand
GCCTGCGACGACGGCGAAGCCGACGCGCACCGTCCACGACTGCGCGTGCGCCGCGGCGACCGCGGAGAACGGCGCGAGCGCGACGTTGTCGAGGAGGCCGAGGACGACGAGGCTGAGCGCGACCGCGCCGAGTCCGGTGCGAACGCCCGGGAAGCGCTTGACGCAGGCGATCCGCAGCGCGTCGTCGAGACGGCCCGGGAGGGCGATCCCGCCCACGCACGCGGCGCCGCCCGCGAAGGCGAGCGCGCCCGCGCCGGGCCGGTCGTCGGCCGCGAACAGCCGCTGCCAGCCCCACGCCTTGAACGCGTAGGCGACGAGGAAGAGGAGAACCGCGCCGGAGGCGAGGAGCGGGTCGGCGTGCCTCAGCGGGAAGCCGCTGTGGGCGAACTTCCGGCCCCCGACGATCGCGACGACGAGGAGCACAGCCGCGAGGCCACCGTTGAAGATGACCTGGACCTTCCTGTTTGAGAGAACCCGCCGCACAGTCGTTCCGATGCGGTTATCGGCAGGAACCTCACGCGCTTGCTACCCCATAGTGGCTATTGGCCGGTGTCAGACACCGGAAACGGTGTCTGACACCGGTTCAACCCGGTTCCCCGTCGAAGTAGTCGAGGAGCTCGAGGCGGCTGATGACTCCGAGGCCGCGGAAGAAGACCTTGTTCGAGCGGGGGTACCAGCAGACGTCGGCCGGGTCGCGCGTGCCGTAGGCGAGATACGTCAGTCCGGCCGCGCCCGCGCGGAAGGAATGCGGGACTCGCGTCCCCGGCGGGCGCGAGACGATGTGACCGGCGCGCACCGGGTGGGTCTCGCTCGGCTCCAGCGGGCGGGGGTTCTGCGGGTCTGGCGCCGTCCACAGCTCCAGCTCGCCCTCGCCGTGGAGGACGACGAAGAGCTCCTCCTCGACCGTGTGGCAGTGCGGCGGCGCGCCCTCCTCGCCCGGCGGGAGCGTGACGAGGTTGAGGCCGGTCAGCGTCGCGCCCGCGGCGGCGCCGAGCGCACGAGAGCGTCCGCTGAAGCGCGCCTCGACGTCGTCGACGTGCACGATCGACGGCGGCCGCTCGGTCGGCTTCGGCCAGTCGAGCTTCTGGTCGCGGTCGTACGGATGCTGGCCGGTTCCCGCTTCGGTCCACGTCGGCCACAGCCAGTAGATCCCGATCTTCGGGAGGTACGAGCCGCCGAGCCGGGTGCGCGGGCCGTACACGAGCACGTCCATCCCCTCGGGGCCGGCCTTGAGCGTGTGCGCGGCCATGCGCGGTGCATGGACGAGCGTGTCGCCTGCGCGCACCTCGTACGTCTCGCCGTCCTGCCACGAGAGCCCGGAGCCGTTGAGGACGAAGAACGTCTCCTCGTCGTTGCCGTGCACGTGCGCAGGCGTCGAGATCTCGCTCGGCCCGAGCAGGACGCGGTTGACGCCGACGCCGACCGAGCCGGCCGCCTCGCCGAGGAAGTACCAGTCGCCGCCCGACCCCCGCTTCGGCGACCGGCGCGGCGCGATCTCGTCCCAGTGAACGACCGTCACACGCCGGTCATCGTACGCGCCGACAACGCGGCAGCCGCCGTGGCCGCACGTTCGTCGCCTTCGAGCCGGGCCCACGCTTCGGCTTCGCGCACGAGCTCATGCAGCTCGGCGAGGACCGTGGCCGGCTTCGCGCCCTCGCGTTCGAGCGCCTCGATGCGCTCCAGCCGGTTCAGCACGGCCCGGGCCTCGTCCATGCCGTGAACGTAGCCCGGCAAGCGTGTCAGCTTGCTCGCAGCTCTGCGACACGCGGCCGCCCGGCCTTCAAGCCGAGGAGCGCGTGGTCCAGCTCGCGCAGGAGCGCGGCGCGGTCGCCGTGCAGCAGCATCGCCACGAGCATGCGGCGGACGAGGTCCGGGGTCGGCGCGCCAAACGACTCGGCGAGGTCGGCACGCTCCTCCGCCGTCTCGCCGAGAAGCGCCGCGGCGCGCATCGCCGCCGCCCATCGTCCGTCTCCCTCGCCGAGCGCCGCATCGAGCGCATGCCGCAGCTGCTCGCCGCGGAACGGATCGTCCTGGAAGAGCGACAGCTCCCAGCGGTCGAGCGCGTCGCCGAGGTGCGGGTCGCGGTCGGCGAGCGCGAGCTGCGGGATGAGCTTCGCCGCCACCTGTGCCCGGAAGGGGTCGAGCCGCGTCGGCTCGCCGGGCGGCGGCGTGGACGCGATCGGAAGGACGGGCCTGATGCCGAACGGCCGCCAGTCCAGCCGCTCGAACAGCACGGGGCCGGCCGCGACGGGCGCGGCGGTGGCGAGACGAATGGCGGTGACGGCGTCGGCGAGCTCGCCGGGCGCGTCGGGGGCCTCCTCGGCGCCCGGCTCCAGCGCGCGCTCGAGCTCGAGCACGCACGAGCGGTCGATCTCGCGGCCGAAGTCCCGCGGTAGGAGCCCCGACGACTCGGGCCACAGCGCCGCGAGCTCGCCGGTCGCGTGCTGGCGCATGCGCAGGCCTTCGCCGAGCTCGATCGCGCTGCCGCACGAGAGCCCGACGAGCGGTGCGACCGCGCCGTACGCGTGACCGCTGCCGAAGAGCAACGCCTCCGTCTCCTCGTACGCGCGGTCGTACGCGGCGTCGTCCCAGTCGAAGCCGCCGCAGCCTTCCGCGACGCGCACGAGCAGCGGGACGAGCACCGTGCGGTACGCGTCCTTGTACACGCGCGCGAGCGGCTCTCGGGCGAGATCGTCGAGCGCCGCCCGCACGTCCTCGCGCGGGCGCAGCCGTTCGGCCTGCCCCTCGATGAAGCTCTTCACGAGCGGGCGGTACTCGTAGAACGACGGCGCGTGCTCCTCGAACGAGAACGGCAGCGGCTCGCCGTGGAAGACGGCGAACGCGCCGAGGCAGAACCGGCGCAGCGTGTCGTACAGATGCGGGGAACGCATGTGGACCCTCTGCTTACGACTTCGGCTCCTGCCCTCCTCTCTGGCAGGTGGGGCACCAGTACGCGACGCGGGCGCCGTCGCCCTGCGCGTGCGCGCGGACGAGCGCACCGCAGCGCCGGCACGGGCGGCCCGTCCGCCGGTAGACGCGGCGGAGCGGCCGCGCACCGGCAACCGACGCCGCCATGAGCCGGTGGGCAGCCTCGAGCGTCGTGCGCAGCTCGTCGTCGGTCGCGTCGGCGGCGGTGCGCCACGGCGATAGGCGCGCCTCCCACAGCGCCTCCGAGCGCCAGATGTTCCCGATCCCGGACACGAGGCGCTGGTCGAGGAGCGCGTCGCCGATCTCGCGGTCCGGCCTTGCGCGCAGGAGCTCGAGCATCGCGTCGTACGCGGGCTCCTCATCGAGGATGTCCGGGCCGAGGCGCGGGCCTCCGCCCCGGTCGAGCTCGAGGACGGGGCCGTTCCAGAGGACCGCCTCGTGCGCGGCGCCGCGGAGGACGAGCCAGGGCCGGCCGGCCCGGGCCGTCCCGCGGGGCACGACGCGCCAGCGGCCGGTCATGCGCAGGTGGCTACGGAGGACATGCCCGCCCTGGAAGCGGAGGAACAGGTTCTTGCCCGCCGCCTCGACCGATTCGAGCACGAGCCCGTCCAGCCGCTCGGCCAGCCGCTTGGCCGCGGCGCGCGGATGCGGCGTCTCCACGTCGACCTTCTGGCCGACGAGCACCTGCAGCCGCAGCGCCGCCCGGTGGAGCGAATCGCCCTCAGGCACGGAATGCAGCCTACGATCTGGACATGACCCGCCGGTTCATCGGCGTACGCTGGTGGCTCGGGGCGGCTTTCGCGGTCGTCGCCGCCACCTCGACTGCGATCGTCGTCTCCCAGTTCTCCACCCGCTCCGAGAACGCGTTCCGCGGGCACGCGGAGGATCTCGTGCTCGCCGACGCGAGGCTCGCCGCCGCACGCGGGACGCCGTCGAACCTGAGCCGCCTCGCCCGGCAGCTGAACGTAAAGCTCCGGATCGTCGCCGTTCCCGCCGACGGCGAGCACGTCACGGGCACGGACGACGGCCGGACGTTCGTCGCGACCGTCCCCTATCGCGGCGAGTCGCTCGTCGCGACGAGCGACCGGCCCGACGTGGCCGAGGCGATCGGCACGGTGAACGGCGAGGCGCTGCGGGC
>DATAMX010000176.1:0-3952 GCA_036260475.1 Gaiellaceae bacterium | reverse complement strand
CCTCGCGCGTCATGCTCTCGAGCGTCCCGGTGATGACGTACGACTTGCCCGTGAGCGGCCCTTCGACGGGGCGTTCCTCCTCGCCCGCCTCGAAGCGCAATCCGAGCTCGCGCAGCTCCTCGACGAGGCCGCGGTTGTCGTCGTCCCGGAACCATTCCGCGATCGCCTCCGCGCGCTCGGGCCCGATGCCCTCCGCCTCGACGAGGTCCTCCTGCGTCGCGCCCATCAGCCCATCGACGGTTCCGAAGTGGCGCGCGAGCGTCTGTGCCGTCACCCAGCCGACGTCCGGGATGTTGAGCCCGAAGAGCACGCGCGAGAACGGGATCTGCTTCGATGCCTCGATCGCGGCGATGGCATTCGTCGCGCTGATCTCACCGAAGCCGTCGAGCTCCATCAGCTTCTCGCGCGTCAACCTATAGAGCTCCGGCAGGGAGCGGACGATCCCCTCCTCCCACAACCGCCACACCGTCTGCTCGCCGACGCCGTCGATGTCGGCGGCGGCCATCACCCAGTTGTTCAGCGTTTCGAGCCCGCGCGAGGGGCACGCGCGGTTGGGGCAGCGGTGCATCGCCTCCCCTTCGGGCTTGACGATGTCGGTGCCGCACAGCGGGCACTGCGCCGGCATCCGGAACTCCTTCGTCCCCCGGCGATGCGGGCCGGCGGGGCCGACGATCTGCGGGATGACGTCTCCCGCGCGCTGGACGATGACGTCGTCGCCCTCGCGGATGCCCTTGCGGTTGATGTCCTCCTCGTTGTGGAGCGTCGCGCGCGAGATGGTGACGCCGCCGACCTCGACCGGCTCGAGGATCGCCCACGGATTGAGGGCCCCCGTCCGGCCGACGCGAATCGCGATCTTGTTCAGCCGGGTCACCGCCGTCATCGGCGCCCACTTGAACGCGCGCGCCCACCGCGGCCGCTCGTGCAGCGCACCGAGCCGGCGCTGCTGGTCGTACGAGTCGACCTTGATGACGATGCCGTCGATCTCGTAGTCGAGCTCCGTTCGCCTGAGCTCCCACTCACGGCACGCCTCGGCCACCTCCTCGATCGACTCGACGCGCTGCGCGAAGGGGTTGATCGGGAAGCCGTGGGCCTTGAGCCACTCGAGCGTGCGCCAGTGCGTGTCCAGCTCGACGCCCTCGACGACGCCGACGCCGTATGCCCAGAAGGAGAGCGGACGAGAAGCCGTGATCGAGGAGTCCTTCTGGCGCAACGACCCTGCCGCGGCATTCCGCGGATTCGGCGTCGCCTTCTTCCCTTCGGCGACGAGCCGCTCGTTCAGCTTGTTGAAGCCGGACAGCGGCATGTACACCTCGCCGCGCACCTCGATCGCCGCCGGAACTCCCTCGCCCATCATGCGCAGCGGAATGGCGCGGATCGTGCGCAGGTTCGGCGTCACGTCCTCGCCTTCGACGCCGTCGCCGCGGGTCGCGCCCCGCGCGAAGACGCCGTCCGCGTAGGTGAGGTTGATGGCGAGCCCGTCGATCTTCGGCTCGAGCACGTACGCCACCGGGGCGTCGCCTCCCAGGCGCTTGCGGACGTCGTCCGCCCACTTGGCGACCGCCTCGTCGGTCGTCACCTTCTCGAGCGAGCCCATCGGGGACCGGTGCCGTACCTTCTGGAACCGGTCGGAGAGCGGGGCGCCCACCCGCTGCGTCGGCGAGTCGGGCGCGAGGAGCTCCGGGTGCTCGTCCTCGATCGCGGCGAGCTCGTCGTAGAGGGCGTCGTACGCGGCGTCCTCCATGATCGGGTCGTCCTCGACGTGGTACGCGATGAGCGCGCGATTCAGCAGCTCGCGCAGCTCGGCGGCGCGCGCCGCAGGGTCAGACTTCGGCAAGCAGCTCCTCCGCCGTGTCGACGATCGCATCCGGATGCTCGCGCTCGAGCCGCGCACGATCGTGGATGCGGCCCCACGTGACCGCGACCGAGCGCATCCCCGCCGCCTTCGCTGCACGGATGTCGAACGGCGAGTCCCCGACGTAGGCGGCGTCCTCCGGCCGGACGCCCATCCGCTCGGCCGCGAGCAGCAGCGGCTCGGGATCGGGCTTGTGACGCTCGGTCTCGTCGCCCCCCACCACGACCTCGAACAGGTGGCCGAGCGGCACGTGCTCGAATGCGAGCTCGACCGTGGCCTTCCGCTTCGCGGTCACGACCGCGAGCCGGCGACCGTCGGCGTGCAGGCGCTCCAGGGCGTCCTCCATGCCGGCGCAGCAGATGAGCTGCTCGTGCAGCGGCTCGTTGTGGGCGCGGTAGACGGTGACGAGCTCGTCCACCCGATCCGGGTCGAAGGCGTGCATCTGAGCCTCCAGGCCGGGGCCTCCGACGGCCTGCATCAGCTCCTCGTCCCCGAATTCGCGGCCGAGCACCTCGCGGGTGGCGTGGCGCATCGACGCGAGAATGATGCCGCCCGAGTCGATCACGGTGCCGTCGAGATCGAAGAGAACGACGGGATTCCTCATTCGAGCGATCCTACCCCGGGCATACCTTGATCCCCCCTTTGGGGGGCGCTCAGACAGGGGCCGCCACGAGAGTATGGGGGAGGCAGAACTGCGGCTATCCACCACTTGGAGGTGACCCTGCAATGGTTCGTTGGTTCTCTTCGACCGCCAAGATCGCGGTCGCGCTCGGCGCTCTCGCATCGCTTCTCGTCTCCTCCGGCGCCGGTCTGCGCTGGGGCGAGCTCGACTCACTGCTGACAAGTCTGTTCTAAGAGAGGGTTTCCGCGGCGGGGGCCGGTGCGACACCGGCTCCTTCGCGATCCCCGGGGGCAATGGACTCGACCGACAAGACAATCTGGGGCCTTCCGCCACGCCTTGTCGCGTTCATCGCGGCCGTCGTGGTCCTCGCCGCCGCCGCGCTCGGCGTCTCGGCCGCGCGCATCGTCGCATCTCCGCCCCGCCTGCACGAGTGGCTCGGGATCGGGCTCTTCCTCGGGCTCGCGCTCATCGCAGATCTCCATCCGGTCCCACTCGACGAGAAGGGAAGCCAGGTCTCGCTGGCCTTCGTCTTCCTCATCGCCGTCCTCGTCATCTTCGGCTGGCAGACGGCGATCCCGATCGCTGCGCTGAGCATCCTCCTGCCCATGCTGTACCAGGGAAGCCCGGTGCTGCGGGCGTCCTTCAACAGCGGCGCTTACGCAGTGGCGGCCGCCTGCGCCGGCGCCACCCAGTTCGTCGGCCCGATCCACGACGACGTCGTCCGGATGTGCGCCTACGCGCTCGCCGGCGGGCTCATCTTCGTCCTCGTCAACGCCGGCCTCGTCTCGGGCGCGATCGCGATGGCCGAGGGCCTCGCCTACCGGGCGACCCTCGTGTCGATGCTCCGGTACTCCGGCCCGGCGCTCGGGGTCATGGCCTTCCTCGCGGCGCTGGCGGCGAATCTCTGGGCGATCCGGCCGGGTCTTCTCATCCTGCTCGCAGGCCCGTTGTTCGCGCTGTCGCTCTACCAGCGCACGGCGCTCCGTTCCCGAATCGCGCAGCAAGACGCGCTGACGGACAACCTCACTGGCCTCGGCAACCATCGCGCCTACCAGGCGGCGCTGCGCGAGGGGATCGCTGCCGCCCAGCACGACCACGCAGAGTTCTCCCTGTGCATCGTCGACGTCGACGACTTCAAACGCATCAACGACACGTACGGCCACCAGGTGGGCGACGACGTGCTGATCGCACTCGCCGAGATCCTGCGCAACGCCCGCGACGGCGCAGCCTTCCGCTGCGGCGGCGACGAATTCGCCCTGCTCTTCAACGGGGACGGGACGAACGCGTTCGAGCGCATCTCCGATGTCCAGAGCGCGGTCGCCGCGCTCGGCCTCACCCCGGTGACGATCAGCGTCGGCATCGCCACCTACCCGGGACAGGCCGACGACGCCGACGGGCTCCAGCGCATGGCCGACGGCGCCCTGTACTGGTCGAAGCACCACGGCAAGAACCGGTCCTTCGTGTACAGCCCCAAGGTC
>DATAMX010000153.1:0-2733 GCA_036260475.1 Gaiellaceae bacterium | reverse complement strand
AGGCGGTCGCCTTCCTCGCGTTGCTCGAGCTGCGCCGCGGGGGAGAGATCTCCATCGACCAGGCGGCCCCGTTCGCGCCCATCAGGATTTCCCGTGCCGACGTAGAAAGAGAGGATTCATGGACGCTCCGCTCCGCCTGATCGCCGCCAACCCGCTCGACCAGCTGGCCAAGACGGTCGAGGCGCTGCTCGTCGTCGCCTCTGCGCCGTTGACGGCGCAGGAGCTCGCCGAGGCGGCGGCGGACGATCCGGAGCGCGTCGAGGCTGCGCTCGGGCTCGTGGGCGAGCGCTACCGGGAGGGTCGCAGCGGGATCGTGCTCGAGCACGTCGCCGGCGGCTGGGCCTTCCGCGCGTCGCGCGAGGCGGCGGAGTCGTGTGCGCGGCTGATCGAGAAGCCGGCGCAGCGGAACCTGTCGCAGGCCGCCCTGGAGACGCTGGCGATCGTCGCGTACCTCGGGCCGTGCACGCGGCCGGACGTGACCCGCATCCGCGGCGTCGCGGCCGACTCCGCGGTGGCGAGCCTGCTCGAGCGCGGGCTGATCGCGGAGGCGGGGCGCGACGAGGAGGCCGGGGGCGCGATCCGCTACCGCACGACGCCGCTGTTCGAGCGCGTGTTCGGCCTCGAGAGCCTGTCGGAGCTCCCGCGCCTCGACGATCTCGGAGCAAGCGTGGACGAGATCCGCGACCGGCTCCACACGGTCGCCGAGAAGCGCAACATCGCCTGAAAGTGCTGCGCACTTTCAGGCGGTGAGGGGTCCCGCTTCGCGGTAGCGCTCGGCGGCGAAGCCGCCGAGCTTTTGAGGGTTGTGAGCGAAGGGATGTTCTGCGCGGCCGGTGGCGGGCTGCGCCCGTCCCCGTCCGCTGGTGCGCCTGCGCGTAAGCCGGCTGCGCCCGGCTTACGCTCCGGCCCTGGTGGGGGCTTGGGGCGGAAGGTCTACGGCTGTAAGCGTTTCACCCATCTCGACCATCCCGGGCCGGAGCGAACGCGCAGCGTTCGAGCCGGCCGCACGAGCGTGCGGGGATGGGCGAAGCCCACCACCGCGCGCGCAGAACCGAACCGTCGCTCACACTCATAAGAGCTCGCGGGCTCCGCCCGCGAGCGTTCCCGCGAAGCGGGACCCTTCATCGGCGGAAAGTGCGAAGCACTTTCCGCCGAGCAGAAGCGGGACCCTCCATCGCCTGAAAGTGCAAGCACTTTCAGGCGGGCTTAGAGCTTGCGGATGATCTCTTCGGCCTCTTCGCGCGTGAACGCGCGCAGGGTCTCCGTGTCCTCGCCGCCGGCCTGGCCGAGCTTCGTCACGATCTCGAGCGCCGTCTCGTCGTCCGGGGCCTCGAACACCTCGACGACGTCGTAGCGCCCCAGCGTCACCCAGACGCCGACGAGCTTCCCGCCGGCCTCCTCGATCAGCCGCTCGCCGTCCTCGACGCGGTCTCGCCAGGCAGGAAGGCCCGCACGGCCCGCAGTCGTCCAGCGCATGAGCGAGATGTAGTGCGCCACGACGGTGCGTATCTTCTCAGGCCGTGCGTCTGAACGCCTACCTCGCCCGTGCGGGAGTCGCCTCCCGCCGCGGGGCTGACGAGCTGATCAAGGCCGGCCGCGTGACCGTCAACGGCGAGCCCGGACAGCTGAACACCTTCGTCCAGTCGCGCGATCGCGTCGCAGTGGACGGAGAGCGCGTCGCCCTCCAGCGGCTCGCGTACGTCCTCCTGCACAAGCCCGCCGGCGTCGTCACGACCGCGCGCGACCCGCAAGGGCGTCCCACCGTCGTCGAGCTCGTGCCGTCCGAGCCGCGCGTCGTCCCCGTCGGCCGACTCGACGCCGACACGACCGGCGCACTCCTGCTCACGAACGACGGGCCGCTCGCGCACCGGCTCGCGCACCCCCGCTACGGGGTGGAGAAGGTCTACGAGGCCGAGGTCGAGGGCGCACCGGACGACGCCGCCCTCGACGCCCTGCGCAACGGCATCGAGCTCGAGGACGGGCCCACCTCGCCGGCGCGCGTCCGCCGTCTCGCGCCGACCAGGATCGAGCTCGCCATCCACGAGGGCCGCAACCGCCAGGTGCGGCGCATGCTCGAGGCCGTCGGCCATCCGGTCCGCGCCCTGCATCGCAGCGCGTATGCCGGACTGACCCTGGAAGGGCTCGAGCCCGGCCGATGGCGCGAGCTCGAGCCCTCCGAGGTCGATGCGTTACGAGCCGGCTAGCGCGTCGGCCCGGCGCAGGAGCTCCTTCACCTGCGCGAGACCGCTCGTCAGCTGGCCCGTGCTCAGCGCGTGCCCGGCAGCTGCGTCGGACAGCTCCTTCTTGATCTTCGCGGCCGCCGTGTCCCGGTCGCCCGCGAGCGTCGAGAGCGTCGCCTGTTCGTTCGCGAACGCGCTGTCGTCCGAGCTCGAGCCCGACGCGAGCGCCTTCGTATCGGCGATGAGCGTGTCCGTGCCGAACTGCCCGACGCTCGACTCGATCTGGTCGTAACCCGCGGCGAGCTGCTGCGTCGCAGCGAGCGCCGGAGGAACGGTCGCGAGCGCCTGCGTGATCACGTGCCCGTCCGACTGGTAGTCGTCGGAGAGACCCGCGAGGTACAGCATCGTCGGTCGGATGTCGGTCTCCTCGACCCACGTTCCGACCGTGCTCGCCTGCGGAACGGTGTGCGTCGACTCGGGATCGCTCGGCTGATTGCCGTCAGCCGGGCTCGGCCCGTCGACGCCGCCGACCTTGACGCCCTTGCCGGCGATG
>DATAMX010000120.1:0-36338 GCA_036260475.1 Gaiellaceae bacterium | reverse complement strand
GCCAGGTGCTGGCGGAGGGCTCCGCGCTCAGGCGCGCGATCGCCGAGGACCGCGTGCGCTCGTCGATCTTCCACGGGCCGCCCGGAACGGGGAAGACGACGCTCGCGCGGATCGTCGCGGCGTCGACCGGCTCGGCGTTCGAGGAGCTGTCGGCGGTCTCGGCGACGGTGAAGGACGTCCGCGAAGCACTCGCGCGCGCGAAAGAGCGGCTCGGGACGGGCGGGACACGCACGATCCTCTTCCTCGACGAGATCCACCGCTTCAACAAGGCGCAGCAGGACGCGCTCTTGCCCGCGGTGGAGGACGGGCTCGTCACGCTCATCGGCGCGACGACGGAGAACCCCTACTACGAGGTGAACTCGGCGCTGCTCTCGCGCGTGCAGGTGTACGAGCTCGAGACGCTGTCGCCGGAGGAGATGGCGATCGTGGTGCGGCGCGGTCTCGGCGAGATCGGCGGGGAGGCGCCCGACGAGATCGTCGATCTCATCGTCCGGCGTGCGGGTGGCGACGCGCGCAACGCGCTCAACATCGTCGAGCTCGCCGCCGAGACCGCGAGCGGCTCGATCTCGGAGGAGAACGTCGAGGATGCGGCCCGCAAGCGCCCCATCGTCTACGACAAGGCATCGGACGCGCACTACGACTTCACGTCGGCGTTCATCAAGTCGATGCGCGGATCCGATCCGGACGCGGCCGTCTACTACCTCGCCGCGATGCTCGAGGGCGGCGAGGACGCCCGCTTCATCGCGCGGCGGATGATCGTGCTCGCCTCCGAGGACGTCGGCAACGCAGATCCGCAGGCGCTCGTCGTCGCGGTCGCCGCCGCACAGGCGGTCGAGCACGTCGGGCTGCCGGAGGCGCGGCTCAACCTCGCGCAGGCGGCGATCTACCTCGCCCTCGCCCCGAAGTCGAACGCGAGCTACGTCGCCATCAAGGAGGCCACCGCGGACGTGCGCGAGCACGGGACGGTGAAGCCGCCGAAGTCGCTGCGCGACGGAAGCTGGTACGGCCGCCAGCTCGGTCACGGCGAGGGCTACGTCTACCCGCACGACGACCCGCAGGGATTCGAGATCGACCACCTGCCGGACGAGCTCAAGGGCAAGACGTACTACAGGCCGGACTGATGCGCCTCCACGTGCGCGAGTGGGGTGACCCGCACGCAGCGCCGGTCGTGTGCGTGCACGGTGTCGCAGGGCACAACGGCCGCTGGGCGCAGCTCGCCGAGGAGCGGTGGGCCGAGCGGTTCCGCGTCATCGCGGTCGACCTGCGCGGCCACGGCCACTCGGGCTGGGAGCGGCCGTGGACGTTCGAGACGCACGTCGCGGACCTGATCGAGACGATCGACGGCCTGGGTCTCGCGCAGCCGGACTGGGTCGGCCACTCGTTCGGTGGTCGGCTCCTGCTCGAGCTCGCGGCCCGACACCCGGAGCGGATGCGCCGCGCGGCGCTTCTCGATCCTGCGATCCACGTCCTGCCGGACGTGGCGGAATGGGTGGCGTCGACGGAGCTCGAGCCGCCCGAGTGGACGTCGGTCGAGGCCTGGCTCGGCACGCGCGACGACGCGGACGGCATCGACATGACGCGCGCGTCGGCCGACGTCGCGCTGCAGGTGGAGGCGCTCCCGGACGGGCGCGTTCGCCGCCGGACGTCGCAGGAGGCCGTCGTCTCGATCTACCGCGAGCTCGCCACCGAGCCGCCGCCGCCGGAGGTCCTGACGATGCCGGCGCTGCTCCTGTACGCGCCCGCGTACGGTCTCGTACGGCCCGAGCACGTCGATGCATACGGCCGCCGGGCGAAGATCGTGACCGTGCCCGGCATGCACATGGTCATGTGGGCCGCCTTCGACGAGACGGCCGACGCAGTCGAACGCTTCCTCTCAGAGGATCCTGGCGCCGAGCGCTGAGGCGATCAGCTCCACCGCGAGCTTGCCGGTGGCGTTCTCGCGGTCGAGCACCGGGTTCACCTCGACGACGTCGAACGAGCTCGCGTTCGCCGACTCGGCGACGACTTCCATCGCGAGGTGCGCCTCGCGATAGGAGAGCCCGCCGCGCACGGGCGTCCCCACTCCCGGCGCCGTCTCCGGGTCGACGACGTCCAGGTCGAGGCTGACGTGGAGGAATCCCGCGCCGGAGGCGTGCGCGATCGCGTCCCGCATGCAGGGCTCGACGCCGATGCGGTCGACGTCGGCCATCGTGAAGACCTTCGCATCGAGCTTCTTCAGCAGCTCGCGCTCGCCCTGGTCGAGCGAGCGCACGCCGACGAGGGAGAGGCAGCCGGCCTCGATCGCCGGCAGCGTCCAGCCGTCGTGGGCGAACGCGCTCCCCCCGAGACCAAGGGCGGCAGCGAGCACCATGCCGTGGACGTTCCCGCTCGGAGAGGTCTCCGGCGTGTTCAGGTCGCCGTGCGCGTCGATCCACAACACTCCACCCGGGCCGTGCACCGACGCCATGCCCACGAGACTTCCGAGTGCGATCGAGTGGTCACCGCCGAGCACGAGGGGCGTTCGGCCGCCGCGGGTCGCAGCGGCGACGAGCTTCGACACCTCGTCGCAGAGCGCGAGGATCTCGTGCAGGAAGCGCGCCCGCTCGTCGCCCGACTCGGTCGACTCGGCGACCGGGGCGAGGACGTTCCCGAGGTCGACCGTGCGGATGCCGAGCGCATCGTGCAGATGCTGCTCCAGGCCGGCGTACCGGATCGCCGACGGCCCCATGTCGACGCCCCGGCGTCCCGCCCCGAGGTCGAGGGGGGCGCCGATCAGGGCGATCTCCCGGTCACCCGGTTGCACGCTCACGCCGGCAAGGCTAACGTCCGCCCGTGGACCAGCCGGATGGGACGGTCGCGGTGCCGGTTCGCGTCCTCCTCGTGGACGACGACCGCGACTTCCTGGAGTCGCTCCGGCCCCTGATCGAGCACCAGCCGGTGCTGACCGTGGCCGGGACCGCGGACAACGGCCTCGACGCGATCGAGCTCGCGGACGAGCTCGATCCGGACGCCGTCGTCATCGACCTGCACATGCCGGTCGTGGACGGCGTCACCGCCGTTGCACGCCTGCGGAAGGACCATCCGAATCTCTGCCTCATCGCGCTCACCGGCGACTCGGCGCCCGAGCTCCACCGGGCGGTGACCGAGGCCGGCGCCGACGCCGTGCTCATGAAGGGCGACCTCGTCGACAGCCTCGTCCAGCGCCTGCGTGCCGTACGGGCCGCGCAGGAAGCAAGCTAGACTCCGCCGCGCGGCGAGGTAGCTCAGCTGGTAGAGCACTCGGCTGAAAACCGGGGTGTCGCCGGTTCGAGTCCGGCCCTCGCCATTCGCCTGCGCGCGTCAGCGTTCTTCGCGCACGTACGGCAGGCCGAGGCTCGCGGGTGCGCCGAGCCTGCGGCGCGCCCCGCTCGCCGAGACGAAGACGAGCACGACCACCGTCATCACGTACGGGAGCGAGTTCGTCCACAGCTCGGTCGGGCCGAGATGGATCTGCCGCGCCTGCAGCTGCGGCGACAACGCCTGCAGGGCGCCGAAGAAGTACGCGCCGACGAGGCACAGCGCCGGGCGCCAGAAGGCGAAGATGACGAGGGCGATCGCGATCCAGCCCGCGCCGCCCGTGATCCCGCTCACCCACTGCGGCGTGATGGCGAGCGTGAACGTCGCGCCGGCGATGCCCGCGAACGCACCGCCCGCGAGCGTATGTGCGTAGCGGTAGACGGTGACGTTGATCCCCATCGCATCGGCCGAGGCCGGCGCTTCGCCGACCGCCCGCACGTTCAGGCCGAGCCGCGTCCGCGAGAGGTAGAGCGACACGGCGAGAACGCACGCCCACGACGCGTAGACGAGGACGTTCTGCCCGAAGAGGATCGGCCCGACGACCGGCCACCGCTGCATCGACGCGGGAAAGACTGCGTTGAACGAATGCCGCGCCGGGTTGTCGGCGAGGTTGAGGTCGTTGCCGAGGTACGACGACAGGCCGGCGGCGCCGGCGAAGATGGTCAGCGCCAGGCCGGAGACGATCTGGCTCGCGCGCAGCGTGATGACGAGGAACGCGTGGATCGCGGCCATCGCCGTGCCGGCGAGGGCGGCCACGCCGATCGCCGCCGCGAGCGAGATCCCCGTGTCCGCGTGCAGGCGCTGCACCGTCCAGAACCCCATGACGGCGCCGACGAGCATCATCCCCTCGACGCCGAGGTTGAGCACCCCGGAGCGTTCCGCCAGGAGCTCGCCGAGCGCGCCGTAGAGAAGCGGCGTCCCGTACGCGACTCCCGAGGCGAGCACGACGACGAGCAGCGAGTTGTTCATGCCGTCTCGGCCTCCACCGCGGGAAGCGCGCGGCCGACACGGACGCGATAGCGGACGAGCAGCTCGCCGCCGAGCGCCGAGAACAGGATGATTCCCTGCATCACGCCAACGAGCCCGGACGGAAAGTCCGCGCCCTGCAGCGTGTTGCCCGCGTTCTGGAGCGCTCCGATGAGGAATGCGACGACGACGCAGGCGAGCGGGTTGTAGCGCGCGAGCGCGGCGACGACGATTCCGGTGTAGCCGTAGTACTGCTTCTGCAGGCCGTTCGGGTCGGCGTCGAGGGTGTGGCTGAAGTCGCCGACCTGGCTGGCGCCGCCGATCCCGGCGACCGCGCCGGAGATCGCCATCACCGCGAGGATCTTGCGCCGCGTGCGCATGCCCGCGTAGCGCGCCGCGCGCGGCGAGTCGCCGAGCACCTGCGCCTCGAAGCCGAAGCGCGTGCGCGTGTACAGGAACCAGAGCAGGATCGCGACGAGCACGGCGATCCCGGCGCCGAGGGGAAGCGCGATGCCGCCGCGCGCATGAATCGTCGCGCTCGGCCAGAACGCCGGATCGGGCAGCGCCTTCGACGTCGGGAAGACGCTCGCGTTGAACCCTTTCGTCTCCCGCCAGTACGACTCGGTGTTGAAGATGAGATACGTCAGCACGTACGCGGCGACGTAGTTGAGCATCAACGACGTGATGATCTCGTTCGTCTTGAAGAACGCGCGCAGCAGGCCCGGGATCGACGCCCACGCCGCTCCGCCTGCGCAGCCGGCGACGACCATTGCGAAGATCACGACCGCCGTCGGCCAACCGTGGCCGCCGAGGAAGAGCCCGGCGGCGTCGGCGGCGATCGCCCCCATGAAGAGCTGCCCCTCGGCGCCGATGTTGAACAGCCGCATCCGGAACGCGGCCGCGGCCGCGAGGCCCGTGAACGCGAGCGGCGTCGCCTGGGTCAGCGTCTGCCCGAGCGCGCCGCCGTTCAGGAACGCGGCGTCGACGATCTGGCGGTAGCTCGAGACGGCGTCGTGGCCCGTGGCGAGCAGGACGAGGCCCGACGCGAAGAACGCGAACACGAGCGAGCCGGCCGGAACGGCGGCGAGGAGCCAGCGGGGCTGCCGCAGTCTGCGCTCAATCCGCACGGGGATCCTGTCCGCCGGCCATGAGCAGGCCGATCTCCTCGACGTCGGCCTCCGCGCGCGCGGTCTCGCCGACGACTGCGCCCTCGTACATGACGGCGATGCGGTCGGCGAGCGTGAGGATCTCGTCGAGGTCCTCGCTGATGAGGAGCACGCCGACGCCGTCCGCCGCGGCTTCGCGCAGGTATGCGTGCACCGTCTCGATCGCTCCGACGTCGAGCCCGCGCGTCGGCGCTGCGGCGATGAGCAGCCGCGGCCGGCCGGAGAACTCGCGCGCGAGGACGACCTTCTGCAGGTTCCCGCCCGAGAGGAGGCGCGCCGGGGCGCTCGGGCCCGGAGCCGCGATCCGGTAGTGCGCGATCAGCTCGAGCGCGCGTTCGCGCATGCGCCGGAGGCGTAGCAGGGGGCCGCGCGATGCGTGCGGCTCGCGGTATCCCTTCAGGGCGAGGTTCGCGGCGATGCTCAGGCTCGGCGCGACGCCGGTGCCGAGGCGGTCCTCGGGCACGTACGCGACGCCCGCCGCGATCGCCGCGCGCGGATCGCCGCCGCGGATCGCCTTGCCGGCGATGCGGATCGCGCCGCGCGTCGCCGGCCGCATGCCGGCCACGGTCTCGGCGAGCTCGCGCTGCCCGTTGCCGGCGACGCCGGCGACCGCGACGATCTCGCCGCCGCGCACCACGAGCGACGCTCCTCGCACCGCCGAGCCTCCGCGGTCGCTGTCGGCCCAGACGTCCTCGAGCTCGAGCACGGGATCGCCGGCGGTGCGCGACCGCGGTGCGGCGGCGGTGTCCAGCTCGCGGCCGACCATCAGGGACGCGAGCGAGCGCAGCGTCGCCTCGGCCGCCGGGACGGTCGCGATCGAACGGCCCCCGCGCAGGACGGTGACGCGGTCGGCGACCGCTTTCACCTCGTGCAGCTTGTGCGAGATGAAGACGACCGTCCGCCCCTCCGACGCCATCTCGCGGAGCGTCTCGAACAGCGCGTCGGCTTCCTGCGGCGTCAGCACCGCGGTGGGCTCGTCGAGGATGAGGATGCGCGCCTCCCGATAGAGCGCCTTCAGGATCTCGACCCGCTGCTGCTCGCCGAGCGAGAGCTGCCACACGCGGGCGCGCGGGTCGACGGCGAGCCCGTAGCGCTTCGACAGCTCGGCGACTCGCTCCTCGATGGCGCGGTGCCTGAGCCGGAACGTGCGGCCCTCGCCGCGATGGTCGCCGAGCACGACGTTCTCGGCGACGGTGAACGGCTCGACGAGGCGGAAGTGCTGGTGCACCATGAAGATCCGCGCGTCGAGCGCGTCCCGCGGCGAGTGGAACTGCACCGGCTCGCCGTCCAGGAAGATCTCGCCCGCGTCCGGCCGGTAGAGGCCGGTGAGGATGTTCGAGAGCGTGCTCTTGCCGGCGCCGTTCTCGCCCAGCAGCGCGTGCACCTCGCCGGCGGCGGCCTCGAAGTCGACGCGGTCGTTCGCAAGCACTCCCGGGAAGCGCTTGACGATCCCGCGCATGACGACCGCAGCGGGCGGAGGGGCGCCCAGGGCGCCCCTCCGGTCCTTCTCGCTCTCGACTTCCACTAGCCCTTCGGGCTGCCGATCACGCCCTTCACGAGCCAGTTCATGCCGTACAGGCTGTTCGTGCCGCCCTTGAGGACCTGCATCCGCTGGCCCTTCGGCACGCGCAGCTTGCCGGCCTGGTCGTACAGCGGGCCGGCGAACTCGTAGTACGAGCCGCTCTCGATCGCCTTCTTCTTCGCCGCGATCGCCGCCTTCGTCTTCGCCGAGACGCCGGGCCCGTAGGCCGCGAGGCCGGTGAAGCCGTCCTTGATGCTCCCGTAGTAGAAGCCCGACTTCCACGTGCCGGCCATCGCTGCCTTGACGCGGCTGAGGTAGTACGGGCCCCAGTCGTACGTCGAGGCGGTCAGCCACGACTTGGGCGCGAAGTTCTTCGCGTCGGAGTCGTAGCCCACCCACGGGATGCCCTTCGACTCGGCGTACTGGCCGGTGGCCGGCGAGTCGACGTTCTGCCCGAGCACGTCCGCGCCCGCGGCGACGAGGCTCTCCGCCGCCTTCTTCTCCTTCGCCGGGTCGTACCAGGAGTTCGTCCAGACGAGGTGCACCTTCGCGCCTGGGTGCATGAGCTGCGCGCCGAGCGCGAACGCGTTCGCGTGCCGGATGACTTCCGGGATCGGGAACGCGACGACGTAGCCGATGTTCCCGCTCTTCGTCGCGGCGCCCGCTGCCATCCCGGACAGGAAGACCGTGTCCTCGGCGGCGCCGAAGTACTCGGACAAGTTCTTCGCGGTGTCGGTGCCCGTCGCCTGCTCGAAGTCCACCTGCGGGTACTTCGCCGCGAGCGCCTTGTCGAAGTAGCCGTACGACGTGCCGAAGATCATCTTGTAGCCCTGGTTGACGAGGCTGGCCACCGTCTGCTTCAGCTGCGCGCCGACCGCGATGTTCTCCTTGTACGTCGTCTGCACCTTGCTGCCGAGCATCTTCTGCACGTACAGCCTGCCCGCGTCGTGCGCCTGCGACCAGCCGCCGTCGTTGTGCGGCCCGACGTAGATCCAGGCCACCTTGAACGCGGCGTTCGACTTCGCCGAGCCGGCCCCCACACCGGCCGCGAGCACGACCGCAGTCGCTGCGATCGCCACCACGAGGGCGGCGAACGCGTGCTTCCTCTTCCTCATGATTCCCCTCTCGATTCGCAGACCTCCCAACCGAGTTCGATCATAGGGAGCGTTTCCGCCGGTGCCTAGGCCAGGCCGACGATGTCGTCCGGGCGCACGGGTACCCGGGCGAGCTCCCTGCCGGTCGCGTCCCGCAGGGCGGCGGCGACGGCGGCCGTGGAGACGACCGTCGGCGGCTCTCCGACCCCCTTGACGCCGTACGGAGCGTCCGGCTCCGGATCCTCGACGAGCTCGGACACGATCGGCGGGACGTCGAGCGCGGTCGGGATGAGGTAGTCCGTGAAGCTCGCGTTCGTGATCACGCCGTCCCGCGTCTGGATCTCCTCCATCAGGGCGAGGCCGATCCCCTGGGCGGTTCCGCCCTCGATCTGGCCCTCGACCGCCTGCGGGTTGATCGCCTTCCCGACGTCCTGCGCCGTTCCGATCCAGACGATCCGGGTCAGCCCCAGCTCGACGTCGACCTCGGCGACGACCTTCATCGCGGCACAGGCGAACGCGACGTGGGCGGGAAGGTCGCCGACCTGGCCGGTCTCGGGATGGAGCGGCGCCGTCGGGCGGTGCCGGTAGATGCGCTCGACGTCGACCTCCCCGCTGCCGCCGCGGGCCTCTCGCTCCGCGAGGGCGGCCCGGCAGGCGTCCCGCACGGCGCCCGCGGCCATCCACGTCATGCGCGACGCGGACGCGGAGCCGGACGAGCCGACGGCCGCGGTCGTGCCGGGAGCGAGCCGGACGTCGTCCGTGCCGAGCTCGGTGCGCGCGACCTGGAGGATGACGTTCGTCACTCCCTGCCCGACCTCAGCGGCGGCGCAGTGCACCTCGGCCGAGCCGTCGGCGAAGAGGCGGACGCGTGCCGCGCACGAGTCGTCGAAGCCCTCCGAGTACGCGAGGTTCTTGAAGCCGACGGCGAAGCCACGGCCAAGCCGAACGCCCTCGCCGCGGGTCGTGTTGCCGGCGCCGCCGGGAAGGCGGATCGCCGGCCGCGGCAGCTCCTCGGGCGGCGGCTCGGGGAGCGCCGCGCAGCGCCGGATGACCTCGGCCACCGGAAGGGCGCCGTCGATCACCTGGCCGGTCGGGAGCGTGTCCCCCGGCGCGAGCGCGTTCACCAGCCGCAGCTCGACGGGATCGAGGTCGAGCGCGCGCGCGAGCTTGTCCATCTGCGCCTCGGCTGCGAAGCACGTCTGGACGGCGCCGAAGCCGCGCATCGCACCGCACGGAGGATTGTTCGTGAACACGCATGTCGTCTCGATGAGCGCGTTCGGGACGTCGTACGGGCCGCACGCGAACGACGTCGCGTTCGCGGTGACCGCGGTCGAGCTCGAGACGTACGCGCCGCCGTCGAGGAGGATCTGCATCTTCACGCAGACGAGTCGGCCGTCGCGCGTCGCGTGATGCTCCGCGCGGATTCGCGCCGGGTGCCGGTGGACGTGGCCGGTGAACGACTCCTGCCGGTTGTAGACCATCTTCACCGGCCGGCTCGTGTGCAGCGCGAGCAGCGCCGCGTGGATCTGGATGGAGAGATCCTCGCGCCCACCGAATGCGCCGCCGACTCCCGCGAGGTGGATGCGCACCTGCTCCTCCGGCAGCGCGAGGCAGGGCGCGACCTGCTCGCGGTCGACGTGCAGCCACTGCGTCGCGACGTAGATGTCCACGCCGCCCTCGCCGTCGGGGACGGCGAGCCCGGACTCGGGCCCGAGGAACGCCTGGTCCTGCGTTCCGAGTTCGTATGTCCCCTCGACGACGACGTCCCCGCGCGCCTCGGGGTCGCCGTGCACGATCCGCATCGAGCGCACAACGTTCGGGCGCGGATCGTCGAGGTAGTGCCCGATGGTGTGCGTCTCCCGGCCGGGGTGGAGCGGCTCGGACTCGGTGGCGCGCTCCGGGTCCGCGATCGGGAGAAGCGGCTCGTAGTCGACGACGATGCGCTCGGCTGCGCGGCGGGCCTGCTCCGGATGCTCGGCGGCCACGACGGCGACGGGCTCGCCGAAATAGCGGACGCGATCGACGGCGAGCACCGGCTGGTCGTGGAACTCGAGGCCGTACGTCTTCCGCCCGGGGACGTCGTCGTGCGTCAGCACCGCGTGCACGCCGGGCATCGTCAGCGCGGCGGAGAGGTCGATCGAGCGGACGAGCGCGTGCGCGTGCGGGGAACGGAGGGTGTGGCCCCACAGCATCCCGGCCGCCTGCAGGTCGCTCGCGTACTCGAACTCGCCGGTCGTCTTCGGCGTGCCGTCGGAGCGGCGCACGCTCTCGCCGATCCAGCCCAGCACCGTCTTGGACGCGGCGCTCATGCCCGCTCCGCGGCGAGCCGCACGGCGTCGAAGATCTTCGCGTAGCCGGTGCAGCGGCAGAGGTTGCCGGAGAGCGCCTCGCGGATCTCGTCGTCGCTCGGTTCGGGGACGCGCTCGAGCAGCGCGGCCGTGGCGACGACGAGCCCCGGCGTGCAGAACCCGCACTGCACCGCTCCCGCCTCGACGAACGCCTCCTGCACGTGCTCCAGCCCGGGCCCTTCCACGGTGGCGACCTCGTGGCCGTCCGCCTGCGCGGCGAGCACGAGACAAGCGCACACGAGCTGCCCGTCGAGGATGACCGAGCACGATCCGCACTCGCCCTGCTCGCATGCGTTCTTCGATCCGGGCAGACCGAGGCGCTCACGCAGCGCGAAGAGGAGGCTCTCGCCCTCCCACACGTCGGCCTCGCGTCGCTCCCCGTTGATCGTCAGCGTGATCTTCACGCGACCGTGCACCTCTCGATTGCGCGCGTCGCGAGCACCCGCAGCGCGTGCCGCCGATACGCGGCCGTGCCGCGTACGTCGTCGATCGGGCTCGCCGCCGCGACGACGCGCTCGGCGAATCCGTCCAGCCCGCCGGTGACGAGCGCGGCAACGGGGCCGGACGAGCCGAAGGCGGCGCGAGCCTCGTTGCGCTCGCGGTCGACGCTGAGCGCGAGCGAGCACACCGCGATCACCATCGCGTTCCGCGGTCCGACCTTCATGAACGTCTGGGCTGCTCCGCTCGGCTCGACGTGCACCGCGAGGATGAGCTCGTCCTCGGCGAGCGCGTTGCGCTTGGGCCCGACGAGGAACTCGGCGAGCGGCAGGCGGCGCGTGCCTCGCACGCTCGCGAGCTCGACCTCGGCTGCCTCGATCAGCAGCGGAGGGAGCGCGTCGCCGGCGGGGGACGCGGTGCCGAGGTTGCCGCCGATCGTGCCGCGGTTGCGGATTTGCGGGGACCCGACGGTGCGCGCCGCCTCGGCGAGGGCCGGCAGGAGGGACGCCAGCCCGGACTGCTCGATCTCCGTGAACGTCAGCCCGGCGCCGAGCCGCAACGACCCGTTCTCGCTCGACCAGCCGCGCAGCTCCTGCACCTCGTTCAGGTTGAGCATCGCCTCGGGCCGGCGCCGGTCGAAGTTCAGGTCGACCATCAGATCGGTTCCCCCCTCGATCGGGACCGCTCCGGGCACGTCGGCCCGAAGGCGCAGCGCCTCGTCGAGCGTGCGCGGCGTCAGAACGTCCATTCCCAGAGCCTAGAACAGCTTTAAGGTGGGCTCGTGGCCGACCTCGCCCGCCGGATCGCCGTCGCCCGCGGCGACGAGCCCGCCGACCTCGTGCTGAAGGGCGGCCGAGTGCTCTCGGTGTTCACGCGCGAGTGGCTCGACGCCGACGTCGCGATCGCGGACGGGTGGGTCGCCGGCGTCGGCGACTACGAGGGACGGGAGACGATCGACGCCGGCGGGAGGTACGTCGTCCCCGGCTTCATCGACGCGCACATGCACCTGGAGTCGACGAAGCTCCTCCCGGACGAGTTCGCCCGGCTCGTCCTGCCGATGGGGACGACGGCGGTGGTCGCCGATCCGCACGAGATCGCCAACGTGCTCGGCGCCGACGGCGTGCACTGGCTCGTCGACTTCTGCGCCGGTCTGCCGCTGGACGTGTACTTCATGGCCCCGTCCTGCGTGCCGGCCTCGCCGTTCGAGTCACCGCGCAGCCCGCTCACCGACGCCGACCTCGAGTCGCTGATGGCGCGCGACCGGGTGCTCGGCCTCGGCGAGATGATGAACTTCCCCGGCGTCGTCTCCGGCGACGCGCGGGAGCTGTCGAAGCTCGGCCTGCGCGGCGCGGGGCACGCCGACGGCCATGCGCCGGGGCTCGCCGGCCGCGAGCTGAACGCGTATGCGGCATCGGGCATCCGCTCCGACCACGAGGCCTTGACGCTCGAGGAGGGACGCGACCGGCTGCGGGCGGGTATCTGGCTGCTCGTGCGCGAGGCGTCGATGGCGCGGAGCCTCGTCGCGCTCGCACCGCTCGTGCAGGAGTTCGGTCCGTCGCAGATCGCGTTCTGCACGGACGACCGGGATCCCGACGACATCGTCGACGACGGCCACATCAACGGCATGGTGCGGACGGCGGTCGCGGCCGGGGTGGCGCCGGCGGACGCGATCGTCTGCGCGAGCTTCAACTCCGCGCGCTGGCATGGGCTGAGCCACCTGGGAGCGCTCGCCCCCGGCTACCAGGCGGACGTGCTCGTCCTTCCCGACCTGGAGTCGTTCCGGCCCGAGCTCGTGTTGAAGGCCGGGCGCCGGCTCGGCGACTTCGCGCGACCCGACGTGCCGGAGTGGGTGCAGCAGTCGGTGCGGATCGCGCCACTCTCACGCGACGGCTTCGCGGTCCCGGAGTGCGACCGCGTCCGCGCGATCGGGCTCGTCCCCGACCAGGTCGTGACCGAATCGCTCGTCGTCGACCGGAACGCGCCGGGCCTCGCGAAGATCGCGGTCGTCGAGCGGCACCATGCGACGGGACGCATCGGGCTCGGATTCGTCCACGGCTCCGGCATGCAGCGCGGCGCGCTCGCGTCGACCGTCGCCCACGACGCACACAACATCGTCGTGCTCGGCACCTCGGACGACGACATGCGCGCCGCGGTCGGCGCCGTCGTCGCGCTCGGCGGCGGCATCGTCGCCGTCGACGGCGGCCGCGTCGTGGCGGAGTGCCCTCTTCCCGTTGCGGGGCTCTTCTCGCTCGCGCCGCTCGACGAGGTGATCGCGCAGACACGCGCGTGCAACGACGCGGCGCACGCCATGGGCTGGAGCGGCGCGACGCCGTTCCTGACGCTGTCGTTCCTCGGGCTGTCCGTGATCCCGTCGCTGAAGATCACGGATCAGGGCCTCGTCGACGTCGAGCGCTTCGAGCTCGTGCCGCTGTGCTGCTGACCGGCGCGCACGTCGTCACCATGGACGACGCCGGCACCGAGCACGCGGACGGCTGGGTTCACGTCGAGGGCGAGACGATCGTCGCCGTCGGCGGCGGCGCCCCGCCCGCAGGCGAGCACGTCGACCTCGGCGGCGCCGTCGTCACCCCCGGCCTCGTCAACACGCATCACCACCTGTACCAAACGCTCACGCGCGCGCGTGCGCAGGAGGCGAACCTGTTCGAGTGGCTGCAGGCGCTCTATCCGGTGTGGGCCGGAGTCGACGACGAGTCGGTGTATGGGGCGACGAGAACCGGCCTCGCGGAGCTTGCGCTCTCGGGTTGCTCGACGGTGTTCGACCACCACTACGTCTTCCCGCGCGGGACCACCGGCCTCGTCGAGGCGGAGCTGCGCGCGGCCGACGAGCTGGGCGTGACGCTGATCGCGTCGCGCGGCTCGATGGACCTCGGGGAGTCGCAGGGCGGCCTGCCGCCCGACGCGCTCGTCGAGGACATCGACACGATCCTCGCGGAGACCGAGCGGCTCGCGTCCGCGTATCCCGGGAAGATCGTCGCGGCGCCCTGCTCGCCGTTCTCCGTGACGAAGGAGCTGATGCAGGAGTCCGCCGCGCTGGCCCGCCGCCTCGAGCTGCAGCTGCACACGCATCTCGCCGAGACGCGGGAGGAGGACGCGTACTGCCGCGAGCTGTACGGCTGCTCCCCGGTCGAGTACCTCGAGTCGCTCGGCTGGCTCGCGGGCGACGTCTGGTGCGCGCACTGCGTGCATCTGTCCGGCGGGGAAATCGCGCAGTTCGCGCAGACGGGCACGGGCGTCGCGCACTGCCCGACGTCGAACCTTCGTCTCGGCGCGGGCGTCGCACCCGTGCGCGACATGCTCGACGCCGGCGTGCGCGTCGGCCTCGGCGTCGACGGCTCCGCGTCGAACGAGCGCGGCGACCTGCTCTTCGACGTGAAGCAGGCGCTCCTCGTCGCGCGCGGCCGCGGTGGGCCCTCGGCCATGACGGTTCGCGACGCGCTCCGGCTGGGGACGCGCGGCGGCGCGGCGGTCCTGGGCCGCTACGACATCGGCTCGCTCGAGCCGGGCAAGCGGGCCGACCTCGCCGTCTGGCGCACGGACGGGCTGGAGCTCGGAGGCGCCTCCGATCCGGTTGCCGGACTCGTCCTCTCGGCGCCGCATCGCGTCGACCGGCTGTACGTGGGAGGCGTGGAGGTCGTGCGCAACAGGGCCCTCGTCCGGGCCGACGAGGACGAGATCGCTCGCGCCCATCGCGCCCAGGCGAGAAGATTCGCCTGATGCTCTCCACACACGTCCTCGATACGTCGAACGGCAGGCCCGCGGCGGGCGTGCTCGTCGAGCTCTTCCGCGGCGACGACCTCGTCGCCTCCGCCGAGACCGACGGCGACGGGCGCATCCGTCAGCTCGCCGACATCGCGGCCGGGACGTACCGGCTCGTGTTCCATCCGCCCTCGCCGTTCTTCACCCGGGTCGAGCTCCAGCTCGAGCTCGGAGACGGCGACCATCACGTGCCGCTGCTCGTCTCCCCGTACTCGTGCGCGACGTACCGCGGCAGTTGACGGTCGACGAGCTCGCGGAGCTTTTCAGCGGGCGGACGCGCTTCGTCGAGAAGCTCGCGCTGGAGGAGGACCCGCTCGCCGGCGCCCGCGACGTCGCGCACGGCCTGAGCGAGGACGAGAAGGTCGAGGCGCTCGCGGCGCATCCGCGCATCGGCGAGCGCTCGCCCGAACAGCACGGCGACGATCCCGCCGTCCTCGCGGAGCTCGCCGAGCTCAACCGCGCGTACGAGGAGCGCTTCGGCTTCCGCTTCGTCGTCTTCGTGAACGGCCGCTCGCGCGCGGAGATCCTTCCGGAGCTGCGCGAGAGGCTCGAGAACACGCGCGAGCAGGAGCTCGAGACCGGGCTGGACGCGCTCGTCTCGATCGCGGAGGACCGATGGCGCAAGTCCTGAGCCCGTACGCCACCGATTGGCTCGACCTCGTCTTCCGCTGGTTCCACGTCATCGCCGCGATCGTGTGGATCGGAACGTCGTTCTACTTCGTCGCGCTCGACAACCACCTCGAGCCTGCGGAGGGCCGCGACGACCTCGCCGGCGACACGTGGGAGATCCACGGCGGCGGCTTCTACCGGATCGAGAAGTACCGCGTCGCACCCCAACGCCTGCCGGAGCCGCTGCACTGGTTCAAGTGGGAGGCGTACTGGACGTGGCTCTCCGGCTTCACGCTCTTCGTCGTCCTCTACTACTTCCAGGCACACGCGACGCTGATCGACCCTGCGGTCGCGAGCCTCTCGACGCTCCAGGCGGTCGGCGCGAGCATCGGCCTCCTGATCGCCGCGTGGCTCGTGTACGACGCCCTCTGCCGCACGGTCGGCCGCCGCAGCGAGCTCGCTCTCGCCGCCTGCATCCTCGCGCTCGTCGTCGGCGCCGCGTACGGCGTGACGCATCTGTTCGCCGCACGCGCCGCGTACCTCCAGGTCGGGGCGATGCTCGGGACGATCATGGCGGCGAACGTCCTCTTCGTCATCATCCCGGCGCACCGGGAGCTGATTCGCGCCAAGGAGGCCGGCCGCGAGCCGGACCCGGCGGCGAACAGGCGCGGCAAGCAGCGTTCGGTGCACAACAACTACTTCACGCTCCCCGTCCTCTTCACGATGCTCGCCGGCCACTTCCCGTTCACGTATGGGCATGCGCACAGCTGGGCGATCCTCGTCTGCCTGATGGCGGTCGGCGCGCTCGTGCGCGTGTACTTCAACAACCGCCATGCGGGACGCACACTGTGGTGGATCCCGGTCGCCGCAGCGCTCGCGATCGCCGGGATCGCGATCTGGATCCGCCCCACGTCGGCGCCGGCGTCGAGCACGACGGTGACGTTCGCGCAGATCCAGCCGATCGTGCAGCAGCGCTGCGCCTATTGCCATTCGCTCCACCCCCGGAGCACGCAGTACACGACCGCGCCGCAGGGAATCCGCTTCGACACGCCCCAGGAGATCGCCGCTCAGGCCGCGTTGATCCAGACGGTCGCGGTGCAGTCGAAGCTCATGCCGCTGAACAACAAGACGGACATGACGGACGCCGAGCGACGGTTGCTCGGCGCCTGGATCGCTCAGGGTGCGAAGATCAGGTGATGCTGCACATCTCCGCAGGCGGGTTCGACTTCGTCGCGCGCCTCGAGGCGGACGCGCCCGAAACGGTTGCAGCCTTCCGCAAGACGCTCCCGTACGACTCGAAGATCATCCACGTGCGCTGGAGCGGCGAGGGCTGCTGGATCCCGATGGGCGATCTCGACCTCGGCGTCGGGCCCGAGAACGCGACGCGCTATCCGAGCCCGGGCGAGATCATCTTCTTCCCCGGCGGGATCAGCGAGACCGAGCTCCTGATCGCGTACGGCTACGTCGCGTTCGCGAGCAAGGCCGGCGCGCTGGCCGGGAACCATTTCGCCACCATCGTCGAAGGCAGCGAGAACCTGCGCCCGCTCGGGGTCAAGTGCCTCTGGGAGGGCGCGCAGGAGATCTCATTCCGCGAGGCGTGAGAGCGCCGCGGCGAGCACTTCGACCGCGAGCTCGATGTCCTCGGGATCGCTGTGCTCGTCGGGCGAGTGGCTGACGCCCCCGGCCCCGCTGCGCACGAAGAGCATGCCGCAGCGCACGCCCGCGGCCGCGAGCACGCCCGCGTCGTGACCGGCGCCTGACACGAGCTCCGGCGCGGGCAGCCCGCGCCGCTCGAGCTCCTCGCGCAAGACCGCGCGCACGTGCTCGTCCATCGCGACCGGCTCGCTCACGAGCTGTGGCTCGAAGCCGATCGCCGCAACGAGCGCATCGAGCCGCTCGCGGTCCGGCGCCCGCGCGTCGACGCTGACGACCGCGCGCTCGGGAATGACGTTCGCCGCGCCCGGCAGCACGGCGAGCTCGCCGACGGTCGCCACCGTGCCCGGGATCGAGAGCGCCGCATCGCGCGCGCGGAGGACGAGCTGGGCGGCGTCGACGAGCGCGTCGCTGCGGCCCTCCATCGGAGTCGTCCCGGCGTGTCCGGAGGCGCCCTCGATCACCACCTCGCCGCGCGCGAGCCCGACGATCGCGGAGACGACGCCGAGCGGCTCCTCACGGCGCAGCAGCACCGGCCCCTGCTCGATGTGCACCTCGACGTAGACGTCCGGCCTGCGCACAGCGCCCAGGCTCCCGCCGAAGCCGCGCTCTTCGTCACGGAACGCGACGACGCCGATCGGCGCATCGATTCGCTCGGCCGCCTCGATGCCGGCGAGCACGCCGAGCACGCCGTCGTACCGGCCGCCGTTCGGCACCGAGTCGAGATGCGAACCGGTCCACACGCGCGCGTCGCCGCGCGTGCCGATGAGGTTTCCCGCTGCGTCGACTTCCACCGTCAGCCCGGCCGCACGCATCCATCCGGCCGCGAGCTCGTGCGCGCGATCCTCCTCCGGCGAGTAGCCGATGCGATCGCCGAGCGCGTAGACGGTCTCGATTCGTTCGAGCAGGCGCACGAGCGTTCTCTACACGAAAAGAGCCCCGAGAGGGCGCGAGTATCCGGTGTCAGACACCAAAAGGTGTCTGACACCGGTCAGGCGTCCGGACCGGTGCAACCGTGTCGCGAACGTCCGTTGGCCGGGAGATTAGCGCTTCCGCGCCCGAAATGCCGTGGCCGGATCGGCGGAGAAATCCTCGAACTCCGAGAATCCGCGAGCGGCGAGCTCATGCCGGAGGCGCTCGGTCGCGACGTAGATCGGCGTCTCCGCGCCGCGCGAGAAGGAGAATGCGACCGTCCCGCCCGTCGCGGTGACGCGGTCGAGCTCGTCGAAGAACGGGACGGCGTTCATGAGCACGACGAGGTCGAACGACCCGTCCGCGAACGGAAGCTCGGAGGCGTCGGCCACCTCGAAGCGGACGCGGCCGCCCTTGCTCTCGGCCTCGGCGAGCATCGCCGGGGAGAGGTCGACGCCGACGACCTCGGCGGCCGGGAACCAGTCGGCGAGCGCGAGCGCGGCGACTCCCGTGCCGGTACCGACGTCGAGCACGCGAGCAGGGGGCTCGAGCGTCGCCACCGCCTGCCGCAGCGCGCCGAGATGGTGCGGGCCGATGCGCGTCTCCCACGTCTGCGCCATGCGCTCGAACATGCCTCGCATGCTCCCGCGCAGGAGCCGCCAGAGCACGGGGCGACGTACGACCGCGTCGGTGATCCAGCGGGCGACCCTTTTCTCGTCGACCTTCATGCGCACTGTGTCAGACACGGTCGGTGCCCGGCACCGAGACTATGCATGCGTGATCGTCACGTCGCTGCCCTCGTCGACGCCGAGCAGGTCGGCTGCGCTTCCGCGCGCGACGGCGACGGCGACGTTGCGATAGCTGTCCTCGTACAGGATCAGCTCACCCGCGCGCGCGTCGCCGAAGGTGCGGGCCGCGACCGCGAACCAGCGGTTGCCGCCCCGTCCGAGCTCGACGCGCGTGCCGGGAACGACTTCGGCGTCTTCGAGCTCCTCGCGCGTGAGGTTGAGGGACACGTTGCCGAAGCGGTCGACTGCGAGGACCGTGGCGCGGATCTCCGCGCCGTCGATGTCGGGCGCCGGGACGTCGAGTCGGACGAGCTCTTCGGGGTCGATCGGCGGCCCGAGCTCGGAGACGGGCACGCCTGCGGCGAGGTGCGCGGCGGCGGGGGAGAACAGATCGCGCCCGTGGAACGTCCGCGAAACGCGCTCGAGCGCGTACGCCGGGTTGGCGAGCTCGTGCGCGAGTGCGACGCCGCCGTAGCGGTCGACGGCCGGTAGCAACAGGCCGTTGTCGGGACCGACGTACAGGCGCCCCTCGCCGTCCTGGAGGACGAGCGGCCGCCGGGAGCCGCCGACGCCGGGATCGACGACGGCGAGGTGGACGCCGGCGGGCATGTACGCGAGCGTGTTCGCGAGCACGAGCGCGCCCTGCAGGATGCGCCCCGGACGGATGCCGTGCGTGATGTCGATGATCTGCGCGCCGGGCGCGATCCGCTTCATGACGCCGTGGCAGGTGCCGACGAAGTCGTCCTGCAGGCCGAAGTCGGTGAGGAAGGTGATGAACATCAGACGGAACCTAAAGCTTCGAGCAGGCCGTCCACGTCGTGCGTCCCGGCCTCGGCTACGACCTCGAGCCCGGCCGCGCGAGCCTCGGCCGCTGTCTGCGGCCCGATGGCGATCACGGGACAGCGCGCGCCGCCGAGGGAGAGCGCCCGTGCGGCCGACCCGGACATGAGGAGCGCGACGTCGGCGTCGGGCGCCTCGACCGCCAGCTCCACCGTCCTGTAGAGCGGCACGAAGTCTGCGTCGATGACGTCGCGCCGCGCGCCCTCGGCGGCGGCCAGCAGGCGCCGTCCCGGCGGAAGCGCGTCGCGGAGGCCTTCCTGCGTGTGCGTCTCCGGCACGAGGTCGACGCGCAGGCCGTGCTCGCGCAGCACCGCCGCCGTCGCGGGGCCGATCGCCGCGATCCTGTTCGCGGTCACGCCGCGGCGACCGAGCTCGTGCGCGCCGTTCCTGCTCGTGACGACGAGCCAGTCGTAGCCGGACGCGTCGACGGGCTCGTCGCCGAGCGGCTCGATCCGGATCGGCTCGCAGAGGACGGCCTCGTGCCCGAGCGCCTCCACGCGCGGCACGAGATCGTCACGAGTGACGAGTACCCGCATCCGCCAGCTCGGCGCCGAGCGCGGTCGGATCGTCGCCCGTCAACCGCACGACCCAGGATCCGTCCTCGGCCGCGATGAGGCCCGTCAGCGTCGAGCCGTCGTGATGCGCCGCCACGGGCGCGAGACATCCGCCGCCCACGGCCGCGACGACCGCGCGCTCCGCCTCGACCCGCATCCGCGTCTCCTCGTGATCCGCAGCCGCGACGAGGTGCGATTCTCCCGCCCGGACCTGGAGCGCAAGCGCGCCCTGCCCTGCCTCCGGCAGGAGCTCCTCAGGGTCGAACCGGTGGCCGATCTCGCGCGCCAGGCCGAGCCGGTCGAGACCGCACGCAGCGAGGACGACCGCGTCGAGACCGCGCTCGCCGCGCTTGCGCAGGCGCGTGTCGATGTTGCCGCGCAGCGGCTCGATCGACAGCGAGGGCTCGCGTGCGAGCAGCTGTGCCGTGCGGCGCGCCGACGCCGTGCCGACGCGCATGCCCGGACGTATCGCGTCGGCGCCGCACAGCGCGTCGCGCGGATCCTCGCGCGCCAGGTATGCGCCGACACTCAGGCCCTCCGTGTCGGTCGAGGTCATGTCCTTGGCCGAGTGCACGGCGACGTCGATGCGGTGGTCGAGGAGCGCCTCCTCGAGCTCCTTGACGAACACTCCGCGAGAACCGATCTCGCCGAACGGCTTCGTGCGGTCGCGGTCGCCGGCGGTCGTGATCGGGACGAGCGCGATCTCGATCCCAGGCGCCCGGAGCCGCGCGGACGCGAGCTCGGCCTGGGTCAGTGCGAGCCTACTGCCGCGGCTGCCGACGCGGATCAGCACAGCGCGCTCGGGGCCGCACGGCCTGCCCGCAGAGCGATGCGCCTCGCGGCCGCACGCGCACGAATGCGGTGGGCACCTGCAAGGGCAGCGGCCGGCCCGTCAGCTGCAGCGGAAGTGGCTTCAGCGCTCGTCCTCGCCGAGACCGAATAGATGCCGCACGGCATCAGCATAGATCACCCCGTCGGCTGCCGCGGCCGCCTGCTTCAGGCGCACCGTCGGGAGATGGAGGAGCTTGTTCACGATCTGCGCGGTGACGGACTCCACCGCGCGCCGCTGGCTCTCGTCCAGCCTGCCGAGCATGCCCTCCGCCTTCGCGAGCTCCTGCTCGCGGATCTCCTCGGCGCGCGCGCGCAGCGAGGCGATCGCAGGAACGATCTCGAGCGACGCCTGCCACTCGTGGAACTTCTCCGCCTCCGCGGCGACGATGGACTCGGCCCGCTCCGCCTCGCTGCGCCGGCCCGCGAGCGTCTCCGCGACGATCGCCTGGAGATCGTCGATGTCGTACAGGTAGCAGTCGTCCAGGTCGTGGATGGCCGGGTCGAGGTCGCGCGGGACGGCGAGGTCGATGAGCAGCAGCTGACGGCCGCGGCGCACGCGGTCGACCGTCTCCGCCTCGAGGACGTAGCCGGGCGCGCTCGTGGACGACACGACGACGTCGGCACGCGCGAGCTCCTCCTCGAGCTCTGCGCGTTCGGTCCGGCTGTTCGCGACGAACGCGATGCGTGCGCCCCGCGTGCGCAGGTTGCGCGCCGCCTGCTCGCTCACGGTGCCCGCGCCTATCAGGAGGACGTCGCAGCCGTCGAGGCGGCCGAACACCTGCTCCGCGAGCGCGGCTGCCGCAGACGAGACGGACGCGGGGCTCTCGCCGATCGCGGTCTGCGCGCGCACCTTCCGCCCCGCGTGCAGCGCGTGCCGGAACACGCGATCGAGCAGCGGCCCCGGCGTGCCGGCGTCGTGCGCCGTGCGCACCTGGCCGAGGATCTCGCCCTCGCCCGGGACGAGCGAGTCGAGCCCGGCGGCGACGCGGAAGAGATGAAGCGCTGCCGCGTGGTCGCGCAACCGATAGAGGGCGGGCTCGAGCTCGGAGAGAGCCTCGACCGCCGCACGCTCGGCCGCATCCGCATCCTCGGTCTCGAGGTATAGCTCGGTACGGTTGCACGTCGACAGGCACACGGCCCGGCCGAGCCGCTCCGCGAGCGCGTGCGCCTGGTCGCGGTCGAACGCGACGCGCTCGCGCAGCTCGACCGGAGCGTGGTGGTGCGAGGTGCCGACGAGAACGAGCTGGGTCATCCGAAATGGGTTGCCGGGAGGGCGAGCCGGACGACGATGACGAGCGCGAAGCCGGCCAGCGCGAGATAGGCCGCACGCCGGCCCGACCAGCCGGCCGCGCGAACACCGAGATACGCGGCCCAGACGACCCACGTCACGAGCGTGGCGACGACGAGTGCGTCGACCCGGTCTCCGCGGCTCACGAGCCGGCCGATCCCGACCCCGATGCCGAGCGTGAGCGCCGGGAGGGAGACGGCCACGGTTCGCACGGCGAGCCGGTCGAGCACCGCGAGCGACGGCGCCGGCCGTCGCAGGATCGTGGTCTCGCGCCGCTTCAGCCGCCGCTCCTGCCAGAGGTACAGGCCGGAGAGCGCCGCCGCGAGCGTGAACCCCGCGAACGCCGCCAGCACGAGGCCGACGTGGACCACGAGAAAGAGATTCGAGTAGTGGCTCCGGCTCCCCACGCCCGTCCCGCCGCCGGCACGCGCGACGACGAGCAGCGCCGCCGCGAGCGGCATGACGACGAGGCCGAGCAGCCGATACGGGCGCCGGCAGCCCCAGATGAGGTAGGCGCCGACGACGAACCAGACGAACAGGTTCAGGGACGCCGCCCACGTTCCCCACGGAAAGCCGTCGTCGCGCGAGGCCTGGACGCCGAGCAGGGCTGTCTGCACGAGCCAGCCGACGCGCACGCCCCACGTCGCAGCGCGGCCGGCGACCCCCGGCCTACGCGCGTCGCCGAGGTAGCCGACCGCCGCCTCGCCGTACAGCAGCAGCACGGGCCAGAACAGAAGCTCAGCCAACGGAGATCGTCTCGCGCTCGTCCTCGGCCGGCTTCGCCTCGCGACGCTCGAGCGCCTGCACCTCGCGCTCGAGCCGGTTGAGCTTCAGCGCGATGATGAGGACGTATACGAGCACGACGGCGAAGACGGTGCAGTACGCGGCGGTGACGTACTTCTCGGCGGTGGTCATGCGAGGCTCAGCTCCCGAAGTCGAACGTCGATGCGCTTCCCGGAGAGCTCCACGCGGTAGAGCGTGTACGCGAGCACGAGCAACGCAGCCTGCGCGACACAGTAGGTGGCGAGGATCCAGCCGCCGAAGTTCGGCCCGTGACGCGTGAACACGATCGGATGGATGAAGCTCCTTGCGATGCGAATGGCGAGAAAGCTCACCGGGATGAGCACCACGCCGAACAGCGCGTACACGGCGGACAGGTTCGCGCGCTGGGGCCCGGGATCGACGGAGAAGCGCAGCATGAAGTACGCGGCGTAGAAGAGGAAGAGGACGAGGAAGAGCACGAGCTGGTCCTCGCTCCACAGCCACCAGTGACCCCAAGAGATCTTCGCCCAGATCGATCCCGTGACGAGCACGAGCGTCCCGAAGATCAGCCCCTGGTGCACGGCGACGTAGCTCTCGAGATCGGCGAGCGGGTCGCGCTTCCAGAGATGCACGAGCGCCTTCCACGCGCCGCCGGCGAAGCAGGCGTACGCCGTGAACGCGATCGAGACGTGGAAGTAGAAGATGCGCTGCGAGAAGCCCTGGTCCGCGTCGTTGGGCGCGACGAAGAAGATGAGCGCGAGGGCGAGCGTCACGAGCACGAGGGACGCCGCCGCCAGCGCCGGCAGCGGGACACGGTACTGCCTGGACACCGCTTCCATTATTCCGTCACCACGTATTCGAAGGAGGCCCAGCAGAGGACTGCGAAGAGCACGTCGTACAGGGCGAGAAAGCCAAGGTAGCGGCCCGGCGACCCGGCCACGCTCGCCCCGACGCCGCCCACGACGATCGGGATCGCGAGCGGAAGGAACAGCAGTGGCAACAGGAGATCGCGTGCGCGCGTGACCACCGCCATTGCGCCGAGGAACGTCCCCACGGCGCAGATGCCGAGATCGGCCAGCACGACTCCGGCCACCGTCGCTCCGCCGAGGCCGTGGAAGAAGAGCGCGAACACCGGCAGGGCGACGAGCTCCGCCGCGGCGAGGAACGCGAGCGTGGCGATGCTCTTTGCAAGCCAGATGGCACTGCGGTCGCACGGCGCGAGGACGAGCCCGTCCAGCACGCGCTGTTCGCGCTCCGGGACGAACGCGCGGCCGAGCCCGAGCAAGGCGGTGAAGAGGATGGCGACCCACAACAGGCCGCTCGCTGCGAGCTGCGACGAGTGCGCCGGCAGGGCGAAGTGGAACACGACGAAGGTGGCGACGACGAAGAGCAGCATCGCCGGAAGCGTGTCGCGCGCACGCAGCTCGAGCAGGAGATCCTTCCGCGCGAGCGCGCCGACGTCGGCCGCATACGTCATGCGAGTGCGAGCTGCTGCGTCGCAAACGGCGCAACGCGGTCCGGATCGTGAGTCGAGACGAGCACTGTCTGCGCGCCGCGCAGCTCGGTCAGCTGCGCATCGAGAAGCTCGGCGCCGGCGGCGTCGAGCGCGGTGTACGGCTCGTCGAGAACGAGCAGCTCGGGACCGTGCAGGAGCACGCGGCAGAGCGCGAGCCGCTGCGTCATGCCGCGCGAGTACGAGACGACGCGGTCGTGGCGCACCTCCCAGAGCCCGAAGCGCTCCAGGAGCATGCCGATCCGCTCGCGCCTCTCCGGCACGTGGTAGAGGCGGCCGTACAGGTCGAGGTTCTCGAGGGCGGTCAGCTCGCGGTACACGAGCGGCTCGTGCGCGAGATAGCCGACCGCGGCGCGGGGGGCGTCGACCTCGAGCTCGCCTTCGGTCGGCAGAGCCAGCCCTGCGCAGAGGCGGAGCAGCGTCGTCTTGCCGGAGCCGTTGGGCCCCGTGACGACGGCGAACGCGCCGCGGGCGACGTCGAGGTCGACGCCGCGCAGGGCGCGCTTCTCGCCGAAGCGCTTGCCGAGCTGTCGTGCCCTGATCACCGCGGTTAGTGTAGGTGCGTGGATCTCCGCGAAGCCCAGCGGCCGCTGAAGGAGCGTTACCGCGCCGAGCCGAACGAGGCCCGAATCACGCTCACGGCGAAGGGCGGCGAGACAAAGGGCGCGGCCGCCTGTTCCGTCGACATCGGGCGTGCCGTGTACGCGGCGCAGGCGCATGCCGGTGTGGGCGGCGAGGGCACGGCTCCATGCTCCGGCGACCTCTTGCTCGGCGCGCTCGCCGCGTGCGCCCAGGTGACGTGCCAGATGGTTGCGGCCTCGTCGGGCATCGCGACGACGAAGATCGAGGTGACGGCGACCGGCGAGCTCGACCTGCGCGGCACGCTCGGGATCGACCGCGAGGTGCCCGTCGGCTTCGATCGCATCTCGCTCCGCTTCGACGTCGAGGGCGCCGGCGATCGCCGCGACGAGCTGATCGAGAAGACGCTGCGCTACTGCGTCGTGCTGCAGACGCTGCAGCATGCACCGCAGATCGACATCACGTAGCCGTGTCCGCGATCACGAAGATCGCGAAGGCGACGCTGATGACGCCGTTCATCGTGAAGAATGCCGCGTCGAGACGACGCAGCTCACCGGGCCGTACGAGCGTGTGCTCGTACACGAGCAGCGCTGCGACGACGGCGACGCCGATCCAGTAGAGCGCCCCGACGGACAAGCCGAGCCCGGCGATGACGAGACCAACGACCGTCGCCGCATGCGAGAGACGCGCGCCGACGAACGCGCCGTGCACGCCGAAGCGCGTCGCGATCGAGTGCAGGCCCTGCACTCGGTCGATCTCCACGTCGAAGAGCGCGTAGAAGCAGTCGAAGCCCGCGACCCACAGGCCGACCGCCGCGCCGAGCGTCCACGACTGCCAGGGCAGATGGTTCGTGATCGCAACCCAGGCACCCACGGGGGCGAGGCCGTCTACCGCCCCGAGCCAGAAGTGACAGAGCCACGTCACGCGCTTGAGATAGGGGTAGACGACGAAGCCGGCAACGGGGATCGGCCACAGGTAGTGGGTCTTCGGCGCGAGCTGCCACACGGCGACGACGAAGAGCGCCAAGGCCGCGGCGCAGAAGAGGGCGACCTGGACGATCGAGAGCGCCCCGCTCGGAATCTCGCGCCCGGACGTGCGTGGATTGCGCGCGTCGATTCCCGCGTCGATCAACCGGTTGAGCGCCATCGCAAGCGAACGCGCGCCGACCATCGCGAGCGTGATCCAGAGCAGGTCGTGGACTGACGGTGTCCGGTTCACGGCGAGGAAGGCGCCGACATACGCGAACGGAAGGGCGAAGACCGTGTGCTCGATCTTCACCAGACGCGCGAAGCGCGCAGGCAGCGGCGCGACCACGCTCATGTCTGGCGGTGCGCCGTGGCCTCGTCCGCCAGCAGCCGGAGCGCGTGGTCGAGCGCCGGACGCAGCACCGCGAAGCCGTCCCGGCAACCGCCGGGAGATCCGGGGAGGTTCACGACGAGCGTGCGCCCGACGACGCCGGCGATGCCGCGCGAGAGCAACCCGTGCGGCGTCTTCGACCGCGAGTCGGCACGCAGCGCCTCCGCGATCCCGGGCGCCTCGCGATCGAGCACGTCGCGTGTCGCTTCCGGCGTGACGTCGCGCGGAGCGAGACCGGTGCCGCCCGTCGTCAGCACGAGCGCAGCCGATACGGCGAGCTCGCGCAGCGCCGCCCCGACCTCGTCGCGCTCGTCGGCGACGACTCGGCGCTCGACGTCGTATCCCTCGGCGCGCAGCAGCTCCTCGAGCGCCGCGCCGCTCGTGTCCTCCGCCTCGCCGCGCGACACGCGATCGGAGACGGTGAGCACGGCCGCGTTCAGACCTCCTCCTTCGTCTTCTCGACGAGGCGCACGTCGGTGACCACCATCTGCTTGTCGATCGCCTTCGCCATGTCGTAGACCGTGAGGGCGGCGACCGTGGCGGCGGTGAGCGCCTCCATCTCGACGCCGGTCCGAGCGGTCGTCTCCGCCGACGCGACGATCTCGACGCCTGCCGAACCGACCTCGAGCGTCACCTCGACATGTGAGAGCGGAAGCGGGTGACAGAGCGGTATGAGGTCGCTCGTCCGCTTGGCGGCCATGATCCCCGCGAGCTGCGCCGTGGTCAACGCATCGCCTTTCGGGAGGTCCCGCAGGCGCCGGGCGGTCGCCTCCGCCATGCGCACCTCCGCCCGGGCGACCGCGCGCCGCCGCGAGAGCGGCTTCTCGCCGACGTCCACCATGCGGACGTCGCCGCTCTCGTCCACGTGCGACAGCTCGCTCATGGCAAGGATCGTACGCGGTCGAGGTCGGCGAGCTGCATGTCTCCCCACGCGCCGACGTCGTGCGCCCGAACGTGAGCGCGGATTGCCTCGGCGCGGCGGCGTCGCTCCGTCGCGCTCATCGTCAGCGCCTCGTGGATCGCGTCGGCCTGGGCGGAGACGTCGAACGGATTGACGCTCACCGCCCACTCGCCGAGCTCTTCGTGCGCGCCCGCGTTCTCGGACAGCACGAGGACGCCGTCGCGCTCGTTGACGTACGGCCCCTCCTTCGACACGAGGTTGAGCCCGTCGAAGACCGCGTTCACGAGCAGGACGTCGAACTGCTTGTACGCAGCGACGGAGCGCGCGAAGTCGTCTCTGACGCGAAGGTCGACCGCGTCCCCGAGCGACCGCGCCTCGCGCTCGACGGCGGCCACGTAGTCGACATATTCGGGAATGTCCTGCCGCGAGGGATCGAGCAGCGCGAGCATTCGCACGCGGCCGCGCAGCTCCGGATGGCGGTCGAGCATGAGGCCGAACGCGCGCAATCCCCGGACGACGTTCTTCGACGGATCCGTGCGATCGACGCGCAGCACGAGCTGGTCCGGCCGCGAGGTCTCGATCTCCCGCTCGCGCGCGAGCACGTTCTCGTCCTGCTTCAGCTCGTCGAGCTCGGAGGGATCGATCCCGATCGGGTGGCTCGTGACGAGCGTCCGGCGACCGTCGTGCTCGACGATGTCGCCGTCGACGGTGGCGCCGAGCACGTCGACACAACTGCGCACGAAGTTGCGCTGCCAGCGGCGCGTGTGGAATCCGACGACGTCGTTCGCGAGCAGTCCCGCGAGCACGTCGTGGCGGATCGCCGGCGGAAGCACCGTCCAGGCGTCCGCCTCCGGCCACGGGATGTGCACGAAGTGCGCGAGCAGCGCATCGGGCCGCTCGCGCCGCACGAAAGCCGGCGCGAGATAGAGGTGATAGTCGTGGAAGAACACCGCTGCGCTCGGATCGCGGTCGAGCTCTGCGAGCGTCGCGCGCGCCATCTGGAGGTTGACGGGCACGTAACCGTTCGTCCACGCGTCGTGGCGCGTGTCGTCCCAGTCCGGCGTGCGTGCGAGGTCCCACAGCATGTGCTGGACGAACCAGAGCGTCGGATTCGCGATGACGTTGTAGAAGCGCGCGTACGCGTCGCGGCCCTGTGCGATCAGGATCGTCCCGCGCTGGGCCTCGGCCGCCACCACGCGGTCCTCGTCCGTCATCGCGTTCGCGATCCACGTCACGTCGTGCTTCTCGACGAGCCCGCGCAGCGCAGTCGCGAGCCCGCCTCCGCCGCGGCTGACCGTTCGCTCGCCGCCCGCGTCGCGCCCGTACGACACGGGCCCGCGGTTCGAGACGACGATGAGCCGGCGGCGGCTCAGGTGAGCTTCTTGACGAAGCGCAGCCGCGATCCCCGCACGCCGGGTCGCGACTCGATCTCGACGTCGTCGGCGATGGTGCGGATGATGGCGATGCCGAGCCCGCCCTCCGAGAGGTCGTCGCCGTCGAAGGACGGCGCCTCCTCGGGATCGAAGCCGGCGCCGTCGTCGATGACGTCGACGGAGATGCGGTCGGGCGCGAGCTCGTAGCGGATGTCGACCTGCCCCTCGCCCGGCGTCCCGTACGCGTGGCGCACCGAGTTCGACACCGCCTCGGTGAGGGCGAGCTTCAGGTCCGCGACCGTGTCCGAGTCGAGCGCACGCGCCTGCGCGAGACCCGTGAGCGCGAGGCGGCAGAGGGCGATGTACTCCGGTTTGGCGGGAATGCGAAGACGCACTGCCCTCACGCCCGCTGCGCTGTCGACTCCGGTCATGTCTTGGACGAGCTCCATCCGGTCCTTCGTCCGTTTTCCCTAGATTCGAGGGACTAAACCCGCCGATTTCTACACGATCGCGCCGCGCGCCGGGCGTTTCCAGGCTCCTTCCCGCATCGACGGGCCTCCTAACCCACCGGATCCTCGTGGCGATTGCCACGAAGTGCGGCGCGATTTCCCGTGGAAACGGGCGGAAGCTCGAGCACGAAGGCCGTGCGGCCGCCGGCGGGCTCGAGCCGGAGCTCGCCGCCCATGCGCTCGGCCAGCTCGCGAGCGATCGCGAGGCCGAGCCCACTCCCGGACGCGCGCGACCCGTCGAGACGGGTGAAGCGTGCGAAGACCTGCTCGCGGTGCTCGGCGGAGATGCCGGGGCCGTCGTCCTCGACCCGCAGGCTGCAGCCGTCGGCGACGACGCGCACGTGCGTTCCGGGCGGCGTGTGCAGGAGTGCGTTGTCGACGAGCGCCCGGCCGACCTGCAGGACGCGCTCCCGGTCGCCCAGCACCGATCCGGCGGCCTCGACGACGACCTCGAGCTCATGCTCGCGGCGGGCGGCGAGCGCCTCCAGCTCCTCTCCGAGGTCGGCCGCCACGGCGGCGAGCGAGACCGGCTCGAGCTCGATCCGCATGCCCCCGGCGTCGAGCCGGGAGAGGTCGAGGAGGTCGGTGGCGAGCTTCGAAAGTCGGGCCATCTGCTCCGCCATGGCGTCCACGAATTCGGCCCGCGTGCCGGCGTCGAGCTCGTCCTCCTGCAAGAGCTCGAGGAAGCCGCCGACGGAGAAGATCGGCGTCCGCAGCTCGTGCGAGGCGTTCGCGATGAAGGCCCGTCGGGCATCGTCGAGCTGCGCGAGCTGGCTGCGCATCCGATCGAAGGCGTGGGCGAGCTCGCCCACCTCGTCGCGGCCGAGATCGACGACCGGCTCGTCGAAGTCGCCTGCGGCGATGCGGTCGGCCGCGCGCTCGAGCCGCCGGATGCGGCGGGCGAACGCCGACGCGGCGCCCCAGCCGACGAGCACCGCCAGGCCGAGCGCGACGAGCCCCGCCCAGAGGAGCCGCGAGCGGACGAGGTCGACGTTCTCGAGCGTCGCGCGCAGCGAGGCCGAATACAGGATGACGCCGCCGTAGCGGTCCGGGACCGCCACCTCGGCGAAGGGCTCGTCGTCCCGAGTCACCACGCCACGCTGGAGGGCGGAGGTCGTCGCCGCATGGAGCGCGACCGGATCCTGGGCGACGGCGCCGGCCGGGCCGGTGCGGCGGGAGTCGGCGACGACGTGCAACGTCGTCGTGCCCCGAAGGAGCACGGCGCGGTTCGCATCCGCGGTGCGGGCTGCGTCGTCGATGAACGCGCGGTCGGGGGCCGAGGTCTCGGAGCGGGCGATCTGACGCGCGGACTGGGCGAGGAGGACGAGGCGGCCGTTCACGAGCCGGTGCTGCAGCGTCGGCACGAGCGCGATCCAGACCACGGCCAGCGCTCCGGCCACGACGACAGCGAGCGCGAGGCTGAGCCGGGCGCCGACGCGGCGAAACGGGTGCACGGTCAGTCGCGCAGCCGGTAGCCGACGCCGCGCACGGTCTGGATCAGCGCCGGGTCGTGCGAGTCGACCTCGAGCTTCTCGCGCAGGTGCCGGACGTGGACGTCGATCGTCCGCGGCTCGCGGTAGGCGTAGTCGCCCCACAGCGCCTCCAGCAGGGCCTGGCGGCTGAAGACGCGTCCCGGCCTCGCCGCGAGCGTGCGCAGGAGCTCGAACTCGACGTACGTGAGCTCGACCGGCATGCCGCGCACCTCGACCGTGCGACGGGCGAGGTCGAGGACGATGCCGTCGGCGCGGATGACGTCCCGGCCGTCCGCCTGGCCGCCGACCGCGGCGCGGCGCAGCAGCGCCCGGACCCGGCTGCGGAACTCCCGGATCGAGAACGGCTTCGTGATGTAGTCGTCGGCGCCCAGCTCGAGGCCGACGACCTTGTCCAGCTCGTCGTCGCGGGCGGTGAGCATGATGATCGGCACGGTGCTCTGCGCGCGCAGCCGGCGGCAGACCTCCAGCCCGTCGAGCTTCGGGAGCATGAGATCGAGCACGACGAGGTCGACGCGCTCGGTGCCGAAGCGCTGGAGCGCCTCCTCGCCGTCGCGGGCCTGCATGACCCGGAAGCCCTCGCGTTCGAGCGGGTACGTGAGCAGCTTCTGCACCGCATCCTCGTCGTCTACGAGAAGAATGGTCGCGGCTTCAGGCATCGTCGTTTTCACGTAGAAACTCGCCAGCCCGCCTGCGTCCTACTATAGAGCGCCGTGGCAGCCGTTCCGCCTGCGCCGCCGTCATCGCGGCGGCCGCGACCCGGCTCCCTCGACCGGCCCGTCAACGGACGGCTCTACCGCGGCACGTGGCTCCTCGTCGGGCTCCCGCTCCTCGTGCTCGCCTTCAGCGTGGCGCGGCCTCCCGGGCTCCAGCCGCCGAACCTCCCGCCCGCCTTCGACCGGGTCGATGCCCGCGCCCTCGCCGCCGAGCTCGCGCTCCGCTATCCGGGCCGTGTCCCGGGAACGCCGACGGCGTCCGCGGCAGCGCGCTGGTTCGCCGGGGAGCTCACGCCGTACGGCTACGACGTCCAGGAGGAGCGGTTCACGGCCACGATCCCCGGCCGCGGCCGCGTGCGTCTCGTCAACCTCGTGGCCGAGAAGCGGGGCCTCTCGCACAAGACGATCGTCGTGCTCGCCCACCGCGACGACGCCGGCGTCGGCCCGGGCGCGAACGACAACGCTTCCGGCACCGCCGCGCTCGTCGAGCTCGCCCGCGCCTACGCACCGACGGGCGGCGCCGCCCAGCTCCGGCTGCCGTACTCGGTGCTCTTCCTCTCCACCGACGGCGGGGCGTACGGCGGCCTCGGGGCGGCAGAGTTCGCCGCCCATGCTCCCCAGCGCCAGGACGTGATCGCGGTGATCGATCTCGACGCGATCGCCGGCCGGGGGCAGCCGCGGCTCGAGCTCGCCGGGGACACCGCCCGGTCGCCCGCGTCCGGCCTCGCCGAGACGGTCCGCGCCCAGATCGCGGCACAGACGGGCTCGGACCCGCTGCGGCCGAGCGCGCTCCGGCAGCTCGTCGACCTCGGCTTCCCGTTCAGCGCCTACGAGCAGGCCCCGTTCGTCGCCCGCGGCATCCCCGCGGTGGCGATCACGACGGCGGCCGACCGGCCGGCGAGCGGCATCGGCGACGGGGCCGGGGGCCTGGACGGGCCGCGGCTCGGCCAGGTCGGGCGCGCAACCCAGAACGTCGTCGACGCCCTCGAGCAGGGAATCGCGCTGCCGTCCGGCCCGTCGAGCTACGTGTATCTCGGCAGCCGCATCGTTCGGGGCTGGGCGATCGAGATCGTCCTCGTCGCCGCGCTCCTCCCGTTCCTCGTCGCCGCCGTCGATCTCTTCGCCCGCTGCCGGCGACGCCGGATCCGCATCTCGCCGGCACTGCGCAGCTATCGCAGCCGCCTCGGCTTCTGGGCCTGGTGCGGCGGCCTCTTCGCCCTCTTCGCCGCCGCCGGCGCCTGGCCGGGTGGGGCACCGCGGCCGCCTCTGCTGACAGAAGTCCACTGGCCCGCAGCTGCACTCGCAGGGCTCGCGATCCTCGTCGCCGCGGGCTGGCTCGTCGCCCGGCACCGGCTCTTTCCGCGGCGGCCGGTGCTGCCGGAGGAGGCGCTCGCCGGCCACACGGGCGCGCTCCTCGCCCTCGCCGTCGTCGCGCTGCTCGTCGTGGCGACGAATCCGTACGCGCTCGTGTTTCTCCTGCCGTCCCTGCACGCGTGGTTGTGGCTGCCACAGGTGCGCGGCCGGGCGATCGCACTTCGAGCGCTCGTCCTCCTGCTCGGCTTCGCAGGTCCCGCGCTCCTCGTGTGGTCGTTCGCGACGCGCTACGGGCTCGGGCTCGACGCGCCCTGGTACATCGCGTGGCTGTACTCGCTTCGGTACGCGGCGGCCCCGGGCTTCGTCATCGGCCTCGCCTGGGCGGCAGCGGCGGCGCAGCTCGTCGCACTCTCCGCCGGGCGCTACGCGCCGTATCCGACCGCGGCGGAGCGCCCGCCACGCGGCCCGATCCGCGAGACGGTCAGACAGCTCGTGCTCGCGCGGCGGCGGCACGCATCCGACGCAGCACGGCGCGCGTTGCACGGCTAGTGACTCGCGCCATGCGGATCGCCTCACGGCTCCTGGTCGGGGCCGGTGTTCTCCTGCTCGTATGGGCGATCGTCGTCTGGCGCTGGCAGGACCCGTTTACAGGTCTGTATACGCACTGGCAGCAGCAGAAGCTCGGCCACGCACTCGAGCGCGAATTCGCCGCGTACAGACCATCCGCGGCCGCGCGGGGACTCGCGCTGGCCGCGCGGCGAGACGCGGTCGCGGTCGATGCAGCGCGCTTCCGCCGGAGCACGCACCCCGGCGAGGCGATCGGCAGGATCGTCATCCGCCGGATCGGGCTGAACATGGTGCTCGTCGACGGAACGGACGAGTCGTCGCTGCAGAAAGGCCCCGGCCGCGACCTACGCTCGTACATGCCGGGTCAGGGCCGTCTCGTGTACATCGCCGGGCATCGCACGACGTACCTCGCACCCTTCTCGCACATCGACGCCATCCGGCCCGGCGACCTCGTTCGCCTGGAGATGCCGTACGCGACGTTCACGTACCGCGCGACGACGCATCGCATCGTTCCCGCCGGCGACATGGCGGTACTGCGCTCACCACGACACGAGCTGCTCGCGCTGCAGGCGTGCCATCCGCGCTTCTTCGCGACGCATCGCTACATCGTGTACGCGACGCTCGTGGCGATGAAGCCGCGCTAGAGGCGGAGGTACGGCGCCTGCGCGCCGGCTTCGAGCGAGCCGTCGCCGCGCGCGACGTGCACGAGCGCATCTGCTGCGGCCGCCCGCACGATCATGTGCGACTCCTGGCCGGTGAGCGGCTCGAGCACGATCACGTCGCCGTCGAAGCGGATGCGCGCGCGCACGAGCTCGTCCCGTCCGGCGTTCCGCGGCAGCGGCGACGCGAGCCGGCCGCGCTCGAAGCGCGGCAGCGGATCGGCGAGCCCTTGCAACGCGCGGATCGCAGGCTTCACGAACAGCTCGCAGCCGACGAGCGACGACACCGGATTGCCCGGCAGTCCGAACACGAGCGTCGACCCGCGCACGCCGAACGCGACGGGCTTGCCGGGCTTGACCGCAACCTGCCAGAAGACCTCCTCGACGCCGAGCTCGGCCTCGATGCGGCGTACGAGATCGTGCGGACCGACCGAGACCCCGCCGGAGGTGACGAGCACGTCGGCTGCGAGGCCTCGCTCGAGCGCGTCGCGATGCGCGGCCTCGTCGTCTGCGACCGAGGGGAGGCGCTCGACCTCGGCGCCGGCGGCGGCCAGCGCCGCAGCGAGCATGAGCGCGTTCGCCTCGTAGACCTGGCCGGGCGCGAGCGGCGTGCCCGGCGCGACGAGCTCGCTGCCGGTCGCGAGGACCGCGACGCGCGGCTTCCGTGCGCACAGGATCTCGGCCACGCCTGCGGCTGCGAGCGCACCGAGCTGCGTCGCGGCCAGGCGCACGCCGCCCGGGACGACGACGTCGCCGGTGCGCACATCGCCGCCGCGCGGGCGCACGTGGGCGCCCGCCGCGATCGCGTCCGGCACGTCGAGCCGGCCGTCCCGCTCGGAGACGACCTCGATCGGAGCGACCGCGTCCGCCCCGTCGGGGACGACGCCGCCCGTGGAGATGGCCATCGCCTCGCCCGCACGAAGGTCGCCTCTCGCCGGGCTGCCGGCGGCGATGCGGCCGGCGATCGCGAGCGTCCCCGGAGCGTCGCCCGAACGCAGCGCGAACCCATCCATCGCGGAGCTCGGGAACGGCGGGAGATCGACCACCGCGACCGCGTCCGCCGACGTCACGCGGCCCGCAGCCGCGTCGAGGGCGACGGGCTCGGCCGCGAGCTCCGCGCAGCGGGCCAGGATCTGCGCCTGCGCCTCCGCAACGGTGAGTAAAGCCCCCACGATCGGCCCATAACCTAGCGATGGCGGAAACGCTGATTGCGGGCCGCTACCGCCTCGACGAGCTACTGGGGCGGGGCGGGATGTCCGAGGTCTGGGCCGCGACCGACCTCGAGCTCGGCCGCCGGGTCGCGCTCAAGCTCCTCGCGCCGAACGAGGACAACGCGCGCTTCGAGCGCGAGGCGCGAGCCGTCGCCGCGCTCGGGCATCCGAACGTCACCCAGCTGTACGACTACGGCGAGTCAGGCGGCCGCCCGTTCATGGTGCTCGAGTACCTCGCCGGCGGTTCGCTCGAAGAGCTCATGCGCGCGAGCGGAGCGCTCGCGGACGCAGACACGCATCGCATCGCATCGGAGATCGCCGCCGGCCTCGCGCACGCCCACGCTCGCGGCGTCGTCCACCGCGACCTGAAGCCGTCGAACGTGCTCTTCGACGAGGAGGGGCGCGCGAAGCTCGCCGACTTCGGCATCGCGCGCATGGCCGTCGGCGAGGGCACGTTGACGGAGGCCGGGACGGTGCTCGGAACGGCGGCGTACATCTCCCCCGAGCAGGCGGCCGGCCTCCCCGCGACCCCTGCGAGCGACGTGTACTCGTTCGGCGTCCTGCTCTTCCGGATGCTGACCGGGACGCTGCCGTTCGTGTCCGAGGATCCGATCGCGCTCGTCGTCGCCCACCGCGACGAGCCGCCGCCGCTCGTCACCGAGCTCCGGCCGGACGCGCCGCCCGCCCTCACCGCCACCGCGGACGCGGCGCTGGCGAAGGATCCGTCCGCACGACCGGCGGACGGCGCCACGCTCCTGGACGGGCTCGCCGGCAGCGGCCTTGCGCTCGCTGCCGACACGGAGGTCACGCGGGTCATGCCGGGCGTTCGGCCTTCACGCCGCCGCTCGCCCTTCGGCCGCGCGCTCCTCGTCGCCCTGCCCGCGCTCCTGGCGCTCGCGGGCGGCGTTTTCGCGTACGAGGTGACACGTGACTCCAACGGGCCGGCGCTCCCCGCGGCAACCCTTCCCTCGACTCACCCGCACGCGAAGTCGACGCCGACGACCACGGCGCAGACGACAGCGCAGACGACGGCGCCGACGACCACGGGCGTGCCGTCGACCACGCGGCCTACGAGCACGATCCCGACCACGACCCATCACGTCACGACGACGCGGCCTCCGCCGACGACGACCGCGGTCGTCACGACGACGACGTTCACCGCGACCACTACCCCGGCGACCACCACCGATACGACCGCGACCATCACCACCGCGGCCGCGACGGCGACGGCGAGCTAGGGCGTCGTCGTCTGCGTCGTGTCCGTCGTCTCGGGCGGCATGGTCGTCGTGG
>DATAMX010000112.1:0-5184 GCA_036260475.1 Gaiellaceae bacterium | reverse complement strand
CGACGCGCGGCGGAACTCGCCGTCGGTCGCGGACTGCAATCCGACCTCCTCCTGCATGCCCACCGCCTCGCGGATCGCCCCGTCCTCGATCGCACGCAGCTCGTCGTCGTCGATGCGCCCCGCCGCGTGCTCGTCCCGCGCGGCGAGCAGCCGCTGCGGGCGCAGCAGGCTCCCGACGTGATCTGCGCGAAACGGCGGTGACGTGCGCTGAGCCACGCCCGGGTGTATATCGCACCCGTGTCGTCGCCCGCCGATCTCGGCGTCGTCGAAGCGGCAGCCGCGCTCGCCGGACGCGTCGTGTCGTCGGTCGAGCTCGCCTCCGCCTGCCTCGAACGCATCCGCGAGCGAGACGGCGAGCACAGTTTCGGAGGATCGGCCTCGGCAGTGAATGCGTGGGTGCGCGTGTACGACGAGGACGCGCTCGCCGCCGCCGCACGCGCCGACTCCCAGCGCGCCCGCGAAGCCGCCGGCGCGCTGTGCGGGATCCCGATCGGCCTGAAGGATCTGTACGGCGTCGCCGGCAAGCCGCTCACCGCGTCGAGTCGCGTGCTCGACGACGTCCCCGCTCGACACTGCGAGGCATGGGCGCGCCTCGAGGCCGCCGGCATGGTCCTGCTCGGCCATCTGCACACGCACGAGTTCGCCGCCGGGGGAACCACCGACCAGGTCGGGAACCCGCACGCGCTCGACCGGTCGGCCGGGGGCTCGAGCGGCGGGTCCGCGGCCGCTCTCGCCTCGATGACGACGCCGGCGGCGACCGGGACGGACACGGCGGGATCGCTGCGGATCCCCTCCGCGCTCTGCGGGACGGCGACGATCAAGCCGACGCGCGGCATCGTCCCGCTCGACGGCATCGTCCCGCTCTCGCCGAGCTTCGACCATGCGGGACCGATGGCGCGCACGGTCGCCGACTGCGAACCGCTGTTCGCCGCCCTCGCCTCCCGCGAGCCGCCGGAGGACCGGCGCCCGCTTCGGCGCGTCGCCCTCTCGCCTCGCATCGCGGAGCTCGACTCCGACGTCGCCGCCGGCTTCGAGCGGGCGCTCGCCCGGCTTCCCGTCGTCTCGGCCCCGCCGCCCGACGTCGCGCTCGACCTCGGGCGGACGCTGCTCGACGTGCTCACCGCAGAGATGCTCGCCTACCACCGGAGGTTCGACGACCGGCGCGCGCTCTACCGCCCGTCGGTCCGGGGTTTCCTCGAATACGCCGAGCAGCGCGCGCTTCAGACCGAGGAGCATGCGGCAGCGCAGCGGCGGCGAACGGCCGACGCCGCGAGCTGGATCGAGTGGCTCGATGCGAACGGCCTCGACGCGATCGTCGAACCGACCGTCCCGATCGTCGCCCGCCCGCGCGGCGCCGGATACGACGCGCCGTTCACCGACTTCGCCGAGATCTCGCTCACGCACTACTGGAACTGGACCGGCTTTCCGGTCGTCGCACTCCCCGCCGGCGTCGGCAGCGGCGGCCTGCCGGTCGGCGTGTCGCTCGTCGGCCGCCCCGGATCGGACTGGGACCTCTTAGCAGCCGGCGCCTCGCTCCAGGCGGAGCTTTCCTAGTGCTGGCGGAACCCGAGTCGCGCCGAGATGTCGGCGGCGGTGCGCATGAGCACCGGGGCGAGCCCGTCGTCGAGGGTCGCACTCGACACCATGGAGCTGTGCACCGCGAGGTTGATCGCCCCGGCCGCGGAGCCGTCGTGCGCGAGCACGGGCGCGGCGATCGACCGCAGTCCGTACGCGAGCTCCTCGTTGTTGACCGCGTAGCCCTGCTCGCGGACACGGAGCAGCTCGGCCGCGAGCGCCGTCCGCGATGTGATCGTGTTCGGTCCGCGCCGCTGGAAGTCGATGCGGCCGAGACGCGCCGCCCGCTCCTCCGCGGAGAGGTGCGCGAGCAGCACCTTCCCGAGCGAAGTGCAGTACGCGGGCAGGCGCGCGCCCACGTGGAGATTCAGGTCGATCTCGCGCTGCCGCGCCTGCGCGCTGCGGTAGCGGTCGACGTACACGATGTCGAGATCGTCGAGGATCGCCATGTTCGCCGTGTACCCGGTCGCGTCGGAGAGCTCCCGCAGGTGCGGCCCGGCGACCTCCCGCAGCTCCATCGAGTTGATGGCCGAGAAGCCGAGGTCGAGCACTCTCGGGCCGAGCCGGTACTTCTTCGTCCCGGGGTCCTGCTGGAGGTAGCCGAGGGAGACGAGCGTCGAGACGTACCGGTGCGTCGTCGACCGGCTGAGACCGAGGTCGCGGCCGAGCTCGCTCACACCGAGCAGCGGCCGTTCCGAGCGGAACAGCGAAAGGATCGCGAGCCCGCGCTGCAGGGACTGCGAGAACGCGGCGTCGGCGCGCATGGTCACTGTTCTAATAGACGGAACAGCGTCTTGACAAGTGAACAGCGAGCGGCGTAGCGTCCGCGCCATTCCGATCATCCGCGGTGAGGAGGGTCAATGACTGAGGAAGCGGGCAGCGGCAAGGCGATCTCGCGCCGGGAGCTGCTCAAGCGCGGCGCCATCGGCGCCGGAGGGCTCGTCGTCTCGGGAGCGTTCGCCGAGCCCATCTGGGCGAGGCCGCTCACGCACGACGCGGGAAACACGATCACGCTCGGCTTCGTCAGCCCGCTCACCGGCCCCGCGGGCGGGTTCGGCGAGGGCGACCCCTACATCCTCGGTCTCGCGCGAAAGGCCTTCGCCAAAGGCCTGTCGGTCGGCGGGACGCACTACTCGGTGAAGATCGTCGGCAAGGACAGCCAGTCGAGCCCGGCCACCGCGGCGCAGGTCGCCAATACGCTCATCCACAGCGACAACATCGACCTCATGCTCACGACCTCGACCCCCGAGGTCGTCAACCCCGTCGCCGACGCCTGCGAGGCGGCCGGCGTCCCGTGCGTCGGCACCGTCGACCCCTGGGAGTCGTTCTACTTCGGCCGCGGCGCGAAGCCGGGCCAGCCGTCACCGTTCCGCTGGTCATTCGTGTTCAGCTTCGGCACGCAGCAATTCGCCGACGCGTACACGCACCTCTGGCCGCAGGTGAAGACGAACAAGGTCGTCGGCGTCATGTATCCGAACGACACGGACGGCAACGCATTTCGCGCCAATCTCATCCCGCTGCTCGAGAAGGCCGGCTACAAGATCTTCGACCCGGGCGGATACCAGGACGGGCAGACCGACTACACGTCGCTCATCAGCGGCTACAAGAAGCACAACTGCCAGATCTTCCACTGTGCCCCGATCCCGCCCGACTTCACGACGCTGTGGAAGCAGGCGGCGCAGCAGGGGTACACGAAGCAGGTGAAGATCGCGCAGCTCGCGAAGACCGGCCTCTTCCCGTCGCAGATCGCGGCCTCCGGCAAGCTCGGCCCGCTGCTCGCGAGCGGCGCCTACTGGACGCCGCACTTCCCCTACTCCTCGCCTCTCACCGGCCTCTCCTCGAAGGCGATCGGGGACGGCTACACGAAGGCGACGGGACGGCAGTGGAACCAGCAGCTCGGGGCGACGATGTCCCTCTTCGACGTCGCCGAGGCGGTGCTGAAGAAGAGCGGCAACCCGAAGGACAAGACGGCCGTCGCGAACGCGTTCAAGACCCTGAACGTCATGACGCCGTCGGGCCGGCTGCACTGGGGCACGGGCGGGAAGCACAACCCGGTGGCTCCCGTCGTCACGACGCCGATCATCGGCGGGCAGTGGGTGAGCGTGAAGGGGAGCAAGTTCCCTCTCGACTTCGTCCTCTGCGAGCATTCCGGCGACCCCAACGTTCCGATCCAGGCGAAGCTGAAGCCGTACAAGGGTTGACGACGGAGCGTGACGGCACGGCGCTGCTCTCCGCGTCCGGGCTGAAGAAGCGGTTCGGGGCGCTCGTCGTGCTGGACGGCGTGGACTTCTCCGTGGGGGCCGACGAGGCGGTTGGGATCGTCGGCCCCAACGGCGCGGGGAAGACGACGCTGCTGAGCGTCTTCGCGGGATCGCAGCGACCCGACGGCGGCAGCGTGCTCTTCCGCGGGGCCGACATCACGTCCAAGGGGGCGGCCTCGCGCTGCCGGCTCGGCATCGCGCGCGCGTACCAGGTGCCGAAGCCGTTCGGCGGCATGACGGTGTTCGAGAACGTGCTCGTGGGTGCGTCGACCGGCGGCGGCAGCCGGCGCCGCGACGCGTACCGGCGCGTCGCCGAGGTGCTCGACCTGTGCGAGATGACCGCAGTCGCGAACCGCCCGGCCGAGTCGCTCGGCCTGCTGCACCGCAAGCGGCTCGAGCTGGCCCGCGCGCTCGCGACCGACCCGCAGGTCCTGCTGCTCGACGAGATCGGGGCCGGCCTCACCGACGAAGAGGCGGCCGAGCTCGTCCGCACCATCCGCGAGCTGCGGCGCCAGCGCGTCGCGATCGTCTGGATCGAGCACATCGTCCACGTGCTAGTCCAGGTCGTCGAGCGGCTCGTCGCCATGGACAGCGGCCGCGTCATCGCCGAGGGCGACCCGGAGTCAGTCATGAAGGACGCGGCCGTCATCGACGCCTACCTCGGGACCGCGGTGTGACCGCGCTCCTCGAGGTCGACGGGCTCGACGTCCGCCACGGTCTGCTCCAGGCCGTGCGCCAGGTGTCGTTCGAGGTCGCGGAGGGGGAGACGCTCGCGCTCGTCGGCGCGAACGGCGCGGGGAAGACGACGCTGCTGCGCGCGATCGCCGGCGCGCACCGGCCCGCCGGTGGTCGAATCTCGTTCGAGGGGCGCGACATCACCTCCCTTGCGGCGCACCGGCGCGTGAAGCGCGGCATCGCGCTCGTTCCGGAAGGGCGCCGGTTGTTCCCGAATCTGACCGTCGAGGAGAACCTGCGCGTCTCGAATGCCGCCCGGCGGAGCGGCGCGTGGACGGTGGACGCGGTGCTCGAAGCGTTCCCGCTGTTGCAGTCGCTCCGGCACAAACGCGCTGCGAGCCTCTCGGGCGGAGAGCAGCAGGCGACCGCGATCGGTCGCGCGCTCATGACGAACCCGCGGTTGCTGCTGCTCGACGAGGTCTCCCTCGGTCTCGCGCCGGTCGTCGTCGAGGCTGTGTACCGCTCGCTCGGCGCGCTCATCGAGGGCGGCGCGACGATCGTGCTCGTCGAGCAGGACCTCGCGCGCGCCATGGGCGTGGCCGACCGCGTCGTCTGCATGCTCGAGGGACGGATCGTGCTCGAGGGCCCGCGCGGCGGGCTGACGCGCGAGCAG
>DATAMX010000095.1:0-2242 GCA_036260475.1 Gaiellaceae bacterium | reverse complement strand
CGAACGAGAGCGTGACCTCGTTCTCGACCTCGCCCCACACGCGCAGGCTCCACGTCGCGAGGTCGACGTTCGGCACGTCGCCCGCGTGCAGCACGGGCCACTTCTCCGTGAGGTACTGGCCCGGGGGTAGGCGCGCCGGGTCGTATCCCGCGGCGCGCACCTTGTCCTCTGCCTTCGAGCGGAAGAGCGGCATGGCCTCCCTACACTAGTTGCATGGATGTGGCTACTCGCCCGCGCGCCTTCGTTCGGGTCGCCGGCCCAGACGCGCAGGACTATCTCCAGCGCATGGTCTCGAACGACGTCGAGGCGTTACACCTCGGCGACTCGTGCCCGGCCCTGCTGCTGACGGCCAAGGCGCGCCTGATCGCGCCGCTCGTCGTGTGGCGGCGCGGCGAGGACGACTACCTGCTGCTCACCGAGCCCGAGCTCGGCCAGCCCGTTCGCGCGCATCTCGCCCGGATGCGCTTGCGCGCGCGGTGCGAGATCGAGCTCGAGGAACACGAGTCGGCGCTCGTCTTCGGCGGCGAGGGCATCGCCACCGACTTCCCCGGGGCGGTCGAGGTCCTCGACGCGGCGCTCGAGCCGACGCTCGCCCCCGACGAGCTCGAGCTGCGCCGTATCGAGGCCGGCGTCCCACGCTGGGGTCGCGAGCTCGACGACGCCATCCTCCCGGCGGAGGCCGGTCTCGACGAGACCCACATCAGCTTCAGCAAGGGCTGCTATCCCGGTCAGGAGCCGATCGCCCGGCTGCACTACCGCGGGCACGTCAATCGCAAGCTCCAGGTGGTCGAGCTCGACGACGAGACGCCGGTCGAACGTGTGACGAGCACTGCGCGCCGTCCCGACGGGACCGTCGTCGCGCTCGCGTACGTGCGCACCAAAGGTGCCTAGGCTCGAGCCCGCGGCGTGGTGGTCGGTCCGCGCGGCGCACAACCTCAAGCCGGCGACGTACCGCTGCCCTCTCTGCGGCTACCGGCTGCACGCGATGGCGCCCCATGTGCTCATCGCGCCCGAGGGGGACACGAGCCGGCGGCGTCATGCGCACGCCGAGTGCGTCCAGGCCGCGCATGCGCAGGGCCGGCTTCCGACCTACGACGACTGGCGGAAGACACAGCCGCGCAAGGGCATGCGGCTACACTGGCCGTTCCCGAAGCGCCCGTAGCTCAGGGGATAGAGCGCTGCCCTGCGGAGGCAGAGGTCGCATGTTCGAATCATGCCGGGCGCATGGCTCAGACCAAGTGGCAGGCGAGCCGCGCAGCGCGCGTCCGCGCTGTCCCCTGGACATGGATGGGAGGCCCACCCGGGTAGGCCTCCCATCCAGTCGTGGCGTTCCGATGAGGGAGCTACTTACCGGTCTCGACGAAGCTGATGCAGGCTCCCTGGTTCTTGTATCCGAGCGCCTGCCAGTTGCCGTCCTTGCAATCTGACTTCGCCGTAGCGGTGAAGGTGTAGACCACGCCGTTGATCGAGACGGCGTCGAGCACGACCGTCTGCGATCCGCTGGCCTGCGCCCAGCCGCCGTCGACGACGACCGAGATGTCGGAGATCGTGCCGTAGCCGCTGCCGGTCGCTGCCGAGACCGCTTGCGCCCATGTCCCGTAGAACGGCCCTCCAACCTGCGTCGAGTCCACCCGAGCGACGCTGAGGGTTTCATCGAGCAGATTCCCAGTGTCTCCCGTGGATCCGGAGGTGAAGTTGGGTGGGTCGCCGAGATAGACGAAGATGTTCTTGGTCGTGGTGCCGTTGCTGACCTCGACCGAGAACCGGGGCGAGCCGCCGCCCCAGGTCGCGGAGAGAACGTCTGCCGACAACTCGGTCAGAGTCGCGACGGGCTGGCCGTTCAGATCGTCGAAGCTGATGTAGCTGTACGGCGCGGTGCTGTTCGAGACAAGTGTCGCCTGACCGTTCGCGATCGTCGTCCCTCCACCAGTCCCGCTGATCGCTGCGACTGCCGTCGCCGGGATCGCAAACGCGATCAGCAAGACGATCAAGATCCGTTTCATGAGCCGCCTTCCCCTCTTCTCGGATGGGCATCCCGCCGCACCCGGTGGCTACAAGGGTCATATGCTTCGTACTCCGCTGTATCGTCACCCGATCAGGTGGCACCGACCTGCCCAAACGGCTCGAGCGCGGCGACCGCGTGCTCCAGCCGCCCGTGGACGCTCGCAGCGACGTAGACGGTCCACGGATGGGCCCAGGCGTCGCCCGTCCACGCGACGACCGGCTTCCCGGTCGAGTGCGC
>DATAMX010000091.1:0-12456 GCA_036260475.1 Gaiellaceae bacterium | reverse complement strand
GGACAGGCCGGAACCGCCCTGGATCTGGATCTGCTGGACGTTGCCCGTGCCGAGATCCTTCGCCGACACGTTGATGATCCCGTTCGCGTCGATGTCGAACGCCACTTCGATCTGCGGCATGCCGCGCGGCGCCGGCGGGATGCCGACGAGCTGGAACTTGCCGAGCGTCTTGTTGTAGGTCGCCATCTCCGACTCGCCCTGGAGCACGTGCACCTCGACGGACGGCTGGTTGTCCTCCGCCGTCGTGAACGTCTCGGACTTCTTCGTCGGGATGGTCGTGTTGCGCTCGATGAGCTTCGTCATCACGCCGCCCTTGGTCTCGATGCCGAGCGACAGCGGCGTCACGTCGAGGAGGAGGATGTCCTTCACCTCGCCCTTCAGCACGCCGGCCTGCAGCGCGGCGCCGACGGCGACGACCTCGTCCGGGTTGACGCCCTTGTGCGGGTCCTTGCCGACGATCTCCTTGACCTTCGCCTGGACGGCCGGCATGCGCGTCATGCCGCCGACGAGGACGACGTGGTCGATCTTCGACGAGTCGAGACCCGCGTCGGTGAGCGCCTGCTTCGTCGGCCCGACGGTGCGCGCGAGCAGGTCGGCGGTGATCTCCTCGAGCTTCGCCCGCGTGAGCTGCAGGTCGAGATGCTTCGGCCCGTCCTGCGTCGCGGTGATGAACGGCAGGTTGATCTGCGTCGTCATCGTGGACGACAGCTCGATCTTCGCCTTCTCGGCCGCCTCGTAGAGACGCTGCAGCGCCATGCGGTCCTGAGAGAGGTCGATGCCCTGGTCCTTCTTGAACTCGGACACCATCCAGTCGACGACCGACTTGTCGAAGTTGTCGCCGCCGAGATGGTTGTCGCCTGCGGTCGACTTGACCTCGAACACGCCCTCGCCGAGCTCGAGCACGGACACGTCGAACGTGCCGCCGCCGAGGTCGAACACGAGGATCGTCTGGTCGGACTCCTTGTCGAGGCCGTACGCGAGCGAGGCCGCCGTCGGCTCGTTGATGATGCGCAGGACGTTGAGGCCGGCGATCTTGCCGGCGTCCTTCGTCGCCTCGCGCTGGGCGTTGTTGAAGTAGGCCGGAACGGTGATGACGGCGTCGTTCACCGGCTCGCCGAGATATGCCTCGGCGTCGGCCTTCAGCTTCTGGAGGATCATCGCGCTGATCTCCGGCGGGGCGTACTCCTTGCCCTCCGCCTGCACGCGCACGTCGCCGTTCGGGCCCTTGTCGACCTCGTACGGGACGATCTTCATCTCCTCGGAGACCTCGTCGTACTTGCGCCCCATGAAGCGCTTGATCGAGAAGATGGTGTTCGTCGGGTTCGTGACCTGCTGCCGCCGCGCCGGAGCGCCGACGAGCCGCTGCCCGTCCTTCGTGAACGCGACGACGGACGGAGTCGTGCGCCCTCCCTCGGCGTTCGGGATGACGGCGGGCTCGCCGCCTTCGAGAACGGCCATGCACGAGTTCGTCGTGCCCAGGTCGATGCCAATCGTCTTCGCCATGCTCGTTTTAGCCTCCTGTGAGAAAATCTGAGCCTCTTTATATCAGATTTTGCCCCGGGCTGCGGAGTATCGTCTGGCTGTGGACGAGGCAGCTCAGAAGGAGCTCCAGGCCACGGTCGAGGCGCGGAAGGAGCTCGGCCCGGAGCACGAGGAGCACCTGATCGCGGGCTTCCTCGAGCGCATCGACCGGGAGATCGACCGGCGCGTCGAGGCGAAGCTCGAGCGCCGGCGGCCGGCCAGGCCGCTCGGCAAGGAGGCGGTCGGGATCGCGGTGCCGGTCGTGGCCGTGGCGGGGATCTTCGGCGGCCCGACGGGCGTCTTCACTGCCCTCGCCGCCTTCGTGGTCATCTTCCTCGTGCTCAGCCTGTCGCGGCGCTAGGAACGCGACGCTTCAGCCGCCCTACGGCTTCGTCACCGAAACGCGCCGATGAGGACGCCGCCGGCGACGATCAGCACCGTCCCGAACGCGAGGCGGCGGCCGACGAGCTCCGTGTCGCGCAGCAGGAGCGCGGACAGGGCCACGCCGACGAGCGACTCGGTGGCGACGAGCGGCGACACGATCGACACGCGCCCGCGATAGAACGCCTCGAAGACCGCGACGTACGAGAGCCCGAAGCAGATCCCCGCGGGAATGAACGGCAGCGCCCGCCGCGTGAGGTGCGGGCGTGCGACGACGGTGACGAACACGAGGCCGCCGAGCAACGCGGCGCTCGCGCTCACGGCGGGCGGCGCACTCGTGCTCTTCGCGAGCCAGCGGACGACGTTGTCCCGCGATGCAAAGAGGACGACGGTGACGAATGCGTACGCGAGCCCGATCCGGCGGAAGTGCGCCGGCCGGGTGCGCTCCCGCGCGAGCTCGACGCTCCCGCCGACGATCAGCACCGCCCCGACGATCAGCGGCACGCTCGCCGGCTCGCCGAGGAGGACGAGCGCGATCGCCACCGCGACGAGCGGAGCCGTCCCGAACATCATCGACGCGCGCGACGAGCCGGTCTCGCGGATGGCGAGCGTCGCGAACAGCTGCCCGACGCCGGGCTGCAGCAGGCCGGCGAGCGCGAAGGGCCACGCGGCGCCGATGTGGACGCCGCGCGACGGCGCCTCGGCCGCCGCCCAGGCGGTCGCGACGACGAGCGCGGTCGAGACGGTGACGAATGTGCCGAGCATGACGTCGCGCTCTCGGTCGAGCGCGAAGCGCAGCGCAACGCTCATCCCGCCGAACAGGAGAGCGGACAGGAGCGAGAGCCCGACTGCGATCAACGCAGCGCGCGTTCGGCTGCGGCGAGCCAGCGGCGGCGGACGAACGCGGAGAACGGCCCGACCGCGAGCCAGTACCTGCGGAAGGCTCGCCGCCCGGCGGCGTCGACGGCGGCGACGCGCGTCTCGGTCGCGAGCAGCGCCCCGCCTTCGACCCGAGTGGCGGAGATCTCGAGCAGCATCCGGATCTCGCCGGGCCCCGCCCCGGAGAAGCCGCCGATACGGCCGCGCGGCGACCAGGGCCTGCCGGCCGCACCGAGGACGACGCACTCCTCCTCGCGCACGAGCTGCTCGAACCCGAGCGCGCGCATCGCACCCTCGATGCTCCCGCCTCCGGGCAGGCCGCGCAGCCGGAAGAGCGCCCGCACGAGCGGGTCCGGCGCAACCGGAATGCCGAGCGCCGCCGCGACCGCATCGCGTGGCGGCGCGTGCACGCGCCGCTCGTGGCGCTCGCGCGCGTCCCACGCCGGCATGAGCTCGTCGAGGCGGCTCAATTGCCTTCGAGCACGGGCGCCGCCCCCACCGCGCGCCCTCGCGAGAAGAACGGCACGAACACGTGCGCGAGCGGCCCGATCGACAGCGCGTACAGCACGGTTCCGACGCCGACGGTTCCGCCCAGGAGCCAGCCGATCGCGACGACGCCGACCTCGAGCGACGTCCGAACGACCCGGATCGAGTGCCCGCGCTTCGCGAGCCCGGTCATCAAGCCGTCGCGCGGGCCGGGCCCGAGGCCCGCGCCGATGTACGCCCCGGTCGCGACGCCGTTCAGGAACACGCCGACGACGAGGCACACGATCCGCAGCGCCAGCTCGTGCGGCGGCGAGAGATGCGCGAGCACGACGTCCATCGTCCCACCGATGAAGATCACGTTGCTGACCGTTCCGATCCCGGGTCGCTCGCGCAGCGGGATCCACAGCAGCAGGACGACCAGCCCGACAAGGATGCTCCACGTGCCGATCGCGAGGCTCGAGTGCTTCGCGAGGCCCTGGTGGAGGACGTCCCACGGGCTGAGCCCGAGACCGGAGAGCACGAGCAGCGAGGCGCTGAACCCGTACAGGACGAGCCCGAGATACAGCTGAACGAGCCGCCTGCGCACCGGTGCAACCGTAGACTCAAGCGGGTGGAGCTCGCCGCCCAGCTCGCAGAGGATGCCGCCGCGCGCCTCGTCCGATACGTCCAGATCGACACGCAGTCCGACGAGGACTCGGACACGTATCCGAGCACCGAGAAGCAGCTCGAGCTGCTCCGCCTGCTGCTCGAGGAGCTGAGGCGTGCCGGCCTCGCCGACGCGCAGATGGACGAGCACGGGTACGTCACGGCGACCATCCCGGCCACCCTCTCCGGCGAGATGCCGACGATCGCGTTCTTCGCACACGTCGACACCGCGCGCGAGGTGACCGGCGCGAACGTACGGCCGCAGCGCATCCGCTACGAGGGCGGGGAGATCCGGCTCGGCAGCTCGGGCAACGTCATCCGGCCGGAGGAGTCGCCGCAGCTTGCGGCGCACGTAGGGCACGAGCTGATCACGACCGACGGGACGACGCTGCTCGGCGCGGACGACAAGGCCGGCGTCGCGGAGATCATGGCCGCCGCCGCGTACCTCGCCGCGCACCCCGAGGTGCCGCACGGGACGATCAAGATCGCGTTCAACCCGGACGAGGAGGTCGGCCGCGGCGTCATTCATTTCCCGGTCGGGTCGTTCGGCGCGCATGCGGCGTACACGATGGACGGATCCACCATCGGCGAGATCCAGGAGGAGACGTTCTCGGGCGCGCAGGTGCGCCTGCGCATCCACGGCCGCTCGATCCATCCCGGTCTCGCCAAGGACGAGCTCGTGAACGCGATCAAGCTCGCGGCGCAGATCGTCGAGCGACTCCCGAAGGACCGCCTCTCGCCGGAGACGACCGCCGACCGCGAGGGCTACGTCCACCCCGTGCTCGTCAACGGAGACTCGAGCGAGGTGGAGCTGCGCATCATCGTCCGCGACTTCGACGACGGCGAGCTCGACCGCAGCATCGAGCTCCTCCGCGGCATCGCCGACGAGGTCGCGGGCGCCGCCCCGCGCGCCGCGATCGAGTTCGAGTCGCGCATTCAGTACCGGAACATGCGCGCGACGCTCGAGCGTCATCCCGAGATCGTCGAGAACCTCGAGGAGGCGGTACGGCGCATCGGGTTCGAGCCGAGGCGCACGGCGATCCGCGGCGGCACCGACGGCTCCGCCCTCACGGCGATGGGCCTGCCCACCCCGAACATCTACACCGGTGGGCAGGACGCCCACAGCGAGCGCGAGTGGATCTGCGTCGAGGACATGGGTCTCGCCGCCGCCACGATCGTCGAGCTCGCGAAGGTCTGGGCCGCCCGCTGAGCGGCATTATTCGGATGTGAGCACCGACCCGGCGCGTGGGCCGCGCCTACCGAAGACCCCGCAACGGCCGCGCATCCGCATCGGCTGGTGGATCGGCTGGGTCGCCGTCCTCCTTGTCATCAACTTCTATGCGGCATCGCGCGCGACGAAGAGCCCGCCGCGCATCCGCGTGCCGTACAGCCCCTTCTTCCTCCAGCAGGTGCGCGATTCGCACGTCGCCGCGATCACGTCGAAGGGCACCGCCGTGCAGGGAACGTTCACCCTCGCCGAGAGCTACGCGGGCTCGAAGAAGACGAAGCAGTTCGAGACGGAGATTCCGGCGTTCGCGAACACGGACGCGCTCTCGTCCCTGCTCCAGAAGAAGGGCGTCGTCGTCAACGCGAAGCCGCTCGACACGGGTGCGCCGTGGTGGGAGAACCTCCTCGTCGGCTTCGGCCCGACGATTCTCTTCATCGGCCTGATCTATTTCGCGATGCGGCGCGGTGCGAGCATGCAGAGCGTGCTCGGCCAGTTCGGCCGCTCGAGCGCGCGCCAGTACGAGCCCGGCGGCGACAAGGTCACCTTCAAGGACGTCGCCGGCATCGACGAGGCGAAGGAGGAGCTTTCCGAGGTCGTCGACTTCCTCCGCGACCGCGAGAAGTACCAGAAGCTCGGCGCACGCATCCCGCACGGCGTCCTCCTCAGCGGGCCGCCGGGCACGGGCAAGACGCTGCTCGCACGGGCGGTCGCGGGCGAGGCGAACGTCCCGTTCTTCTCGATGGCGGCCTCCGAGTTCGTCGAGGCGATCGTCGGCGTCGGCGCATCGCGTGTGCGCGATCTCTTCTCGAAGGCGAAGGAAGCGGCGCCGTCGATCATCTTCATCGACGAGCTCGACGCGATCGGGCGTTCGCGCACGTCGGGCGTCGCCGGCTTCAGCGGCGGCAACGACGAGCGCGAACAGACCCTGAACCAGATCCTCACCGAGATGGACGGCTTCGACTCGTCGACGGGCGTCATCGTCATCGCCGCGACGAACCGGCAGGACGTGCTCGATTCGGCGCTGCTGCGGCCGGGGCGCTTCGACCGGCGGGTCGCCGTGCAGCCGCCCGATCGCAACGGCCGCGAGGCGATCCTGCGCGTGCACACGCGGCACGTCCCGCTCGGCGACGACGTCGATCTCGCCGGCCTCGCGTCGACGACGCCGGGCATGGTCGGCGCCGACCTCGCGAACCTCGTCAACGAGGCCGCCCTCCTCGCCGCGCGCCGCACGCACGACAAGGTGCTGGAGGCGGACTTCACCGACGCGCTCGAGAAGATCGTGCTCGGAGCGGAGCGCAAGGTGTTGATGAGCAGAGAAGACAAGCGCCGCACCGCATACCACGAGGGTGGACATGCGATCGTCGGCATGCTCACGCCGGGCGCCGACCCGGTGCGGAAGATCTCCATCATCCCGCGCGGCCTCGCGCTCGGCGTGACGTTCTCGGCGCCGGACGCGGATCGGTACAACTACTCGCGCGACGAGCTGATGGCGAAGATCAAGGTCGCCCTCGGCGGCCGCTCGGCCGAGGAGGTGGTGTTCGGCGATCTCACCACCGGCGCCGAGTCGGACTTCCAGCAGCTGACGCAGATCGCGCGCGGGATGGTCGGCCGCTGGGGCATGAGCGACGCGATCGGGACGATCACGGTCATCCCGCAGGACGGGCAGGGGCCGCTCCTCCCCGGCGCGTCCGGCGTCTCCGAGGAGACGCAGCGCATCATCGACGAGGAGGTGCGCAAGCTCGTCGCGCAGGCGCGCGAGGAGGTGCTCACGCTCCTGCAGGCGAACCGCGACAAGCTGGACGCACTCGCGAACGCGCTCCTCGAGCACGAGACGCTCGACCAGCTCGACGCCTATGCGGCCGTGGGGATCGACCCGCCGGCCGCCGTCGTCGACGGCCCGCTGGCGGCCGCAGCCACCAGCGCGTCCGGTGTCAGACACCGGTAACGGTGTCTGACACCAAGCCGCGGTTACCCTACGGTGCATGCCGCTGCTGGACACGCTCGGCCGGCCGCTCGAGACGCTGCGGGTGTCGATCACCGACCGCTGCAACTTCCGCTGCGTCTACTGCATGCCGAAGGAGGTCTTCGGCCGCGATTACGCGTTCCTCGACCGCCGCGAGCTCCTGAGCTTCGAGGAGATCGTGCGCGTCGTCGGCGTCTTCGCCTCGCTCGGCGTGCGCACGGTCCGGCTGACCGGCGGCGAGCCGCTCGTGCGGCGCGACGTCGAGAAGCTCGTCGAACAGCTGGCCGCGATCCCCGATCTCGAGCTCGCATTGACGACGAACGGCGCGCTTCTGCCGCAGAAGGCGCAGGCGCTCGCCGATGCAGGCCTCACCCGCGTCACCGTCAGCCTCGACTCGGTCGACGACGTGCAGTTCCGCGCCCTCAACGATGTCGACTTCCCCGTCGACCGCGTGCTCGAGGGAATCGACGCCGCCGCCGCGGCCGGGCTGCCGGTGAAGGTCAACGCCGTCGTCAAGCGCGGCGCGAACGACGACGGGATCGTCTCGCTCGCCGAGCGCTTCCGCGGCACCGGCCACGTGCTTCGCTTCATCGAGTACATGGACGTCGGCCACACGAACGGCTGGCGGCTGGACGACGTCGTCCCCGCCGAGGAGATCGTCCGTGGCATCGACGCGAAGTGGCCGCTCGAGCCGGTCTCGGCAGGGCCGGACTCGACCTCGAGTCGCTGGCGCTACCGGGACGGCGCCGGCGAGATCGGCGTCATCGCCTCGGTGACACAGCCGTTCTGCGGCGGCTGCTCGCGCGCACGCCTGTCGGCCGAGGGCAGCCTGTACACCTGCCTGTTCGCGCTGCGCGGCCACGACCTGCGCGGGCCGCTCCGCGCCGGCGCCACCGACGAGGAGCTGGCCGAGACGCTCCGCGGCGTCTGGACGCGCCGCGCCGACCGCTACTCCGAGCTGCGCACGGCCGAGACGGCGTCCCTGCCGAAGGTCGAGATGTCTTACATCGGCGGCTGAACCGGCGTAGGCTCTGCTCTCGTAGCAGGCCGGAAACAGTGGAAAGGAAGGGCATGAGAGGGAAGAACACCATCGCCGCTGCAGCGGCCATCCTGGGCGCGCTCGCCCTCGCGGGCGTCGCAGCAGCCTCGGTCACGCCGCCGCCGGCGATCAAGTCGGCCGGGCAGATCGTCTTCTGCACCGACGCGACGTATCCGCCCGAGGAGTCGATTCCGACAGGCTCGACGAAGCCGATCGGCTCGGACATCGACATCGCGTCGGCCGTCGCCGCCCAGATGGGCGTCAAGGCCAACTTCAAGAACACGACGTTCGATTCCATCATCGCCGCGCTGAAGGCGAAGAAGTGCGACGCCGTCATCAGCGGCATGAACGACACGGCCGACCGGCGTAAGCAGGTCGACTTCGTCGACTACCTCAAGGTCGGACAGTCGATCATGGTCAAGGCCGGCAACCCCGAGCACATCACGTCGCTCGCGAGCCTCTCCGGCAAGACCGTCTCGGTCGAGTCGGGGACGACGAACCGCGACTTCCTCGCGGCGCAGTCGGCGAAGCTCGTGAAGGCCGGGAAGAAGGCGATCAACATCAAGACGTTCCCGAAGGACACCGACGCGGCCTCCGCGCTGAAGGCCGGACGGACCGACGCGTACTTCGGCGACTCGCCCGTCGCCGCGTACTACGTGTCGAAGGACAAGGCGTTCGCGATCGGCGGCTCGCCGATCTCGCCGCTTCCCATCGGGATCGCGATCCGCAAGGGCGACCCGCTGAAGGCCGCCACGCAGAAGGCGATCACCGCGTTGTACGCGAGCGGCTCGATGAAGAAGATCGTCGCCAAGTGGGGGATGTCCCACGCAGTGACCCTGCTCAAGTAGTTGCTCGCAGCAGTCGACTGGCACGTGGTCTGGGTGCGCGTCGCGCATCCGGACCACGTGTTCTTCCTCGCTCTCACCCGCACCGTCTACGTGGCGGTGATCGCGCAGGTGATCGGCGTGCTGCTCGGGGTCGCGGCAGCCCTCATGCGGATGTCGAAGGCTGCGCCCATGCGGCTCATCTCCGGCGTCTACGTCTGGATCTTCCGCGGGACGCCGCTGCTCGTGCAGATCTTCTTCGTCTACTACGGCGCCAACGAGCTGCTCGGGTTCACGCTCATCCCGAACTCCCTCGGCCTCGGCCTGTTCAGCCTGGACGGCGCGATCGTCGGCGGCATCCTCGCCCTCGGCATCAACGAGGGCGCGTACATGCGCGAGATCGTCCGCGCCGGCATCGACTCGATCGACAAGGGACAGATGGAGGCGGCCAAGTCGCTCGGCATGCGCTACGGCCTCGCCATGCGGCGCATCGTCCTCCCGCAGGCCGCGCGCGTCATCATCCCGCCGCTCGGCAACGAGTTCAACAACATGCTGAAGAACACCTCCCTCCTCTTCGCGATCGGCGTGTACGAGATGTTCGCCGACGCGGAGATCGGCTACTCGAACTCGTTCCAGCCGGTCGAGTACTTCCTCGGCGTGGCGTTCTGGTACCTCGTGCTCACGACGGTGTGGACGTTCATCCAGGCCGCGATCGAGCGCAAGCTCGCCGCGAGCGAGCGCGGCGAGGAGCTGTCGTTCTTCGAGCGCGTCCAGGCAGTCTGGAATCCGGTGTCCGCCTGGAGAAGCGCGCGATGACCGACGTCGTCATGCGGGCGGAGGACGTGCACAAGCGCTTCGGGCGCCTCGAGGTGCTGAAGGGCGTCTCCCTCGACGTCCAGCAGCGCGAGACCGTGTGCATCATCGGCCCGTCCGGCTCCGGCAAGACGACGTTCATCCGCTGCATCAACCACCTGGAGAAGGTCGACGGCGGGCGGATCACGGTCAACGGCCAGCTGATCGGCTACCGGCAGAAGGGCGACAAGCTCGTCGAGGACTCGGAGAAGAGCATCGCGCGCCAGCGGACGCAGATCGGGATGGTCTTCCAGCGCTTCAACCTCTTCCCGCACAAGACCGCGCTCGAGAACGTCGTCGAGGCGCCCATCCAGGTGCTCGGGCAGTCCCGCGACCAGGCGGCCGCGGAGGGGATCCGCCTCCTCACCCGCGTCGGCCTGGCGGACAAGACCGACACGTATCCCGGGAAGCTCTCCGGCGGCCAGCAGCAGCGGGTCGCCATCGCCCGCTCGCTCGCGATGAAGCCGGCGCTCATCCTCTTCGACGAGCCCACGAGCGCCCTCGACCCGGAGGTGACCGGGGAGGTCCTCTCGGTCATGGAGGAGCTCGCCCACGAGGGCATGACGATGATCGTCGTCACCCACGAGATGGGATTCGCCCGGGAGGCCGCCGACCGGGTGGTGATGATGGACGAGGGCGTCATCATCGAGGAGGGCACCCCGGAGCACTTCTTCCAGGCGCCCGAGCACGAGAGAACGAAGCAATTTCTGTCCAAAATCCTCTAAATGCCCCGAAATCGCATGGCTTAGAAAGCCATGCGCGGACTAGACTCTCAGTGTGACTGCAGTCGTCGCAGCAGGGCGGCGGGTACTGCCGCGCGGCTGGACCGATTTCGGGCGTCAGCTCGCGATCTGGTTCGGCTTCTACTTCGCCTACTTCGGCGCGCGCAGCTTCGCCGACCGGAACCCGGCGCAGGCGTTCTGGAACGGCTGGCGGGTCCTCAGCTTCGAGCAGCGGACGACGCACGCGATCGTCGAGACGACGACCCAGCAGTTCGTCAACTCGTCGCACGCGCTCCTCACGGCGGCAGCGTGGACGTACTGGAACTCCGAGTTCACCGTTGTCGGGCTCTCCCTGCTCTTCGTCTATCTCAGGCACCACGAGCGCTTTGCGCGCTTCCGCAACACCGTGTTGCTGGCCAACGTGCTCGGCCTCGTCGGCTACATCGTCTGGCCGACCGCTCCGCCGTGGATGTTCACGACCTACTTCCAGGACGGCGTGAACCACTCGAACGGCGCCCTCGCCGCTCTCGCGAACCCGTATGCGGCCATGCCGAGCCTCCATGCCGCCGATGCCCTCATCGTCGGCGTGTTCCTCGTGTCGATCTGCCGGCGCTGGTGGACGAAGGCCCTCTGGGCGCTGTGGCCCGCATGGGTCTGGTTCTGCGTCCTCGCCACGGCCAACCACTTCCTGCTCGACGTCATCGCAGGAATCGGCGTCGCGATCCTCGCGATCCTGGCCGTCCGCCAGGCGCCGCGACTCCGACCGCTCATCGCAAACTTGCTATAGTCGCCCCATAGCAGGATTGCGATTGGAAACCGCTCCGGGCCGGGTCAAGAACAGCTACACGACCGGTGCCCGCTCGCTCGCAAGCCGCGCAGTGACGCGGCTCGCGGGCACTCGCGTCACCCCGAACGCGCTCACCGCGACGGGGGTCTCGCTCTGCCTCGCCGCGGCCGTCCTCGTCCCGTTCGAGAACCGCGACAAGCTCCTCTTCTACTGGCTCGGCGCAGGCGTCTTCGTCGTCGGCTCCATCCTCGACATACTCGACGGCGCGCTGGCGCGCGCCGGCGGGCTCAGCACGCCGTTCGGCGCCTTCCTCGACTCGACGACGGATCGCGTCGGCGAGGGAGCCATGCTCGCCGCAATCGCGCTCGTCTTCGCGCGCTCGGGGAACGACACGGCGGTCGTCTTCACGGTCGCCGCGGTGGCGGGCTCCTTCCTCGTGCCGTACGCGCGGGCGAAGGCCGAGGCGCTGGGCCTGCGCGGCGACGTCGGCCTCGGCTCCCGCGCCGAGCGCGTCGTCGTCATCAGCGCGGGGCTCGTGCTCGCTCCTTGGGGCGCGCTCCAGTGGGCGATCGTCGTGCTCGCCGTCACGGCCTGGATCACAGTCCTGCAGCGCATCCTGCACGTCCGAAAGCAATTGAATGAACGTCACGGAGGAACCAATGTCTGATTCGAACGGCAAGGTGCGCGTCGCCCTCATCGGCGTCGGCAACTGCGCCAACTCCCTGCTCCAGGGCATCGAGTACTACAAGGACGCGGACGAGGATCAGTTCGTCCCCGGCCTCATGCACGTGAACCTCGGCGGCTACCACATCCGCGACATCGAGCTCACGGCCGCCTTCGACGTCGTCAAGGGCAAGGTCGGCGAGGACCTCGCCGACGCGATGTGGGCACACCCGAACGACACGATCAAGTTCGCCGACGTGCCGAAGACCGGCGTCACCGTCTCCCGCGGGATGACGCACGACGGCATCGGCAAGTACCTGTCCCAGGTGGTCGAGAAGGCACCGGGCGAGACAGCCGACATCGTCGGGATCCTCAAGGCGACGAACACCGACGTCGTCGTCAACTACCTTCCGGTCGGCTCCGAGGAAGCGACGAAGTGGTACACGGAGCAGATCCTCGCGGCCGG
>DATAMX010000089.1:0-3747 GCA_036260475.1 Gaiellaceae bacterium | reverse complement strand
CCTCCGACGCGGCAGTCACCGAGGTCGAGGCCCTCCGCCGGAGGCTCGTGCGCCTTGCCTTCGACGTGCACGACGGGCCGATGCAGAACCTCGCCGCCGCCGGGTACAGCGTCCACGAGCTCAACCGCCGGCTGAAGTCTTCGCAGGGGCTCGACGTCGAGAGCGTCTCGTTCGACCTCGAGCAGATCGTGTCGCAGCTCGCCGGCGCGGAGCGAGGGCTGCGCACGCTCATCAGCCACCTCGAGCACGCGAACCCGGAGATCGACACGCTCGACGAGATCCTCGACGTCGAGCTCGACGCGTTCACGAGGCGGTGTCGGGCGCACCTCGACGTCGAAGCTCCCACAAACCTCCAGCTCGACAGCCACTCACAAGCGGTCGCCATTCGCTCGGTCATCCGCGAGGCGCTGAACAACATCTCCAAGCACGCCGACGCGCAGCGAGTGAAGATTCGCATCGAAGCGGGACCGGCGGGCATCTTGCTCGAGATCGAGGACGACGGCCGTGGCTTCGATCCGGGGACGACGCGCACCGATGCGCTCGGCCTCATTGGGATGAGCCAGCGCGTCGGGCTCTTGGGCGGCGAGTTCGACGTCCTCAGCCGAATCGGCGGTCCCACCGTCGTCACGGCCCGCTTCCGGCGGTGGCGCGCCGCGTGATTGCGGCCGACGCACTAGAAACGACACGAGCCGAGCCCACGTCGGCCGCTCTTTCGGAGCCGGTCGGATACCGCCGGTTGGCCGAGCTACTCGGAGTCCTGCTCGCCGAGCAGCACGTCGACGCGGTCCTCAAGCGAATCGCGGAGACCCTGCGGCAGCTCGTACGTTGCGACGATCTGGTCATCTGGGAAGCCCTGCCCGGGGACCGGTTGCGCCCTGCGCTCGTCGAAGGAAGAGACGCAGCGCAGCTGCAGCGACTCCAGATCCGCATCGGCGAAGGAATCACCGGTCACGCGTGCTTGTTGCGCGAGCCGATCTGCAGCAACCGCGCCGACCTCGACCCGCGTGCCGGTCACGTGCCGGGTACCGACGCGGAGCCGGAGGCGATCGTCTGCCTCCCCCTCCTCGCCCGGTCGGAGCTTCTCGGCGCGCTGAGCCTGTATCGAGCCGGCTTCGAGGGCTTCACCGACGCGGAGTTCGAGCTGATCCGGCATTTCGCCGAAGTCGCCGCCCTTGCCCTCGCGAACGCGCGCAGCCAAGCAGAGCTGGAAGCACTGGCCCGCACCGACGACCTCACCGGCCTCGCCAACCGGCGACATCTGAACGAACAGCTCGAGCGGGAGCTCAAGCGCGCGACGCATCTCCGTCGACCGCTGAGCCTGCTCCTGCTCGACCTCGACGACTTCAAGCAGATCAACGACAGTCGGGGGCACCACGCAGGCGACGTCGCGCTGCGACGGATCGCCGACATCCTCTCGCAGTCCCTTCGTGCGCAGGACCTCGCCGCCCGGCTCGGCGGTGACGAGTTCGCGCTGCTGCTGCCGAATACCGACACCGACCAGGCCCGGACGGTGAGCGAACGCCTGGTAGATGAGGTCGTCGCTCGGACCGGCGTGCACATCTCGACCGGGATCGCGACGTTCGCGTCCAATGCCGTCACGGATCTCCTGCGGGTCGCCGACCGCAATCTGTACGAGTCGAAAGGGCTCAATCAGCCGCGGCGGGGTCGGCGCGAGCGCGACCGGGAGGGGGTGAGCGCAGCGGCGACCGGCTGACGTCGCCCGGCTCGGCCACCCCGTTGGGGGATGGTCCACCCCCGCAACCTGCCGATGAGACTCCTTGTTTCCGGCAATGCCGGGGCATCGTCCAAGACGAAAGGTTCTGCGGCAATGAGCGATTCGAGAACAGGCCAGACGGCCGGCGACCGCAGTGGCACCCACGCGGCGGCGACCGCCGATGGGAAGGAGCGGCTGTGAGCGAGATGCACGCTTCCGCGATGCCGCCGAGACTCGACCACGAGTTCTTCGGCGAAGAGCTGCGCCCCCACCTGGGAGCCGTGCTGCTCAAGAGCAGGCTGCTCGAGCCGGAACAGCTCGACGCTGCGCTGGATGAACAACGAAAGAACAACCGCCGCCTGGGAGAGATCCTCGTCGAGCGCGGCTGGCTGTTCCCGGAGGACATCTCGCGCGCACTCGCCTCCCAGTACGGGCTCGACTATGTCGACATCCGGTACTCGTCGGTCGACGCTCGAGCGGCTTCGATGCTCGACCCGGAGGTCGGCCAGCGCCTGTGCGCGATCCCGGTTCGATTCCTGCCCGACGGCGGCCTCCTCATCGCGGTCGCCGATCCCACGAGCGCGGGCCTGGCGGAGATTCGCGCCACCCTTGCCGGACGGGTCGGGTTCGCCGTGGCCGAGGCGAGCGACGTACGGCAGGCATGGCGGGCCCTGACGAGCGGGTACCGGCGATGAGCGACAGGGAGATCCTGGAGATCGAGATCTCCCCGGCGCACGTGCTCGACGCGTTCGTCGAGTATCTCCACCGGCTCGGGTGCAGCGTCGAGCGCCGCGGAAACGGCCGGCTCATCGCGTTCGTGACGTTTCCGGAGACGGTGGACGACGAACCGGCGGCGCTGCGCGAATGGTGCCGCTCCTGGTCGCGAGCGGAGCGCATGGCCGTGGTGGTCGAAGAGCCCGCCCTGGTGTCGTAGGCGCCGATGCATCCCCAATGGGAATGAGTGCGGAACAGTCAGGAGCCGCACCCGGCCCGCCCCTCGGCGAGCTCCTGCTCTCGCGCGGGCTGATCACCGCCGAGCAGCTCGAGGAGGCCCTTGCCGACCAGCGCGACAGCGGCCGGCCCCTCGGCGAGATCTTCGTCCGGCTCGGGTTTGCGACCGGCCCGATGATCGGGCAGGCGCTCGCGACCCAGCAAGGGCGGATGCTCAAGTCCGAGTACGGGTTCGCAACCGGCTTCGACGCAATCTCCCCGGGGACGGATGAGGACGAGAGGGAGCCGCCGCCGGTGACCGTTCGAAGCACGGAGAGGCCGAAGCTCGTCCCGGACGGGGTCCCCCTCGCCCAGGCCGGCGGCCTCCGGCTCGCCTCGCCGCCCCAGCCTGCGGCAGTGCAGACGCCGGCGGTGGCGGCCGCCCCGATCGCAGCGCCGGACGACGGGCAAGCGGTGAATGCCGATCCTCCAGGTCAGGAACTGGCGGACGCAAAGGCAGCGGTCGAGGCGTCGCAACGCGCCCAGGACGCCGCAACCTCCGAGCTACGCGAGAACGTCTCCCGCCTCGAAGCCGACGTCGACCACGTCACCCGCGAACGCGACGAGGCCGGCGCGCAGCTCCACGCGGCCGCCGCGGCGCACGCGGCGCTCGCCGGCGAGCTCGAGCATGTGTCGAACCAGCTCATCGCGGCGCTCGCCGAACGCGACGCAGCGCTCGCTTCGTCCGAAGCACCCGACGAAGAGAAGACGCAGATGGCCGCGCACGTCGAACGGCTGGAGCACGAGCTGGCGGACGCGAAGGACGCACTCGAGGCTTCGCAACAAGCGGCCACGGAAGCGCACGCGGCGCTCGCCGCCGAGCTCGAGCAGATGGCAATCCAGCTCATCGCGGCGCTCGCCGAACGCGATGCAGCGCTTGCTTCGCCCGAAGTACCCGACGAGGACAAGGCGCAGATGGCCGCGCACGTCGAACGGCTGGAGCAGGAGCTGGCGGACGCGAAGGCCGCACTCGAGGCCTCGCAGCGAGCGGCCACCGAAGCACTCGCGGCGCTCGCCGAACGCGACGCGACGCTCGCCTCGTC
>DATAMX010000058.1:0-13478 GCA_036260475.1 Gaiellaceae bacterium | reverse complement strand
AGTGCCGCGGCCCCAGCACTCGGAGATGTTCGGGCAGCGCGCCTCCTCGCAGATCGTGTTCAGCGACAGGCCGTGCACGAGCTTCTGGACGTCGAAATAGCGGCCGTCGCGCGAGGGCGCCCGGACCTTCATCCACTCGGGCCGGCGGGGCCGGTCTGCGACGGGAAGCGACGACTCCATCGGCTCGTTCAAGTCTAGGTGGCGGAGACGCTCTTCCAGCCGCTACAGTGAAACGGACCGAGCAGTCCGCTTAGACACAAGGAGCCGCATGAGCCAGCGCCACAGCACGAATCCCTGGGTGATCCTCGTCCTCATCTGCGTCGCCCAGTTCATGGTCGTCCTCGACGCGACGATCGTCAACGTCGCCCTGCCGTCCATCCAGAAGGACCTCGGCCTGAGCGAGGCCAACCTCCAGTGGATCGTCAACGCGTACACGCTCGTCTTCGGCGGGTTCCTCCTGCTCGGCGGCCGCGCCGGCGACCTGCTCGGCCGCAAGCGGCTGTTCCTCATCGGTCTCGTCATCTTCACGAGCGCGTCGCTCCTGAATGGGCTCTCGTCGAGCTCCGGCCAGCTCATCGGCTTCCGCGCGCTGCAGGGCCTGGGCGCGGCTCTCGTCTCGCCGGCGGCGCTCTCGATCATCTCGACGACGTTCGCCGAGGGGAAGGAGCGCGCGAAGGCGCTCGGCGTCTGGGCTGCGATCGCCATCGGCGGCTCGGCCTTCGGTCTCGTGCTCGGCGGTTGGCTGACGCAGTCGTTCTCGTGGCCGTGGATCTTCTTCGTCAACGTCCCCGTCGGCGTCGCCGCGTTCTTCGCCACCTTCCGGCTCGTGCCCGAGTCGAAGGACGAGCACGCGCACCAGGGCTACGACATCGCCGGCGCGGTCACCGTCACCGGCGGGCTTATGACGCTCGTCTACGCGATCGTCAAGGCCGAGACCGACGGGTGGGGCTCGACGACGACGATCGGTCTCTTCCTCGCGGCGCTCGCGCTGCTGGTGTCGTTCGTCTTCATCGAGCTGCGCTCGAGGGAGCCGCTCGTGCGCCTTTCGATCTTCAGGACGCGCTCCCTCTTGACGGCGAACCTGACGATGTTCCTCGTCGCGACGGGGATGTTCGCGATGTTCTTCTTCATCACGCTGTACCTCCAGCGAGTGCTCGGCTATCACCCGCTGAAGGCGGGCCTGTCCGTTCTGCCGTTCACCGGCGGGATCATGGTGTCGGCGGGCCTTGCCTCCAGCTTCGCTCCTCGGATCGGAGTGCGGCCGGTTGCCGCAGCCGGGATGGTGCTGACCGCGCTCGGGATGCTGCTCTTCGCGCGGATGCCGGTCGGCGGTTCGTACGCGACGGACGTCCTTCCGGGGATGATCGTCGCTTCGCTCGGCCTGGGCGCCGTCTTCATGCCGCTCACCCTCGTCGCCACGACCGGCCTCGAGGACGAGGACCAGGGTCTCGCCTCCGGGCTCTTCAACACGTCGCAGCAGATCGGCGGCGCGCTCGGTCTCGCGATCCTCTCGACGATCGCCGCGGGGCAGACGCACGGCGGCTCGAAGAGCGCGCTCGTGCACGGCTTTCACTACGCGTTCGCGGGCGCCGCGGTGTTCGTGGTCGCCGCGCTCGTGCTCATGGCCGCGATGCTGCGCAAGCGAGACGTCGCGCGCATCGAGGCCGAGGCGACGCAGGCAGCTCCGGCCGCAGCGTGAGGGCCGACGCTCGGAGAAACCTGGACCGCGTCCTCGGCGCAGCGACGGAGTGCTTCGCCGAGGGCGGTCTGGACGTCAGCATCGACGAGGTCGCGCGCCGCGCCGGCGTCGGGCACGGGACCGTCTTCCGGCGCTTCCCGACGAAGGAAGCGCTGCTCGACGCGGTGCTCGGAAAGGAGATCGACCGAATGCTCCTGCTCGCGCAGGGTGCGCTCGCCGAAGACGATCCGTGGGAGGCGTTCAGCGGCTTCTTCCGCGCCTGCGCCGAGGGCTACGGGCACAGCCGCGCGCTCGTCGAGGGCACCGAGCGGTGCCGCGAGTTGCCGCAGATGGCGGAGCTGCAGGAAGCGGCGGACGAGATCGTGCGCCGCGCGCAGGAGACGCGTGCGCTGCGCCGCGATCTGACCGCCGAGGAGATCTTCGAGCTCGTTCCGGCCGCGAGTAGATTTCCCGACGTGATCCTCGACGGCCTGCACGTTTGAGCGACCGCTGGTACGTCCTCAACGCGCGCGAGGCGAAGTGGTACGACCGTGGTCCGCGCGGCTCGGTGGCCCGGCTCGTCGAGGACGAGTCGCTCGAGATCGGTGTCAACCTGTTCGTGCTCGGGCCGGGTGAGCCGATGTCGATGTACCACTGGGAGGACGTGCAGGAGGGGTTCCTCGTGCTCTCCGGCGAGGCGACGCTCGTGATCGAGGGCGAGGAGCGCCCGCTCGAGCAGTGGGATTACGTCCACTGCGGGCCGAAGGTCGCGCACACGATCGTCGGCGGCCCCGCGACGATCCTCGCGCTCGGCGGCTTCACCTCCGACCGCGAGGGGGCGCTCTTCTACCCGCTGGACGAGACCGCCGCGCGACTCGGGGCGTGCTCGGAGCAGGAGACCGCCGAGCCGCGCGTCGCGTACGCCCGCTTCGAGCGTCCGACGCCCACGTCGTTCCGCGAGGAGTTCCTGCCCTAGGCGAGCGACGCGTGGAGCGGCTGTGGCCAGAGGCCGGCGCCGTCCTCCGCGGGGAGATCGTCCAGCTCGAGCTCGAACACCTCGGCGATCGCGGCCGCAGCGTGCGGCCGCACCTCGTCGACCGTCACCTCACAGCCGGCCTCCCGCGAGATGGTCGTGAACGTCGCGTCCTCGAGACCGCACGCCGTGATCCAATCGGTGAACGGCGCGGGATCGAGATCGACGTTGAGCGCGTAGCCGTGCGTCGTCACCCACCGCGAGACGTGCACCCCGATGGACGCGAGCTTGCGCGGCGGCCGGTCGAGCCACACGCCGGTGAGGCCGTCGATGCGCCCGCCCTCGACCCCGAACGGGGCGACCGTGCGGATGAGCGCCTCCTCGAGATTGCGCACGTACTGCTTGACGTCGCGTCCGTGGCGCTTCAGGTCGAGGATCGGGTAGCAGACGAGCTGTCCGGGGCCGTGGTAGGTGGACTTTCCGCCGCGGTCGGTCTCGACGACCTCCACCTCCGCCGTGTCGGGCAGGTGCAGCTCGGCGCTCTCGTCCGTTCGCCGGCCGAGGGTCACGACCGGTGGGTGCTCGAGCAGGATGACGGTGTCCGGGATCGCGCCCTGCGAGACCGCGCCCGCGAGCGAGCGCTGCAGCTCCCACGCTTCGAGATATGGGACCTGCCCGAGCTGCAGCAGGTAGGCGCCTCTACTCAGTGCCGTCCCAGCTTTCGAGCCGCTCCCGCAGATCGCGCAGGAACCGCCCGGCGTACGCGCCGTCGACGAGGCGATGGTCGTAGGTGAGCGTGACGTTCATGATCGGCTTGATCGCGATCGCGTCGTTGCCGCTCTCGTCGGTGATGACCCACGGACGCTTGACGAGCGCATAGGTGCCGAGGATCGCGGACTGCGGCTGGTTGATCACCGGCGTGCCGTGGAACGTCCCGTAGCCGCCCGGATTCGTGATCGTGAACGTGCCGCCCTGGACGTCGTCGGGTAGGAGCTTCTTGTCGCGCGCGCGCGCGGCGAGGTCGGCGATCCCGCGGGCGATGCCGAGCAGGTTCAGGCCCTCGGCGTTCCGGATGACCGGGACGATGAGGCCCTTGCCGTCGGCGAGCTCGACCGCGATGCCGAGGTTGACGTAGTTGCGCGTGACGATCGAGTCGCCGCGCATCTCGGCGTTCACGTAGGGGTAGTCCTTGAGCGTCTCGACGGCGGCGCGCGCGACGAACGCGAGGTACGTCGGGTTGACGCCGTACGCCGACTGGAACTCCTTCTTCAGCGCCGCGCGCGCGGCGACGATCTTCGAGAAATCGACCTCGATCGCGCTCGTGACGTGTGCGGCGGTGTCGAGTGAGCGGCGCATGTGCTCCGCGATGCCGCGGCGCATGGCGGAGACCGGCTCCACCTGCTCCCCGGGCTGCGGCTGCGGAGCGCTGGGCGCGTTGGCGGGAGCCGGCCTCGGTGCAGGAGCCTCGCTCGAAGGCGCCGAAGGCACCGTGGCGGGCGGCGCGGGCGCAGCCGGCGGTGCAACCGGCGGCGGCCCTTGCTCGACGAACGCGAGGATGTCCTGCTTCGTCACGCGACCGCCGCGTCCCGTCCCGGGAACCGCATTCGGGTCGATGTTGTGCTCCGCGGCGATGCGCGCGACGACCGGCGAGACGAACTTCCCGTTGCCGCCGGAGACGTCGGCCGCCGGTGCGGGCGCCTGGGCTGCGGGCGCGGGCGCGGGCTCGGGCTCCGACGGAGCAACCGACGCCGGCTCGGGCTCGGGCTCGGGAGCCGCGGGCGCCGGTGCGCCGGCGGCGCCGCCGATCTGGCCGAGCTTCGTGCCGACGTCGACGGTCTCGCCTTCCTGGACGAGGATCTGCACGAGCGTCCCGGACGCAGGGCTCGGGACCTCGGTGTCGACCTTGTCGGTCGAGATCTCGAGCAGCGGCTCGTCCGCCTCGACCTGCTCGCCCTCGCGCTTCAGCCACCTCGTGATCGTCCCCTCGGAGACGGAGACGCCCATCTGCGGCATGACGACGTCGACTGCGGTTTCCGTGGCCATCAATACCCCGCCAGGTCGCGGAGGCCGGCGACGACGTCGTCGACCTGAGGGATGAACGCCTTCTCGAGCGGCGGCGAGAACGGCACGGGCGTGTCCGGCGCGGCGATGCGCTTCACCGGCGCGTCGAGATCCTCGAACGCCTCCTCGGCGATCGTCGCCGCGATCTCGGCCCCGAAGCCGCCGGTGCGCGTGTCCTCGTGCAGGACGAGCGCCTTCGACGTCTTGCGCACCGAGTCGAGCACGGCCGCCTTGTCCCACGGCATGACGCTGCGGAGATCGAGCACCTCGACGGAGACGCCGTCGTTCTCGAGCTGTTGCGCGGCCTCCTCTGCGGTGAAGACCATCGCGCCCCACGTGATGACGGAGATGTCCTTGCCGATCCGGTGGGTCCGCGCCTTGCCGATCGGCACGGTGTAGCGCTCTTCGGGCACCTCGCCCTTGATGCGGCGGTAGAGATGCTTGTGCTCGAAGAAGAGCACCGGGTTCGGGTCTTCGATCGCGCTGATGAGCAGTCCCTTCGCGTCCTCGGGCGTCGCCGGGCACACGCATTTGAGCCCGGGGATGTGCGCGAACGACGACTCCGGGTTTTGGGAGTGGAACGGGCCACCGGAGAATCCGCCGCCCGACGGCAGCCGCACGACGATCGGCACAGGAGTGCCGGCACGCCAGCGCTGCTTCGCCGCGACGGTGACAAGCTGGTCCCACGCGCAGGAGATGAAGTCGGCGAACTGCATCTCGGCCACCGGGCGGAGCCCCATCATCGAGGCGCCCGTGCAGGCACCGATGATCGCGGTCTCCGCCAGCGGTGCATCGATCACGCGCCACGGCCCGAACTCCTCCTGGAACCCGAGCGATACCTTGAACGCCCCGCCGTACACGCCGACGTCCTCGCCGATGAGGAAGACGCGCTTGTCGCGCCGCATCTCGGTGCGGAGCCCGTCGGAGATCGCCTGGAGATACGTGAGCTCGGCCATTACTTGTGGTGCGGCGTGTCGAGGTCTTCGCCGGTCGCGTACACGCCGGCCGTGAGGTCGCTCGCGTCGGGCATCGGCGAATCCTCCGCGCGCTTGAGCGCGTCGTTGAGGAGCTTCTTCACGCCGGTCGAGATCTCGTCCTCTTCCTCGTCGGTCATGTCGACGTTCGCGCGCAGCCAGGTCCGAAAGCGCTCGAGAGGATCGGATTCGGCCCACTTCTCGAACATCACCTTCGGCACGTAGAACGCGTCGTCGTGCACCGCATGGCCTTCCATGCGGAGCGTCAGGCACTCGAGCAGCGTCGGGCCGCCGCCGGCGCGCGCCTTCTCGATCGCGCGCCTCGCCTCGCGGTAGACGGCGAGGACGTCCGTGCCGTCGACGACGACGCCTTCGAAGCCGTACGCCTGCGCGCGGTCGGCGACGTGCTCGGTCGCGTATTCGAGGTGCGTCGGCGTCGAGTACGCCCACTGGTTGTTGTCGCACACGAAGACGACCGGCAGCTCACGCGTTCCCGCAAACGTCATTCCCTCATGGGTGTCGCCGCGCGCCGAGGCGCCTTCGCCGAACCACGCGAGCGCGACGCGCGCTTCCTCGCGGATGCGGAATGCAAGTGCTGCGCCGACGGCGACGGGGAGCATTGCCGGGAGGTGGCTCACCATCGCGATGAGCCCGAGCTGCGCGTCGGCCATGTGGACGTTGCCGTCGCGGCCCTTCGTCGGGCCGTCGGCGCGTCCCATGTACTGCGCGAAGATGCGCCACGGCTCGACGCCGCGCGTGATGTGCACTCCCATGTCGCGATGGAGCGGCGTCCCGACGTCCTCCTGCTTCATCGCGGTGGCGACGCCGACGGCGGCGGCTTCGTTGCCGCGGCCGGTGTAGAAGGAGCCGGGGATCTTCCCCTGCCGGTAGAGGATGTGGCCGCGCTCCTCCACGCCGCGGGTGATCACCAGGTTGCGGTAGACGCCGAGGAGATCCTCGCGGTCGAGGCCCGCTTCACGCACTTCGTGGAGCGAGCCGACGGGCTCCGCTTCTCTCGCGACCGCCATCGGGGCTGAACTCTAACGCCAGGCGTACTCGGCGCCGACGGCTTGGAGCCGTGCCCGGGTCTCCTCGTCGCACAGCGCACCGGCCACCCCGGCCTCGTAGAAGGAGCGGGGCGACAGCCCGAACGACTCCGCCGCCTCGTAGTCGCGGGAGAGATCGGTGTCGAACATGGCCGGGTCGTCCGTCGAGATCGAGCAACGCACGCCGGCGGCGACGAGGCGCGGCAGTGGATGGTCGGCCAGGCGGGCGACGGCCCCGGTGCGGAGGTTGGACAGCGGGCAGACGTCGAGGACGGTGCCTCGGCCGGCGAGCTCGCGCACGAGCCCGGGGTCCTCCTCGGCGCGGATGCCGTGCCGCAGCCGGTCGGCGCCGAGCGCTTCGAGCGCGCCGCGGACCGAGGCGGCGCCGGCGACTTCGCCCGCGTGCGGGACCGAGCCGAGGCCGAGCGAGCGCGCGAGAGCGAAGACGTCCGCGTACGGCTCGGGCGGGAACTCCGCCTCGAGGCCGCCGAGACCGACCGCCACGACGCCCCGGTCCCGGTAGCGCGCGGCCCATTCCACCGTCGCGCGCGCCTCCTCCTGTGTGAACCCGCGCGGGATGTCCGGGGTCAGCCGCACCTCGACGCCGTGCAGCTCGCGCGCCGCCTGCGCCCCGTCGCAGACGCCCTCGTACGCGGATTGCCAGGAGACGCCGCGGCGGACGCGCTCGGCGGGGCTGAAGATCCCTTCGACGTAGACCGCGCCGTGCGCCGCGGCTTCGGCCGCATAGTCCACGACCATCTGGCGGAAGTCCTCCGCGGTCTGAAGCGCGTTCGTCGTGAGGACCCACACCTCGATGAAGTGGCGGAAGTCGCGGAAGCGGTAGAGCTCGGCGAGGCCCTCGACCGTGTCGGCCGGCAGCGGGTAGTCGTTGCGCTTTGCGATCTGCAGCAGCGTGTGCGCGCGCACCGTCCCCTCGAGATGGACGTGCAGCTCGATCTTCGGGTACGGCGTTGCGCTCACCGGTTGGCGTCGTTGTCGAGCCAGAGGGCGGAGACGAGCGAACAGAGCTCCGGCTGCGGCATGGAGCGAGGCTACAGTCAGGTCGTGGGCAAGGCGTCCGACTGGCTGCGCGAGGAACGGCGCAAGGTGCTCGGCGACTGGGTCGCCGTGTGCCTGAGGTGCGGCGCGGCCCGGCGGTGGTTCGAGGAGTTCGAGGACGACGTGCCGGACGAATGCCCTCAATGCGGCGGCACGCTGCTCCGGCGCTGCCCCAGCTGCGGAGCGGCGTTCTCGTCCATCGCGGCCGTCGACTGCGAAGCGTGCGGCAAGCCGATCCGCCCCGACGAGCTCTTCGGCTCGCCGATCAAGCGCCGCCGCTGAGTCGTATCCGGCGCGTAGCGCATCCTGTCTCAGTGGAACCATGCGCAACGCGCTTCGCATCCTCGTGCTCGCCTTCGTGCTCGCGGCGCCCGCCGCCGCCGCACCGACGGCGGCCGGCCCCGTCGCCAAAGCGCTCCCGGCGGTGGTCGGCACCGCGCGCGTGGGCGAGCAGATCACGGGGACGAACGGCACCTGGACCGGCAGCGGGACGATCTCCTACGCGTATCGGTGGGATCGCTGCGACGCCGCGGGGAACAACTGCACGCCGGTCGCCGGCGCGACGCGTCTGACGTATCCGCTCACGCCGGCCGATGTCGGCAAGGCGCTCGGGCTCGTCGTGACGGCGAAGGATGCCTCCGGCTCGACCGTCGCCCACGCGGGCCTCATCGGGCCGATCGCAGCTGCGTCGGCACTCGCGAACATCGGAAGGCCGTTCGTCAGCGGCACGGCGTCGGTCGGCGCGACGCTCAACGCGACCGCGGGCATCTGGACGAAGCCGCCGACTGCGATCGCGTATTCGTGGTTGCGCTGCAGTGCCGTCGGCCGCGCGTGCGTGGCGATCGCCGCCGCCACTGCATCGTCGTACGTTCCGGTGGCCGCCGACGTGGGCCACACGCTCGTCGCGCGTCTCCAGGGAACGGTGGGGACTGCGTCCCAGGTGGTGCTCAGCGTGCCCACCGCCGTCGTCGCCGGCGGAGCGCCGCCGGTCACGACCACGACCACGACCACGAGCACCACTCCGGTCCCGGCGACGGGCGCGAGCGCGCGGCCGCCGGTCACCGGCACCGCCCAGGTCGGACAGCGACTCACGGGGACGACCGCCGGAGCGACCGCGTATCAGTGGTATCGGTGCGACCCCTCCGGTGCGCATTGCAGCTCCGTGCACGGCGCCGTCAAGGCGACGTACACAGTCGTGGCGAAGGACGCAGGTCACACGCTCGGCCTCACGGTCCAGATCGGCGGCAGCCCGGTGTACGCGTCCCTCGTCGGGCCCGTCGCCCCTGCGTCGGCGCTCGCATCGACGGCCCAGCCCGCGCTGAGCGGCAAGGCCGTGCAGGGTCAGGCGTTGACCGTGACGCCGGGCGGGTGGACGCCGAGCGCTGCGTCGGTCTCGTACGCGTGGCAGCGCTGCAACGCGAACGGTCGCATCTGCACGGCTATCGCGGGGGCGGCTGCGGCGACGTACGTTCCGGTCGCGGCCGACGTCGGGCACGCTCTCGCCGCCCTCGTCACCGCCACGGTCTCCGGGAAGACGCAGGCGGCACTGAGCGTCGCGAGCGATGCGGTCGCCGCGCCGCCGGTGCTCGCCGCCACGATGCCGCCGGCGGTCACCGGGGTGGTGAAGGTCGGGCAGCAGCTCGCCGGCACGACCGGCCGGTGGACCGGCACGGCGCCCATCACGTATGCGTTCCAGTGGTATCGCTGCGATGCGACTGGCGCGCACTGCTCGTCCGTGCACGGTGCCACGAAGCAGACGTATCGCCTCGCGAAACCAGATGCCGGCAGGACGATCGGGCTCACGGTGACGGCTGCGGACGCGACCGCGAAGACGCCGGCGTACGCGTCGCTCGTCGGTCCCGTCGCCGCCTCCGCTGCGACGCTCGCGTCGACGGCTCAGCCGACGATCGTCATCCAGGGGCAGACGCTCACCGTCGGCGCGGGCGCGTGGACGGCGACCCCTGCGTCAACGACATATCAGTGGGAGCGCTGCAACGCGAACGGCCGCATCTGCGTCGTGATCGCCGGCGCGACGTCCGCGTCGTACACGTCGACGTCGGCCGATTCGGGCCACGAGCTCGCGGCGCTCGTGACGGCGCATGCCGGCTCGGCGACCGCCGCGGCGCTGAGCGCGGGCGCCAAGGCGCCGTAGCGTCTAGAACAGCTCGTTGTCGAAGCCGGGGACGACGGGCCCGCTGAGGATCTGCGAGAAGCGGATCACGGTGACGACGGCGTCGGTCGCGACGTCGCGGTTGTACAGCTGCCCGAGGAACGTCGCCATCTCGTCCGTGCGGCGGATCTCCGGGTTGTCGTGCTCGATCTCGCGCGGCGACAGCTCGCCGAGGGTCTTCACCTCGACCTTGTCGATGACGGCGTCGAAGACGAACTCGCGGGCGCTGAAGCGGTTTCCGCACAGCACCTTCACGACCATGCCCTTCTTGTACTTCCCCGACTTGTCGCCCAGGCGGATGGTGGCCGATTTGCGGCCGGTGCGCAGCTGGTCGGCGACCATGGGTGAGTAGAAGTTGAGTGCGTACATAGGCTCGCGGTGCCCGCTCAAGCGGGCAAATCATATGGGAGGGCCGCTTCGACGTGGCTCCGCGTCACCTGACCGGGAGACGTGCACCCGAGAAGCCCGAGCCCGAGCCCGATCTCGGCGTTGAGGAGCGAGAGCACCGACGCGACGCCGGCCTCGCCGCCCACCGCGAGGCCGCACGCGAAGGCGCGGCCGGCGAACGCGGCGCGCGCACCGAGTGCGAGCGCCTTGAGGACGTCGTTCCCGCGTCGGATGCCACCGTCGACGTACACCTCGCACCGTTCCGCAACGGCCTCCGATACCTCCGGCAGCGCGTCGAGCCCGGCGGCCACTCCGTCCAGCTGCCGGCCGCCGTGGTTCGAGACCCACACCGCGTCCGCGCCGTGCTCGACGGCGAGGACGGCGTCCTCGCGCGTGAGGATCCCCTTGATAACGAGCGGGAGCGGCATCTCGCCGCGGATCCATTCGAGGTCGCGCCACGTCAGCGAAGGCGACGTCTCGAACAGGCTCGCGTAGGGCAGCGGGAGGTCGGGCGGCGGGTTCGGGAACCCGAGGCGCAGGTCGCGTTCGCGCCGGCCGACGTACGGGAGGTCGACGGTGACGACGACGGCGGAGTAGCCCGCCTCGCGTGCCTCGTGGATGTGGTCGCGCGTCCGCTGCCGGTCGCGGAGGACGTAGAGCTGGAGCCAGCGCGGCCCCTCGCCGGCAACGGCGATCTCGGCGTGCGTGCTCGTCGTCAGCGTGGAGACGCACATGAGTGCGCCGGCCTTCGCCGCCGCGCGCGCGGTCGCCACCTCTCCTTCCGGGTCGATCAGCCGCTGCATCGCGAACGGCGCGACGCCGAGGGGCGAGGAGACCGGTGTCCCGAGCAGGGTCGTCGCCGTGCTCACCTCGGCGACGTCGACGAGCATGCGCGGCCGGAAGCGCCAGCGGGAGTACGAGGCGACGTTCGCCCGCAGCGTCACCTCGTCGCCGGCGCCGCCCTCGAAGTAGCACCAGATGCGCGGATCGACCTTCGCCGAGGCGGCTTCGAGATAGTCGGCGACGTTGATCATCCGCCGGCGACCTTATCGCGGGCCTTCGCCGCCATCTCGCGCTCACCGCCGTAGGCGAGCAGGCGGGGCCCATCGTCGAGCGGCAGCCAGCGGGCCTCGGCCACCTCGACGCGCATCGCGTCCTCGATCTCGCCGATCCGCCCGCGGCCGGCCCGGAGGAGGAAGAAGCTCACCACCTTGAAGATCCGCTCGCCGTCCCACGTGTAGACGTACTTGACGTCGCCGAGCTTCTCGACGATCCGGCCCTCGACGCCGGTCTCCTCGAGCACCTCGCGGACGGCCGTCTCCGGCGGCTTCTCGCCCGGGTCGATGTTCCCCTTCGGGAGCACCCACGTCCCGACCGGCTTGCCCTGCGGCCGGACGGCGGCGAAGTGCGGTCTCCCGGCCACCGTTCGGAGGAGCACGCCGCCCGCCGAGAGCTCCCGTTTCATGCCGGGTGTTCTAGCGCTTGCGGGACCGGGCCTCCGACCGTACAATGGCTCAGCACTCTCGGGGTGAGAGTGCCAGACAGTGTCACAAGGTCGCAGTCAGGAGGCAGTTGGTATGAACCTGAAGCCGCTTGGTGACCGCCTGATCGTCGAAGTCCTCGATGAAGAGGACGTCACGAGCAGCGGCATCGTGCTGCCGGACACCGCGAAGGAGAAGCCGCAGCGCGGCCGCGTCCTCGCAGTCGGCCCGGGCAGCCGGGACGACGACGGCAAGTTCGTCCCCATGGACCTGGAGGAAGGCGACGAGATCGTCTTCTCCAAGTACGGCGGGACCGAGATCAAGGTCGGCGTGGACGAGTACCTGATCCTGCGCGAGAGCGATGTTCTCGCAAAGGTCGTCGGGACGCGCGAGTTGGCCGGCGCAAAGTCGTAGTTAGGGAGGACTGAACAAGACATGGCTCACAAGGAGCTGAAGTTCAACGAGGATGCACGGCGCGCTCTCGAGCGCGGCGTGAACACCCTCGCCGACGCGGTCAAGGTCACCCTTGGCCCGAAGGGGCGCTACGTCGTGCTCGACAAGAAGTTCGGCGCGCCCACCATCACGAACGACGGCGTCACCATCGCCCGCGAGATCGAGGTCGAGGACGTCTTCGAGAACCAGGGCGCACAGCTCGTGCGCGAGGTCGCCACTGCGACGAACGACGTCGCCGGTGACGGCACCACCACCGCGACCGTGCTCGCTCAGGCGATCGTTCGCGAGGGCCTGAAGAACGTTGCCGCAGGCGCGAACCCGATGGGTCTCAAGCGCGGCATCGAGAAGGCCGTCGACGCAGTCGTCGAGAACCTCAAGTCGCAGTCGAAGAGCGTCTCCGGCAAGGAGGACATCGCCCGCGTGGCGACCGTCTCCTCGCGCGAGCGCGAGATCGGCGACGTGATCGCGGACTCGATCGAGAAGGTCGGCAAGGACGGCGTCGTGAACGTCGAGGAGGGCCAGACTCTCGGCCTCGAGCTCGAGTTCACGGAGGGCATGCAGTTCGACAAGGGCTACCTCTCGCCGTACATGATCACCGACGCCGAGCGGATGGAAGCGGTGCTGGACGAGCCGTTCGTCCTCGTCGCCAACCAGAAGATCGGCGCGGTCAAGGATCTCCTGCCCGTGCTCGAGCAGGTCATCCAGGCCGGCCGTCCGCTGCTGATCGTGGCCGAGGACGTCGAGGGCGAGTCGCTCGCGACGATCGTCGTCAACAAGCTGCGCGGCACCTTCCAGGCCGTCGCCGTCAAGGCGCCGGGCTTCGGTGACCGCCGCAAGCGGATGCTCGAGGACATCGCCATCCTCACGGGTGCCGAGGTCATCACCGAGGAGATGGGCCTCAAGCTCGAGAACACGAAGATCTCGCAGCTGGGCAAGGCCCGCCGCGTGGTCGTCGACAAGGACTCGACCACCATCATCGACGGTGCCGGCGAGTCCGACGCCATCAAGGGCCGGATCAAGCAGCTGAAGGCGGAGATCGAGAACACCGACTCCGACTTCGATCGCGAGAAGCTCCAGGAGCGCCTCGCGAAGCTGTCCGGCGGCGTCGCCGTCGTCAAGGTCGGCGCTTCGACCGAGACGGAGATGAAGGAGAAGAAGCACCGCGTCGAGGACGCTCTCCAGGCCGCTCGCGCGGC
>DATAMX010000042.1:0-23342 GCA_036260475.1 Gaiellaceae bacterium | reverse complement strand
GAGGTGATCGAGCATCTCGACCAGCCGCTGCGATCGGCGACGGGCAGCTTCATCCGGCCGCACGTGATCCGGCTCGTGACCTACGTCCGTGTGCCGCGGGCGATCCAACGGAAGATCTCCCGGCGGGCGCTGTTCGCACGGGACGGCTGGCGCTGCGTGTACTGCGGCACCTCGGGCGGCCGGCTGACCCTCGACCACGTCGTCCCGCGTTCGAAAGGCGGCGAGTCCATCTGGGAGAATGTCGTCACCGCCTGCGCGCCGTGCAACCTGCGCAAGGGCGACCGGACGCTGGAGCAGGCGGGCATGGAGCTGCGGACGCCGCCGCGGCCGCCGCAGCCGGTGCTGTTCATCAAGCTCGCGGCTCCGCGCATCCCGCACGGCTGGACGCAGTACCTCGGCGAGCTCGGCACGTCCACCGCCGCCGCGTAGACCCTGTTCGGTGTCAGACACCGACCTTCGTGTCTGACACCGGTGTGACATCCGGCGTGCCCGGCAGCGTATGACGGGCATGAAGCTTCTCGTCGCTCTCGCACTCCTCGTCGCGCTGCTCGCCGGAGGCGCCGATGCAGCCACCACGAGCGCCGGCTCGACCGGCGACACGGTCACCGTCCAGGGGACGGGCACCGTCACCGCCGTCCCCGACCAGGCGGAGTTCGACTTCACCGTCCAGACGAAGGGCGCGACGGCGGCGGCGGCGCTCGACCGCAACGCGACCGACACAAAGGCGGTCATCGCGGCGGTGGAGGGCGCCGGCGTCGCGGCGGCGGACATCCAGACGACGCAGGTGTCGCTCAATGCAGTCACGTCGAACGACGGGACGTCGATCGTCGGCTACACCGCTTTCGACTCGATCGCGGTGACGAAGCTCGCGATTGCGAAGGCGGGCTCGGTCGTCGACGCGGCGGTCGGCGCGGGTGCGAACGGCGTCTCCGGCCCGTCGCTGTCGCTTTCGTCCCAGGACGCCCTCTACGACAACGCGCTGAAAGCCGCCGTCGCGCAGGCGAAGACGAAGGCGCAGGCGCTCGCCGACGCGGCGGGACGAACGCTCGGCGGCGTGGTCTCGATCGTCGAGGGCGGGGGCGAGACACCGCTCCCGTTCACGGCCGGGGCAGCGCCGAAGGTCAGCACGCCGATCCAGCCCGGCACCGAGGACGTGCAGGCGACCGTCACGGTCACCTACGCATTGGGCTAGCTCCGTTCGATCGGGAGCGGCCGCTGGGACCAGTCGCTCCACGAGCCGGGGTAGAGCACGCCATCGCGACCTGCGAGGAACGCCCGGTGCAGCACGACGCACGCGGTGACGCCCGAGCCGCAGTACGCAACGAGCTCGCCGTCCGGCAGCTCCGGCTGCGGCTCGTTCCACGGCGCGTTCAGCGCGCCCGGGATCCGGCCCGGCTTCGCGTCGACCGGGTTCGGCTCGCCACGCCAGCGCGCGGCGGTGCGGGCGTCGACGAGCACGAGCCCCGGATCGGCGAGCCGGCGCGCCAGCTGGTCCGCAGCGATCGTGTCGCCGGCACGCTCCTGCGTCACAAAGACGGCTGGGGCTACCTCCTCTTCGCCGGTCGCAAGCGGGCCGGCCCAGGCGTCGATGCCGCCGAGGAGGACGGCGCAGTCGTCGTGCCCGAAGTGCCGGAGCAGCCACCAGAGGCGTTCCGCGCCACCCATCGACCCGTAGGCCACCACGAGGACCCCGGGTCCGATGCCCGCCCGGGACGCTGCCACCTGAAACCGCTCGGCGGACGGGAGCGGATGGCGTCCGGCTTCGGCGACCGACAGATCCGACAGGTCGGCGTCGACATCGAGGAAGGAGGCGCCCGGTACGTGACCGGCGAGATAGAGCCGGTGCCCTCGATCCGGCGCTCCCAGCTCCCAGCGGCAGTCGACGAACTGGTAGCGCATGCAGGGATTGTTGTTGTTTTCCTTCGTGACAGCGGGTACAACGCGCAGGGAATGCGCAGACGGCTTCTCGTCGCCACCGGCATCCTGCTGGCGGCCGTGGCGGTGGCGATCACGGCGGGGGGCGCCTACGCCTACTTCTGGGAGAACGGGCGGGCCGACGTGCTCGCGACGGGCATCACGGTCGCCGGCCTCGACGTGGGCGGGATGCACGCCGACCGGGCACACGCGCTCCTCGAGCAGCGAATCGTCCGCGCCCTCGAGCGTCCGCTCCGGCTCACCGCCGGTAACCATTCCTTCGTCGTCGACCCCTACCGCGCCGGACTGCGCGTCGACGTCGACGGAATGCTCGCGCAGGCGGTGGAGGAGAGCCACGGCGGCGGCCTCGCGCACCGGTTACTGCGCGATCTCGAGGGCCGGCGCGTACGAGCCGCGATCCCGCTGCGGGCGACGTTGTCGCCGGCGGTGCTCGCGCGCACTGTCGCGAACGTCGCACTGGTGGTCGACCGCCCCGCGCGACCGGCGACCGTCGTCCCGACGGCGACGTCGCTACACGTCGTCCCCGAGAGGACGGGCGTGGCCGTCGACCGGCCGGCGCTTCGCGCCGAGGTCGCCGCCGCCCTTCTGCGTCCGACGGGGCCGCGCACGATCGCGGTTCCCGTCCGCACCGTGGAGCCGCGCTGGACGGCGGCAACCCTTCCGAGGCGCTATCCCGCGTTCATCCTCGTCGATCGCGAGGCGTTCACACTGCGCCTCTACCGCGCCCTGAAGCTCGCAAAGACATACGCGATCGCCGTCGGGCAGGCGGGACTGGAGACGCCAGCGGGCCTGTACCGGATCAACGACAAGCAGATCGACCCCTCCTGGCACGTTCCGAACAGCGCCTGGGCAGGGTCGCTCGCCGGGCGCGTCATCCCGCCGGGGCCGTCCGATCCGATCAAGGCGCGCTGGATGGGGTTCTGGGACGGCGCCGGCATCCACGGCACCGACGAGACGTGGTCGATCGGGCACGCGGCCTCGCACGGGTGCATCCGCATGACGATCGCCGACGTCGAGCAGCTCTATCCGCTCGTGCCGGTCGGGACTCCGATATACGTGGACTGATGGGCTACACGCACAAGAACCTCAAGGACGTGGACGACGCAGCGTCGGCGTTCGGGCTGTCGCCCGACCTGGAGGCGCGCTTCGCGCGCAAGCCCCTCGGATCGACGAAGGTGGCGGTGAGCTACCAGCGCCAGCAGCCGGGCTTCCGCATCCCCATCGGTCACAAGCACGCGACGCAGGAGGAGATCTACGTCGTGCTCTCCGGGAGCGCGACGGTCAAGCTCGACGAGGAGACGGTCGAGCTGCAGCAGTTGGACGCGCTGCGCGTCGACCCGGAGACGATGCGCGGGATCGAGGCCGGTCCGGACGGCGTCGAGTTCATCGCCGTCGGCGGCCCGGTCGGCGAGCGGAACGACGCCGAGCTCGTCAACGACTGGTGGTAGGCGGCTTCCGCTCGAGCCAGACGACGTCGCGGAAGACGCCGTCGCGCTCGCCCAGCCGCTCGTGCACGCCGACGACGCGGAAGCCGACGGACGCATGGAGCGCGAGGCTCGCCTCGTTCTCCGGGAAGACGCCGGCGAGCAGCGTCCAGTAGCCGGCCGCGTCTGCGCGCGCGACGAGCTCCTCGAGCAGCGCGCGGCCGACGCCCTTCCCTCGGGCCGCCGCGCCGACGTACACGCTCTCCTCCGCGACGCCGCGATAGCAGTGCCGGTCCGAGTACGGAGACACGGCCGCCCAGCCGACCACGTCCCGGTCCAGCTCGGCGACGAGCCGCAGCGACGGGTGCGCTGCGTTCCAGCGCTCCCACGTCGGTACGTCGCTCTCGAACGTCGCGTTCCCGGTCGCGATGCCCTCGGCGTAGACCGCGGAGACGGCCGGCCAGTCCGACTCGTCCAGCTCCCGGATCTCCATCGCGACTACGCCGCCACGACCTCCTCGGCGAAGGTCGGCACCGTCTCGATCGTCTGAAGGATGCGCCCGGCGATGCGGTACGGGTCGCCGAGCGAGTTCGGCCGCCGGTCCTCGAGATAGCCGCGGTAACCGTCCTGCACGAAGCTGTGCGGGACCCGGACCGACGCGCCCCGGTCCGCCACCCCGTGGTTGAACTTGTCGATCGACTGCGTCTCGTGCAGGCCGGTCAAGCGCAGATGGTTGTCCGGGCCGTAGACGGCGATGTGATCGTGCTTGTAGACGTCGAATGCGGACATGAGATCCGCGAAGTACGCCTCCCCGCCGACCTCGCGCATGTACTTCGTCGAGAAGTTCGTGTGCAGCCCGGAGCCGTTCCAGTCCAGCTCGGCGCCGAGCGGCTTGCAGTGCCAGTTGACGTCCACGCCGTAGCGCTCGCACAGGCGCATGAGCAGATACCGCGCGATCCAGAGCTCGTCGGCGGCGCGCTTGGAGCCCTTGCCGAAGATCTGGAACTCCCACTGGCCCTTCGCGACCTCGGCGTTGATGCCCTCGAGCTCGATGCCTGCGGCGAGACAGAGTTCGATGTGCTCTTCGACGATGCCGCGTGCAACGTCGCCCACGTTCTTGTAGCCGACGCCGGTGTAGTACTCGCCCTGCGGAGCGGGGAAGCCCTCCTTCGGGAACCCGAGCGGCGCGCCGTCGCGGTACAGGAAGTACTCCTGCTCGAAGCCGAACCACGCGTCTGGATCGTCGGGGATCGTCCCGCGGCTGTTCGACGGGTGCAGCGATCCGTCCGGCGTCAGCACCTCGCACATGACGAGCAGCCCGTTGTCGCGCGCCGGATCGGGGAAGACCGCGACCGGCTGCAGGAAGCAGTCGGAGCTCGAGCCCTCCGCCTGCCGCGTCGAGCTTCCGTCGAAGTTCCACAGCGGCAGCTCGTCGAGAGTCGGCGTCTTCGCGAAGGCGACGATCTTCGTCTTGCTGCGCAGGTTGGGGGTGGGCTCGTATCCGTCGAGCCAGATGTACTCCAGCTTGAACTTGGTCATCTCGGGCTCCTTGTCGGACCAACAAAAAAAGCCCCACGACTCCGCGAGTCGTGAGGCCCCATTGCCTCGGCGGCCGCCGTCCTCGGCGAACGCCCGCCGGAAATGTATCAGCGGGAGCGGCCGGGCGTCCAGGCGGCGGCCGCGACGCCGAGCCCGATGAGCATCGACCCGCCGAACCACCGCTCGAAGCGGGCGATCCGGCGGGAGCCCCGCAACCGGTCGGCCACCGCTCCGGCGGCGAGGGCATACGCGCTGTCGCTCAGGAAGCCGAGGCAGGCGAAGCTGAGCCCGAGGACGAGCACCTGCACCCAGACGTGCCGCGCGTTCGGATCGACGAACTGCGGGACGAACGCGAAGATGAAGACGATCGTCTTCGGGTTCGTGAGATTCACGACGATGCCCTGCGTGTACGCGCGCCTGCGGGTGCGCGGAGGGCCGTCCGCCTCGACCCGGTCCTCCGCCTTCGTCAGCAGCCGGCGGGCGCCGAGGACGATCAGGTAGGCGGCGCCGACGTACTTGACCGCGTCGAAGGCGGCCTTCGAAGCGAGGATCAGGGACGAGAGCCCCGCCGTCGCGAGCCCGACGTGGACGAAGGTCCCAGTGGTGATGCCCGCCACCGAGGCGACCCCGCCCGCCCGCCCCATCTCGATGCTGCGGGTGACGACGTACAGGACGGCGGGCCCGGGAACGAGCAGCAGCGCCATGGCGGTGGCGAGGAAGACGGCGTACGTCGAGAGCGAGGGCACGTCACGAAACGTATAGCGCCGCAACCGCGCGGGCCGTCTCCGCGATCCGCGTCCGCAGCTCCACGGGCTCGAGGACTTCGAGGTCCGGGCCGAACCGGAGCAGCTCGCGCTGCGCGCTGCCGAGGCTCTCGAAGGTCATGGCGCGGACGCCCTTCGCGCCGCGCACAGTCACCTCCACGCGTGGCCGGCTCTCCTCGAACGCGCGCGACCACTCGTGCCAGTACGCCGACAGCTCGAAGCCGTCAGGCCGCGCACACGTCTCATCGAGGGCGCGCACGGAGGCGACGCGCGAGACGCGGTACACCCGCATCCCGGCCACCCGGTGCGCGACGAGATACCAGGCTCCTGCCTTGAGCACGAGCCCGAGCGGGTCGATCGTGCGCTGGACGACGCGGTTGCCCTCGCGGTAGCGGATCCGCACCCGGCAGCCGCGCCAGACGGCGGATGCCAGCTCAGGCAGGTGGGGAACGCTGTCCTCGGCGCGGAACCAGCCGCGCGCGTCCAGGTGGAAGAGCCGCTGCGCCCTCGTGGCCCGCTCCTGGAGCTCGGACGGGAGCGCCGCGAGCAGCTTCAACCGGGCGGCGGCGAGCTCGCCGCCGAGCCCGAGCTCGGCCGCCGGGCCCGGCATCCCGGCGGCGAAGAGCGCCTCCGCCTCGTCGCCCGTCAAGCCGGTCAGGCGGGTGCGGTACCCGCCCGCGAGGCGGTAGCCGCCCGCGGGCCCCCGCAGCGCCTCGACCGGCACGCCCGCGGCCGCGAGCGACTCGACGTCGCGGTGCACGGTGCGGACGGACACCTCCAGCCGCTCGGCGATGTCGGCCGCAGTCAGCTGCCCGCGGGTCTGCAGGAGGAGCAGGAGGGAGACGAGACGAGTGGCGCGCACGATTGTTCGAGCCTAGAGGAGAAACATGCCAGAAGGTGTCCTCTTTGTCTGCGAGGGTCCCGGCATGAACATCTGGGACGACGACTGGGGGACGCAGGCGGAGGACTGGTCGGGCGGCGGCGGGCTGGCGAAGCGCCTCGTTCCGAGCGGGCCGCAGCTGGGCGCGACCCTGTACGAGCTCGAGCGTGGCAACTTCATGGTCTTCCACTTCCACCACGGCTCCGAGGAGCTCCTGATCGTGCTGCGCGGCCGGCCCACCCTCCGCACCCTCGACGGGGAGCGGCAGCTGGACGAGGGCGAGACCGTCCACTTCCCGACCGGGCCCGCCGGCGCGCACGAGATCCGCAACGACACCGGCGAGACCGTGCGCTACGTCGTGGCGGGAGCTCGCATCTCGCCGGAGATCGTCGAGTACCCCGACCTGAAGAAAGCGACCGGCCAGTCGAAGCACGGGTTGTTCTTCATTCACGACGTCGAGGAGGACGCATGAGCGATGAACGCGATGAGGCAACCGTCGTCGAGCTGCTGCTGCGCGAGCCGGAGATCGTCGCGTGGCTCGACGACCACCGGCCGCCGCCGGACGAAGCGCACGACGACGACGAACCGCTGCACGCGGCGTGAATTTGACGTTGTGCGGTTAAGCGCCTATCGTTCGCAGGCCATGTTGTTCCTGAACGTGATGAACACGGTCCCGGCGGGTTGCCTCGGCAGCCCGGCGGCCACGCGCGGCCACCGTTAGGTCCGCGCACCGCCGTCCCGGCGGTCTCCCGTTCTCCGTTCCCTGGTCGTTTTTCCAAGCAGTCCGGTGCCAGACAACGTGTCCGGCACCGGGGAAAAGGAGTGAGCAGCATGTCCGTCCTCGCAACACCCATGTCATCGAGCACATCCGTCCGCCGGGACGTCCCTGCCGTCGACGTCGAGCATCTGACGAAGGTCTTCCGGCGGCGCGCGAAGGGGACGAGCGTGTTCTCGCGCCGCAGGCGGCGCATGCCGGCGCTGAACGACGTCACGTTCACGATCGCCCGCGGCGAGTGCGTCGCCATCCTCGGCCAGAACGGGTCGGGCAAGTCGACGCTCGTCCGCCTGTTGTCGACCCTGCTGATCGACGACGGCGGGTCGGCCCGCGTCTTCGGGAACGACGTCGTGCGCGACTCGCGCACGATCCGAAGGCTCGTCAACCGCGTGTCGGTCGAGGCGAGCTTCTTCAAGAGGATGTCGGCGGAGGAGAACCTCTCGTACGCCGCGCGCTTCTACGGCATGCCGCCGTCGGTGACCCGCACCGCGGTCCCGGAGATCCTCGCCAAGGTCGGCTTCCCGCCCGACCGGCGCGGCGAGTCGATGCAGAGCCTGTCCCGCGGCATGCAGCAGAAGGTCGCGCTCGCGCGGGCGCTGCTGACGTCGCCGGTGCTCCTGCTGCTCGACGAGCCGACGACGGGCCTCGACCCGCGCTCGAAGCTGGAGGTGCAGGAGTTCGTCCGCGAGGTGCGCGCCACGCACGACGCGACCATCCTCCTCTGCACGCACGACATGGCGGAGGCGGAGGCGCTCGCCGACCGCGTCGGCCTGCTCGACCGTGGCGAGCTCCTCTTCCTCGAGCCCGTCGCGGACGTGAAGCGGCGCTACGACGTCGAGACGCTCGAGGAGGCGTTCTTCGCCGCCACCGGCCGGGCGTTCGAGGAGGAGCACGACGACGAGGACGACGAGTACAGGGAGGTGTTCGGATGAGTGCCATCGGAGCCACGATGCGCAGCGAGCTGATCGGGCTCGGGGGCATCGTCGAGCGAAACGTCTATCTCACGAAGCGCTACTTCCTCTGGGACGTCGCGTTCATGTTCTGGACGATCGCGAACACCCTCACGATCGTGTTCATCGCGCGGTCCGTGCACCTGACGCACGCCGCCGAGAACACCCTCGCGACCCGGCTCCTCGTCGGCGCCGTGATCTGGGCGTTCCTCGGGATCATCTTCGAGTTCATGACCGAGACGGTCGCGTGGGAGCGCTGGGAAGGGACGATCGAGTACACGTTCATGGCGCCGATCTCGCGCGTCATGCATCTGGGCGGCCAGGGAGCGTTCGCCGTGCTGTACGGGCTGATCCGCGCGACGATCCTCTTCTTCGCCGTCGTGCTGTTCCTCGGCCTGCACCTCCCGCACGCGAACTACGGTGCCGCGTTCGCGCTCCTCGCGATCGCGTCGCTGTCGTTCATCGGGATCGGGATGATGACGTCGGTCCTGCCGCTCGTCTCGCCCGAGAAGGGCGCGCAGCTCGGCTTCGTCGCGCAGGGCCTGATGCTCGTCGTCTCGGGCGTCTACTACCCCGTGGCGGTGATGCCGCACTGGATGCAGCTGATCTCGAAGCTGTCGCCGGCGACGTACGCGCTGCGCGGCGACCGCGCCTCGATCGTCAGCGGAACCGGGCTCGTCTGGGCGGACGTGTGGCCGCTGCTGATCATCGCGGTGGCGGCTACGCCGATCGGGCTCGCGATCTTCCATCGCGGCGAGGTGCACGCGAAGAAGCACGGGAAGCTGAAGCGAAGTGGCTGATGTGAAGCCCGACTACTTCGGCGAAGAGGTCGCGGCACGGTACGACGCCGGGCTCGGAGAGCGGGGCGAGCCCGGCGTCATCGCCGCCAACGTGGACTTCCTCGCCGATCTCGCCGGCGACGGGGCCGCACTCGAGCTCGGGATCGGCACCGGTCGCATCGCGCTGCCCCTCGCCGAGCGCGGCGTTCCCGTGCACGGCATCGACCTCTCCGAGGCGATGGTCGCGCGGCTGCGGGCGAACCCCGGCGGAGAGGCGATACCCGTCACGATCGGCGACTTCGCGACGACCCGCGTCGACGGGACGTTCTCTCTCGCGTACGTCGTCTTCAACACCATCATGAATCTGACCACGCAAGAGGATCAGGTCGCCTGCTTCGAAAACGCCGCGAGCCATCTCGGGCCCGGTGGATGCTTCGTCGTCGAGGTCGGCGTCCCGCGCGGCACGCGGCGCGAGGTCTTTGCCCTCGGCGACACACACGTCGGCGTGGACGAATGGGAGCCGGCGACACAGCGGCTCGTGTCCCATCACTTCTCGCTCGTGGACGGGAGCTGGGTACGCAGCTCGATCCCGTTCTACGCGGCCGCGCCGGGCGAGCACGACCTCATGGCCCGTCTCGCCGGCATGCGGCTGCGCGAACGCTGGAGTGGCTGGCTGCGCGAGCCGTTCACGGCCGAGAGCACGAAGCACGTGTCGGTGTGGGAAAAGGCGTGATCCGCTTCCCGATCGAGACGGAGCGGCTCGTCATCCGACCGCTCCGGCTCGAGGACGCGGCCGACCTCGGCCAGGACGAGGGATGGATCGGCGAGAAGGTCGACCGGTTCGAGCGTGACGAGGGCATGAGCCTCTGGGCCGCCGTCGAGCGCGAGAGCGGGCGCGCCGTCGCCCTCGCAGGGCTGCAATGGGAAGACATCGACGGGCGGCGCGAGCTCGACCTCGGCTGCATCGTCGCAGAGGACGCGCGGCTCCGCGGCTACGCGACCGAGGCCTCGACCGCGGTGGTGCGCGCCGCGTTCGAGGCCGGCTACGACCGCGTGACCGCGATGACGCTGCTCCACAACACCGCCGCGATGCACGTGCTCGGAAGGCTCGGGTTCACGGCCCAGGGCGAGACGACCTTCGACGGCAAGCGCTACGCGTTCTTCGTCAAAGCCGGCTGAGGCACTCGCGTAGGCCCTCGCGCCAGTGAGGGAGACGCGGAGCCCCGGACCGCTCGCTGCGCAGCACCGAGTACGCGGGTCGCGGAGCGGGCCGACCGAGCTCGGCGGTCGTGATCCGCCGGACTCGGCAATCGATCCCGGCTTCCTCGAAGACCGCCTCCGCGAGCTCGGCCCACGTGCAGTCGCCGGCGGCGGCGAGGTGCCAGACGCCGTACGGGCGGTCGAGGAGCTCGTGCGCGGCAGCGGCGAGATGGCCGACGTACGTCGGGCAGCCGCGCTGGTCGTCGACGACCGCCACCTCCTCCCGTTCGCGGCCGAGGTCGAGCATCGTGCGCACGAAGTTGCGTCCCGTCCACCCGAAGAGCCACGACGAGCGCACGATCCAGGCTTCCTCGCCGGCGGCGGCCTCGCCGTGCAGCTTCGTCCGGCCGTAGACCGACAGCGGATTTGGTCCGTCCGACTCGACGTACGGCTCGCGCTTCCGACCGTCGAAGACGTAGTCGGTCGAGAAGTAGACGAAGGGGACGCCGAGCTCGGCGACGTGCTGCGTCCCGCCGACGTTCACGGCCGCCGCCTCCTGCGGCTCCGACTCCGCTCCGTCGACGTCGGTCCACCCTGCGGCGTGCAGAACGAGGTCGGCCTCGACGGCCGGGGGCATGGTCACATCCCATCGCTCGCGCGTCAGGCCGAGGGCACCGGGGAACTCCTCCAGGAGCGCCGTGCCGAGCTGGCCGCCGGCGCCGGTTACGACGACGCGTCGCGTGCCGAGAGGATCGGCGATGACGTGCTCCACAGATGGCGGACGCGCTCGTCGTCCCAGGGGATGCCGTGCTCGTCCGGCCGGGCGGCGTCGTACTCCTCCGTGACGAGATACGTGAAGAGCGAGTCGGCGAGCGCCTCGTAGCCGTGCGCGTGGATGCCCGGCACGTAGATGGCGACGGGGTTGTCGTCGCCGATGTCCTCGGTGAACGTCTCGCCGGTGCTCCGGTCGAGGACGACCACGCGCACCATCCCGGCGAGGCAGACGAAGACGTCGTCCTGCCCGCGCTCGTGGAAGTGCAGGCCGCGGATCACGCCCTTGCGCGAGTACGAGAGGTTCGCCTGCCGGAACGGCTTCGGCAACGCGCTCGTCCGCGCGAGCTCGGAGAACCAGCCGCGCTCGTCCTCGTGCCGGACGAGCTCGATGCGGAGCAGGCCCTCGATCACCGGTTGACGCCTCCGCGACGCACGAAGTCGTTCACCTCGTAGTACGCGTCGATCGACTCGCCGGCATCGCCCCAGAAGCCGTCCACGACGTCGGCCTCCATCAGCCCGCGCCCGACGTACCAGTTGTTCACATCGGTGATCTCGAACTCGCCGCGGCCGGACGGCTTCAGCGACGGGAGGATCTCCCACACCTGCGCGTCGTAGAAGTACGCACCGGTGACGGCGTACCGGCTCGGAGGCTTCTCCGGCTTCTCGACGATCTCCACGACGCGCTCGCCGTTCATGCGCGCGACTCCGAGATGGCGGAGGTGCTCGTCCTCCTCGACGTGCGAGAGCACGATGCGCGCGCCGGCGCTCTGCCGCGAGAAGTTCTCCACGATCGGCCGGAGCGAGTGCTCGAAGACGTTGTCGGCGAGGAGGACGCAGACCTTGTCGCGGGCGACGAAGCGCTCGGCGAGCGCGAAGGCCTCCGCGATTCCTCCGGCCTGCTCCTGGTAGGCATAGAAGAGGCGATCGATTCCGTGCTCGTGGCCGTTGCCGAGCAGCCGGAAGAACTCTCCTGCGTGCGTCCCGCCGGTGACGAGCATCACCTCCTCGATGCCGGCGCCGACGAGCGCTTCGACTGCGTAGGTCACCATCGGCCGGTCGTACAGCGGCAGCAGGTGCTTGTTCGTGATCCGCGTCAGTGGATGGAGACGCGTGCCCGAGCCGCCGGCGAGGATGACGCCCTTCATGCTCCGGCGATGCTAGTGCACCGGCCGTTCGCCGCCGCCGAGAGGTACGGGAGGAAGGGAGGGCCCCCTCGGCGGCGCGGAGCGAACGGAATTACGGGTGGACCGGAAGCACGAGGAAGAGAACGGTCAGCGCCGCCGTCAGCGTGACGATCAGGCGCATGCCGGAAGCCTCGTCTCCATGACGACGACGATAAGGACGCCCCGTCAAGGGTCCGTTTCGGGTGTGCAAGGAAACGGTTAGGTTTGCGACGATGGCAACAAGACCGAGGCGCTCGTGCCTGACGGTGCCGGCCTCGAGCGCGAAGATGCTCGCCAAGGCCGCCGGGCTCCCGGCCGACGAGGTGGTCGTCGACCTCGAGGACGGGGTCGCGCCGGCCGACAAGGACTCAGCGCGCCGCCGGCTCGACGAGGCCGCTGCGCGCGGCACGCTCGCGGTGCGAATCAACGCCGTCGGGACAGCCTGGTGGCGGGACGACCTCGCCGCCGTCGCCGCGCGCCGGCCCGACGTCGTCGTCCTGCCGAAGGCCGCCTCCGCGGAGGACGTCCGCCGGGTGGTCGAGCTGCTCCCGGACGGCATCGGCCTCGAGGTCCAGATCGAGTCCGCCCGCGGATTGATCGAGGTCGAGCGGATCGCTGCGCTCGGCTTGCCCCTGGAGGCGCTCGTGTTCGGCCCCGGCGACTTCTCCGCCTCGATGGGCATCCCCGAGCTGACCATCGGGGCCGGGACGCTCGACTACGCGCTCGCGCGCATCTCGGTCGCCGCCCACGCCTACGACGTGCAAGCGATAGACGGGCCCTACGCCGCCCTGCGCGATCTCGCAGGCCTCCGGCGCGCCGCAGAGGTCGCGCTCCGGCACGGGTACGACGGCAAGTGGGTCGTCCATCCCGACCAGATCGAGCCTGTGAACGAGGCGTTCACGCCCGCGCCGGCCGAGCTCGAGCGGGCGCGCCGCATCCTAGCGGCGGAAGGGGGCGTGTCACTCGTCGAAGGCGAGATGGTGGACGACGCCACGAAGCGGATGGCCGCCTCGGTGCTTGCTCGCGCGGGCGAACGGGTACCCGGCGGGGGATGACCGGGCGAGCACGCGACGTCGACGATCTCCGCGGCGAAGTCCAGGAGCTGTTCGCAGAGCTGTGGCAGGTGCCGCGCTTCTCCGGGCTGCGCCATCGCTTCCGCCCTCAGTGCGACTGTTTCCGGACCGACGATCCGCCCGCGTTGCACGTGATCGTCGAGCTTCCCGGCGCCGATGCGGAGTCGGTGCACGTCACCGCCGCGGGCCGTTCCATCGTCGTCACGGGCCGGCGCGAGCGCCCGAAGGTCGAAGGCGCGCACTACCGGCAGATGGAGATCGAGTACGGCGCGTTCCACCGCCGGCTCGAGCTCGGTGAGGACGTCGACGTCTCAAATGCCTCCGCGACGTACGAGCGGGGAATGCTCCGCATCGTCCTGCCGCTCGACGGAGCGAAATGAGCGAGATCGTCACCATCAGCGCGGAGGAGCAGAAGCTCGCCGAGGAGCTCGCCGACGAGCTGCCGCCCGCGCTCCCCGTCCTGCCGCTGAAGGAGACGGTCGTCTTCCCGGCGTCGATGACGCCGCTCGCGATCGGACAGGAGCGGTCGATCGTGCTCGTCGACGACGTCATCACCGGCGACCGCCTGCTCGCGCTCGTCACCGTCTCGAACGACGACGCGGAGATCCCGGGCTGGGACGACATCTACACCGTCGGCACCGCGGCGATCGTGCACAAGATGATCCGCGTCCCCGACGGGACGCTGCGCGTGCTCGTGCAGGGTCTCCGGCGCATCCGAATCGCGCAGCGCGTACGCGAAGACCCCTACCTCGTGGCCGCGATGTCGGAGCTGCCCGACCGGCTGACCGAGTCGAAGGAGCTCGAGGCGCTGACCCGCAACGTCCAGAGCCAGTTCGGTCGCGTCATCGGGCTCGTCCCGTATCTGCCGGAGGAGCTCCAGGCCGCGACCGCGAACGTCGACGATCCGAGCGCGCTGTGCAGCCTCGTCGCGTCGACGATCCGCCTGAAGACGGACGAGAAGCAGAAGCTGCTCGAGCTCGTCGACGTCGGCGAACGGCTCCGGGAGGTGTCGGTCATCCTCAACCGCGAGCTCGAGATGGTCGAGCTCGGCAGCAAGATCCAGTCCCAGGTCCAGTCGGAGCTCGAGAAAGGGCAGCGCGAGTTCTTCCTGCGCCAGCAGTTGAAGGCGATCCAGGAAGAGCTCGGCGAGGGCGATCCCGAGCAAGCCGAGACGAACGAGCTGCGTGGGCGCATCGACGCGCTCGATCTGCCGGAGGAGGTGGAGAAGGCGGCAGCCCGCGAGCTCGGACGCCTCGAGCGGCTGCCCTCCGCCGCCGCGGAGTACGGCGTCATCCGCACCTACCTCGACTGGATCGCAACGCTGCCGTGGGGTGTCACCACGACCGACAACCTCGATCTCTCTCGCGCGCGCGAAGTGCTGGACGAGGACCACTACGACCTCGAGAAAGTGAAGGACCGGATCATCGAGCACCTCGCCGTCTCGAAGCTCAAGCAGGATCCGTCCGGGCAGATCCTCTGCTTCGTCGGCCCGCCGGGCGTCGGCAAGACATCGCTCGGCCAGTCGATCGCGCGCACGCTCGAGAGAACGTTCGTCCGGCTCTCCGTCGGCGGCGTGCGCGACGAAGCCGAGATCCGCGGCCATCGCCGCACGTACATCGGTGCGATGCCGGGGACGATCATCCGCGCGCTCCGCGACGCGGAGTCGATGAATCCGGTGCTCCTCATCGACGAGATCGACAAGATGGGCGCGGACTTCCGCGGGGATCCGGCGAGCGCGATGCTCGAGGTGCTCGATCCGGAGCAGAACCGCACCTTCCGCGACCACTACCTCGACCTGCCGTTCGACCTGTCCAAGGTGCTGTTCATCTGCACCGCGAACACCGTCGACACGATTCCGCCGGCGCTGCTCGACCGGATGGACACGATCTCCCTCTCCGGCTACACCGAGGAGGAGAAGCTCGGCATCGCGAAGCGGTACCTCGTCCCGAAGCAGATCGAGGCGCACGGCCTCACGCCGGAGCGCCTCGCGATCCCCGACAAGGCGCTGCGGCGCGTCGTCCGCGAGTACACGCGCGAGGCCGGCGTGCGCAACCTCGAGCGGCGCATCGCCGATCTGTGCCGCAAGTCGGCGCGGCTCGTGGCCGAAGGTCACGACGGGAAGATCTCCGTGTCAGAGCGACGGGTGCGCACGTGGCTCGGTCCGCGGCAGTTCAGCGGGGAGGCGCGCCGCCGCACCGCGGACGCCGGCGTCGCCACCGGGCTCGCGTACACCGCGGCGGGCGGCGACGTCCTCTTCGTCGAGGCACAGGCCTATCCGGGCAAGGGCCGGCTGACCATCACGGGCCAGCTCGGCGAGGTGATGCAGGAGTCGGCGCAGGCCGCGCTCTCATGGGTGCGCTCGCATTCGGACGAGCTCGGGCTGCCCGAGGACTGGTTCGCCGGCCACGACGTTCATCTCCACGTTCCGGCCGGAGCCGTGCCGAAGGACGGGCCGTCGGCGGGCATCACGATGGCGACCGCGATCGCGTCCCTCGTCCGCGACACCCCCGTTGCCCCGGATCTCGGCATGACGGGTGAGCTCACGCTCACCGGTCAGGTTCTCCCCATCGGCGGCGTGCGGGAGAAGGCGCTCGCCGCTCAGCGTGCGGGCCTCCGGCGGGTCCTCGTCCCACGCGAGAACGAGGCCGACCTCGAGGAGCTGCCGGCCGAGACCCGGCGCGAGGTCGAATTCGTCCTCGTCGACTCGATCGAAGACGTCCTCGAGATGGCGCTCAACGGCTCGAGAACCGCAAATGCCCCGAGGGCGTTGAAAGCAGCAGGAGGGGTAGGATCGATGTCGACCACACACGAAAGGAACGCTTGACCATGCCCAAGACGACGGACAAGGTCTCGGACGCGGCGGCGACGGTGAAACCGTACTTCGAGCGTGCCCTGCAGGACACGGAGCTGCGCGACAACGTTCGCAATGCATACGAGTCCGCGCGCGCGATCTACGACGAGCTGATCGGCAACCGCGGCGTCACCGGGGTCGCCAAGCGCGTCGCAACCGACAGGGACATCCAGGACGAGCTGCGCTCTGCAGTCGCCGAGCTCCGCACGGCGGCTGATCGCGTGCGCGGGAAGCAGGAGCACAAGAGCCGCAACTCGGGGCTGCTGTTCATCGGCCTGGCGCTCGCGCTCGTGTTCAACCCGTTCACCGGCCCGCAGATCCGCAAGTGGATCTCCGAGCGCATCTTCGGCGAGACGGACGGATTCACCTACCAGGGCGGGAACGGCTCGACGAGCTGAAGACGCGCGCGAGCGAGGCCGGAGCGAGGCCGCTCGCCGTCGAGATGTCGGAGCTCTGCAGCAGGACTGCGCCTGCCTTAGGCGCTCTTGCTGCGAGGATCGTCGGCGTCCAGTCGGCGCCGGCCTCGAAGCGCAGGTACCTGATCCGCCGCCACGGGCGCAGGTACGTCGTGGGATCGACCGCGCCGTCGTAGCCGCGGTCGAGCAGGCCGACCGGATGGACCTCGAAGTGCAGGTGGTACGGCGTCCCCTCTGCATCGCCGCTGTCACCGACGAAGCCGAGCACGTCGCCCGCGTTCACGATCGCGCCGTCCACCGCGAGCGGCGAGTATGCGGACAGGTGCGCGTAGTAGAAGTCGTTGCCGCGATCGTCGCGCAGCCAGAGACGCCAGCCGCCGACGCGCTCCCACCCGACGGAGAACACGATCCCGTGCGCGACCGCGAGCACCGGCGCGCCGAGCGGAGCGAGGATGTCGTCCCCGTGGTGCCAGCCGGTCGCGACCTCCGGCCGCGCAGCGCCGAACGTGTCGCCGTACGCCGACGGGCCGTACACGGGAAAGACATAACCCGTCTCGCCGAGCTGCGGCCTCATCGTCGGCGGCAGGCTCGGGAAGAGCCCGCCCGGAGCGACGACGATGGTCGGGATGGGCGGCGGCTTGCGCGCAGCGGCCGGAAGCGCGAGCACCAGCGCAGCGGCAGCGAGAGCGACGATCGGCGGTGTGAGTCGCGGCACTACGAGCCGAGATGCTCGCGCGCGAACGCGCGGAAACGCGCGCGCGTCTCCTCGTCGGGCCCCAGCGGGCCTTCGTCGTCGTACCTCGGATCGGCCGCGACCTCCTCGGCGACCGCTCGCACCTCGGCCGTGAGCGCGGCGCGGTGCTCGGGATCGCGCATCAGGGTCTCGATCCAGCTCTCCGATCCGTCGTACTCGGGTAGGTCGTTGTCGAACAGCAGCCGGCCGAGGAGAATCCCGCAGCGGATGTAGGCGAACGTCCGGAAGGCGAGGAGCCGGTGCGGCGACTCGATGAGCGCGGCGATGTCGGCGTTCTCACGCTCGATCCGCTCGACGATGCCGCCGATCGGCTCGTCGACGAGCGGGATCCACAGGTCCTCGACGTCGGCCATGAGCCGGATTATGGCCGTTTCCCTCGGGTACGCCACGCGATCTGGGTCGCCGTGATGAGAAGGACGACCGCGAACAGCCTGCGCAGCGTGGCCTCGGGGACGCTCTCGGCCAGCCGGGCGCCCCCGAAGGCCGCCCCCACCGAGGCGAGCCCGACCACGAGGGCGCCCCGCCACTGGACGTTGCCGTACCGCTGCTGGCGCCACACGCCCACCATGACGGTGGGGATGATGGCGAGCAACGAGGTCGCCTCGGCGTGGAGCTGGGTCAGCCCGAGCCACGTCAGCGTCGGCACGAACAGGATCCCGCCGCCGACTCCGAACAGGCCGGAGAGGACGCCGGCGGCGAGCCCGAGCAGGACTGCGAGGACGTACGTCATTTCACGAGCAGGTCGATGGCGATGCCGACGAGCAGGAGCGCGAAGGCGTAGGAGAGCGTGCGCACCGGCAGTCGCTGCTGGAGCGAAGCGCCGCCGAGCGCGCCGAGCGCGGCGGGTACGCCGAGCAGCGCCGCGTAGTCCGCCTGCAGGTCGCCGTGGACGACGTACGCGATCGTGCCCGCCGTCGCGGTGAGGCCGATCGCAGCCAGCGAGGTCGCCGAAGCCGAACGCAGCTCGAACTTGCCGACGAGCAGGAGCAGCGGGACGATGATGATGCCGCCGCCGACCCCGAAGAGCGCGCTGAAGAACCCCGCCGCCAGACCGATCAGGATCAGGCGCACCGACCTATGCTAAAGCTCGTGCCTGCGGGGACTGCGCTGCTCGAGCGGCTCGCGGCCGAGCCGCAGCTGGCCGGTCTCTTCCTCGATTTCGACGGCGTCCTGGCGCCGATCGTGGAGCGACCCGACGATGCCCAGCCGCCGCCGGAGACGCGCCGCGAGCTCGAGCGGCTCGCCGCGCGGTACGCGCTCGTGGCGGTCGTCTCCGGCCGGGCCGGGGATGACGTCCGTCGGCGCGTCGGCGTGGCCGGTGTCACGGCTGTCGGCTCGCACGGGCTCGAGCTCGACCCGGCGTCGGAAGGATGGCGCGATCGCATCGACGCGTTCGCGGACGGCGCGGGTTGGCCGGACACGGAGCGAAAGGGGCTCGCGGTGTCGTTCCATTACCGCACCGCGGAGAACGAGCGCGCGGCGCTCGACGCGCTCGAGGTTCTCGCCGCACGCGCAAGCGCGGACGGCCTCGTCGCACGCTTCGGTCGCAAGGTGCTCGAGGTGCTCCCGCCGCTCGAGGCGAACAAGGGCACGGCGGTGCGGCAGCTGCTCGCGGACGCAGGACTGCGCCGCGCGCTCGTCGCGGGCGACGACACGACCGACCTCGACGCCTTCCGCGCGCTCGACGGGCTCGAGCTCGCCGTGCGCGTCGCGGTCGCATCCGACGAGGGCCCGCCGGAGCTGCGTGGGGCGGCAGATATCGTCGTCGCCTCGACCGGCGAGTTTCTCGAGCTCCTGCGATGCATGTAGACGAGGCGACACTCGCTCCGGTCCGCGCGCGCTTCGGCGCTCCCGCCGAGCTGCGCTGGGACGGTGAGATCAGCGACTTCGAGTGGGCGATCGCAACACACAATCCCGCACGGACGCACGACGTGACGCTGTTCATCCTCGATCCCTCGCGACGGCTCGCGCTCATCCGCAAGCCCCACTTCGCCGAGGACGTGTGGCGGCCGCCCGGCGGCGGCATCCATCCCGGCGAGGACTTCATCGCCGGTGCGGTCCGCGAGGCGCTGGAGGAGACCGGCCTCCGGGTCGAGCTGCGCCGCTATCTCCTCGACGCGAATGCCCTGTTCACGAACGCGGGTCGCGACCTGCGCTGGCGCACGCACGTCTTCCTCGCGGAGACGGAGGACACGGAGATCGTGACCGGCGACCCGGTCGAGATCGCCGACGCGCGCTGGGGCACGCTCGACGAGCTCGCCGGGCCGTTACGCGAGCGCCTGCTCGCGACCGGGCGCGCGTTCTGGCGCTACCGCGTCGCGCTGCACGACGCCGCGCTCGCTGCGCTCTAGGCCTTGTGGACGCGCACGGCCGTCCCGTAGGCGCAGATCTCGGTCCAGTTCGCGCCCATCTCCGAGGTGTCGAAGCGCATGGCGATGATCGCGTTCGCACCCTTCGCCTCCGCCTCCTGCGACATGCGCTCCATCACCTCGTGCCGGCTGTCAACGAGCGCCTTCGTCATCCCCTTCAGCTCACCCCCGAGGATCGACTTCAGCTGCGCGCCGATCTGCGACCCGACGTTGCGAGAGCGCACCGTCAGTCCCATCACCTCGCCGTAGACCTCGTCGACCGTGTAGCCCGGGATGTCGTTCATCGTCGTGACGATCATCGGTTCAACACCTCCCATGCGCGGCGCACGTCGTCTTCCGTCGTGCGCGCATTGCCGATTGCCAGCCTGAGCACGTAACGGCCGTCGAGCCGTGTGTGCGACAGGAAGATCTCACCGCTGCGATTCACACGCGCGAGAAGCGCTTCGTTCTCCTCGTCCGTGCCGTTGCGCCGGAAGACGACGAGCGAGAACCGCAGCGGCGCAGCCAGCTCCCAGTCGTCGCTCTCCTCGACCCAATCGGCGAACAAGCGCGCCAGCCGGATGTGCTCGCGCTGGATCGCGCGCAGCCCCTCGGCGCCGTAGCAGCGCAGCACCGCCCAGAGCTTGAGCGAGCGGAAGCGGCGGCCGAGCGCAGGCCCGTACTCGGAGAGCGCGTATGCGTCCTCCGGCGTGCGCAGGTACTCGGGCACGAGCGAGAACGCCTCGCGGAAATCCTCCGGCCGCGACGTCCAGAGAAGCGAGCAGTCGACGGGCACGAGCATCCATTTGTGCGGATTGACGACGAGCGAGTCGGCCAGCTCGACGCCGTCCTGAGACCAGCGCTCCTCGTCGAGGATCCACGACGACCCCGCATACGCCGCATCCACGTGCACCCAGGCGCCCGCCGCGTGCGCACGCTCGGCGAGCTCGCGCACAGGGTCGACCGAGGCGAACGACGTCGTGCCGACGGTGGGAACGATCGCCGCGGCGTCGGAGAGGTCCAACCCATCGGCGCGCATGCGCAGCTCGCGGTCGGCCGGCGCCTTGCGCAGCTCCATGCCGAGCATGCGCGCCGCCTTCTCGACGGACGAGTGCGCGTGCTCCGAGCACACGACGACATTCCGCCCCGTGACGTGACGCGCGGCGATGAGCGCGGCGAGCGTCCCCGTCGAAGCGGTGTCCTCGATGTGGCCGTGCCAGCCCTCCGGCAGGCCGAGCAGCTGACGCACCCAGTCGACCGTCCGCAGCTCGAGCTCGGTCGACGCCGGCGAGGCGCGCCAGGTGATCGCCACCTGCTGCATGGCCGCGGCGAGCAGCTCGGCGAGGATCCCGGGCTCGGACGCGGTGACGGCGAAGTACGCGAAGAAACGCGGGTGCTGCCAGTTGGTCAGCGCAGGGACGATGAGCTCGTCGAGGTCGCGCAGCACGTTCGCGAACGGCTCGGCCTGCTCCGGCGCGCCTGCCGGCAGCTTCGCGGACAGCTCGCCCGGTGCGGCGCGGCTGAGGACGGGCAGATCCCCGATCCGGTCGAGGTAGTCCGCGGCCCATTCGACGGCGGCATGGCCGTCCGCGCGGAACGTCACGGGCGCTTCCGTTGCAGCTTCCGGAACTGCGCCCAGGTGCGCGTGTTGACCAGATCGTCCTTCGTCAGCCAGCCGCGCCGCGCCTGTCCGACGGCGAGCTCGACGTAGCCCTGCGCGCTGATGCGATGGGCGTCCGAGCTGACGACGAGCTTCAGCCCTGCGTCCTTTGCGGCCCGCGCGTGCACGTCACGCAGGTCGAGACGGTCCGGCTGGCCGTTCAGCTCGAGGACGCAGCCCGTCTCGAGCGCCTTCTCGATCACGCGCTCGACGTCGACGTCCCTCGGCCCGCGCTTGCCGATGCGCCGACCGGTGAGATGGCCGATGCAGTCGACGTACGGGTTCTCCATCGCCTCGAGCACGCGTTCCGTCGGGCGCGTATGCGGAGCCTGGTGCACCGACGCCACGACCCAGTCGAGGCGCGCCAGGTCCGCCACGGGGACGTCCACCTCGCCGTTGCCGCGGATGTTCGCCTCCACCCCGGCGAGGATGTGCAGCTTCGGGAACTTCTCCCGCACGCGCTCGATCTCCTCGAGCTGCGCAGCGAGGCGCCCTTCGCGCAGGTAGTGCGAGTGGTCGGTGATCGCGTAGTACTCGTAGCCGCGCGCGGCAGCCGCGGTGACCATCTCCTCGAGCGTGTTCTTCCCGTCGGAGGACCAGGTCGTGTGGGTGTGCAGGTCGCCGCGGACATCGGACAGCTCGACGAGCTTCGGGAGCTCGCCGCGCCGTGCCGCATCGAGCTCGCCGTCGTTTTCGCGCAGCTCGGGCGGGATGAACTGGTAGCCGAGGAACTCGTACAGGGCCTCCTCGTCCTCGGTCGCGAACACGTCGCCCGTCTCGACGGTGGTGACACCGTACTCGGAGATCGAGAGACCGCGCCGGACGGCGTCCTCGCGCATGGCGACGTTGTGATGCTTCGAGCCGGTGAAGTGCTGCAGCAGATTCCCGAACGATTCCGGCGGCACGACGCGCAGGTCGAAGCGCAAGCCGTCGCGCGAGACGACGGTCGCCTTCGTGTCGCCGCGAGCGGCGACCTCGACCACCCAGTCGAGCGCCGTGAAGTACGCGGTCAGCTCAGCCGGCTCGGTGGCGGTGGCGATGATGTCGAGGTCGCGGAATGTCTCCTTCCGCCGTCGCACGGAGCCCGCCTCGGAGACCGCGACCGCCGCCGGGTGCGTGCGCAGGTCTGCGACCACCGCCAGCACCGCCGGGAGCCCGTCTCCGAGCAGCTTGCGCCCCTCGTCCGGGTTGTCCGCTTGGAAGGCGAGCGCCTTGAGGATCTTCTCCTCGCTCTTCGGCCCGAGGCCGGCGAGCGTTCGCAGCCGCTCGGTCTCCGCCGCCTCCTTCAGGCCCGCGAGCGTCGTGACGTCGAGCTCCCGCCAGATGCGGGCGGCGGTCTTCGGCCCGAGCCCGGGTAGGTGCATGAAGGCGATGACGTCGGGTGGGACGAGCGTGCGCCGCTTCGCGAGCGCCTCGATGTCGCCCGTCTCGACGATCTGGACGATCTTCTCCTCGATCGTCTTGCCGATCCCTTGCAGCTCCTTCGCGCGTCCGTTCAGCGCGAGCTCGGCGATCGAGCCGGACGTCTCGCGCATCCGCGTCGCCGCGCGGCGGTAGGCGAGAACGCGAAACGACTCGGCCCCCTCCAGCTCGAGCAGGTCGGCGAGGAGATCGAACTGCTCGGCCAGCTCGGCGTTCTTCGGCAGAGCGGCCATCGCGTCGATCATATGTACCCTCGCGCGGATGAAAGCGACGGTGTGCCTGCCGACGTACAACGAGCGCGAGAACCTCGAGAAGATGGTGCGCGCGCTCGGCACATACGGCGTCGACGTGCTCGTGATCGACGACGGGTCACCCGACGGCACAGGCGAGATCGCCGACCGGCTGGCGGCGGAGCTCGACTACGTGCAGGTACTGCACCGCGCACACAAAGAGGGGATCGGGCGCGCGTACATCGCAGGCTTCGAGCGTGTCCTCGCCGGCGACTCCGAGCTCGTCCTCGAAATGGACTGCGACTTCTCCCACGACCCGGCCGACGTGCGGCGGCTGATCGCTGCATGCGAGGCCGGCGCCGACCTCGCGCTCGGCTCCCGTTACGTGCCCGGCGGCGGGACCCG
>DATAMX010000007.1:0-11036 GCA_036260475.1 Gaiellaceae bacterium | reverse complement strand
TCCTCGCGGTGGGAACGCTCGAGCCGCGCAAGAACCTCGCGCGCACGATCGAGGCGGCGCAGCGCCTCGGCGTCGAGCTGCGGGTGGCCGGCGCGCCGGGCTGGGGCGGCATCGAGGCGCGCGGCGACGGGGTTCGCTGGGTGGGAGAGGTCGGAGACGGCGAGCTCGCCCGGCTCTATCGCGGCGCGCTGTGCGTCGCGTACCCGTCGCTGTACGAGGGCTTCGGCATCCCCGTGCTCGAGGCGATGGCGTGCGGCGCGCCCGTCGTCACGTCTCGCGGCGGGGCGACGGAGGAGGTGGCGGGCGGAGCCGCCGTCCTCGTCGACCCGGAGGACGCATCATCGATCGCAGCGGGCATCGAGGACGCAATCGCGCGACGCGCCGAGTTGCGCGCCGCCGGCCTGCAACGCGCCGGCGCGTACTCCTGGGACGAATCGGCGCGGCTCCTGCTGCAGGCGTACGAGGCGGCGGCGTGATCGTCCTCGACGCCGACACGCTCGGCCGTCACCGCACCGGCGACGAGACGTACGTGCGCGAGCTCCTGCGTGCGCTGCCCCGCGACCTGGAGCTCGCCGCGGTCACGCGGCGGGCGGACCTCGTCCCCGACGGTGTGCGCGCGATCGAGCTGCAGTCGCGCGTGCAGGAGCTCCGGATGCTGTGGACGCTCCCCCGTCTCCTACGGCGGCTGGAGCCTGCGCTGGCGCACTTCGTGCACGCGATCCCGCCGCGGCTTCCGTGCCCGGCGGTGCTCACCGTGCAGGACCTCTCGTTCGAGCGCGACCCGACCGTCATGGGCGCACGCGAGCGCGCGATCTTCAAGGCCGTCGTCCCGTGGTCCGCGCGCCGCGCAGCGCACGTGTTCGCGATCTCCGAGCGCACGCGGGCCGACCTCGTCGAGCTCTACCGCATCCCTCAGGAGAAGATCACCGTCACCCCGCTCGCGCCGGCGCCGGAGTTCCGGCCGGCCGAGGACGGCGGCCACGACGGGTACCTTCTCTTCGTCAGTGCCGTTGAGCCGCGCAAGGACCCGCTCGCCGCGCTCGAGGCGGCGCGCGCGGTCGATCTGCCGCTCGTGGTGGTCGGTCCGCACAAGGATCGCGCGCTCGTGCAGGCCATGCGCGACGGAGGCGCCGATGTGCGCGGCTACGTTCCCGAGGATGAGCTCGTCCGCCTCTACCAGCGCGCCGCGTGCCTCGTGCACCCGACGCTGTACGAGGGCTTCGCGCTGACGTGCGCGGAGGCGATGGCGTGCGGCACGCCGGTCGTCGCGCGCCCGGACGCGGCCGTGCGCGAGCTCGTCGGCGACGCCGCCATCCTCACCGACGATCTCGCCGCCGGCATCGAGCGGGCCCTCGCCGACCGCGACCGCCTGCGCACGGCAGGGCTCCAGCGGGCGCGGCTCTACACCTGGGACGAGACCGCCCGGCGTACGGCCGAGGTCTACCGGCGGCTCGCATGAAGGTGTCCGCCGTCGTCATCTCGCACGGCCACGCCGAAGAGCTCGCACGCTCGCTGCCGCTCCTCGCGCAGCAAGTCGATGAGCTGCTCCTCATCGCGAACATCCCCGGAAGCGTGCCGCGCGAGCTTCCGGAGCGCGTCCGCGTGCTCGAGAGCGAACGGCCGCTGTCGTTCGCCGGGAATGCGAACGTCGGGACGGCGAACACCGAGCACGAGCTCGTCCTCATCGCCAATCCCGACGCCATCCCGGACGCCGGAGCGGTCGGGATCCTGCGCGAGTTCATGGAGACGCATCCACGCTGCGGCGTCGCCGGCCCGAAGATGCTGTACAGCGACGGCAGCTGGCAGGCGTCGAGGCGCAGCTTCCCGACCGTGGGCGCGACGGTCGTGCGCCGGACACCGCTGCGCCTGCTCTTCCCGCCGCTGCGCTGGCAGCGACGCCACTACCTCCTCGACGAGCGACCGGGCGAGCCGGTCCCGGCGGACACGATGCTCGGCGCGTTCCTGCTCATGCGGCGGGAGATGCTCGACGAGATCGGGGGCTGGGACCCCGGCTTCCGGATGTATTGCGAGGACATCGACCTCAACTACCGTGCGGCCCGGGCCGGATGGGAGCGGTGGTACGTCCCGGCCGCGGTCGTCCGGCACGAGTATGCGGCCGTGATCGACAAGCGCTTCCTCACGCGGCACACGCTGTGGCACGCGCGCGCCATGCTCCGCTTCCTCCGGAAGCATCCCGAGCGCCTGCTCGCGCTGCGATGACCTGGCTGAGGCGGCGCTTGCGACGCCGACCCATGGAGGAGGCGCCGATTCACTCGGCGCCTCCGTGGCAGAAGTACGGCGGGAAGGCGGACCGCTGGTCGGAGACCGCGTACGCCGACACGGAGGCCTATCTCGCGCGCCGCGGCGAGCTGATCCGGACGCTCGGGCCGGAGCTCCAGGTGGGCGACACCGTGCTCGATCTCGCCTGCGGCGACGGCGGCCTCGCGGACTTCCTGCCGGACCAGCGATACGTCGGCGTGGATGCGCACGCGGACATGGCTGCCGCCGGGCGTGCGCTCGGACGGGAGATCGTCGAGGCGGATCTGAACGTCTACGCGCCTCCCACTCCGGTCGAGGCGACGACGATCTTCCGCGCCATCTACTACGCGGCCGACCGCCGCGAGCTCCTCACGCGGATCGCGGGCTACACGACGCGCAAGCTGGTCTTCGACCTCAACCCGCGGCAGTACGCTCTCGCGGATGTGCGAGCCGACCTCGAGGCGGCGGGCTTCGACCGTCTCGCGACTCGTCCGTTCTTCGTGCCGCAGACGCGGGCGCCGCTGCCGGGGCTTCAGCTGCTCGAGCGGAGCGGCCCGCTCGCACACGCGATCCTGCGCGTGCGGTTCACGCTCATTTGTGCGGCCTGGTCGAGTAGTAGCGGTAGCTGAGCACGGCGCCGAGCTGGCGCTTGTCTCCGCGGTGGTCGTAGTCGTCGGGCACGAACTTCTTCCCGACGACGACGTGGACGGCGAAGCTGCCGGAGGGCACGCGGATCCACGCGACCTTGCTCTGAAGGTTGCCGATCGTGGAGTCGATTCGGTTCGTCACGTGTGCGAGCGCCGGCTGCTTGTCGACGATCTCCATCGTGCCGAGCGTGATTCGAATCCGGGTCGGTGGGATCGGGTAGTTCTCGGGGCGGGAGTAGGCGACACGCAGCCAGCCGGCGGGGCCCGAATAGCGGTAGTAGACGGTGTCGTTCGCTCCGGTCCAACCGTCCGGGTAGATCCCGATGCAGTCGCTCTGCATGCGATTCGGCTCCGTCAGCCGGACGAGCTGCCAGTAGAGCGTCCCTCCACCGGCGCGGTACGGATGCGAGCGGACGCGTTGCCCGACGAGCTGGATGCACGGGAGGTCTTCCACCGCGTACGCGTACTTCCACGAGCCGAGCTGCGCATCGTCGCCCGAGTACAGCGTGCCGTTCCGCAGGAAGTTCGGACCGCCGGCCGGCCCCGGTCCGCCGAGCGTCCCGTCGAGGCTCGAGACGCCCGTGATGGAGCGGTTCCAGAACTCGAGGAGCCACTCCGGATTCTGATCGCTTTCCTGCTGGCCGATGTAGAGGGTCGGCGCTTTGCCACCGGTCGCATCGTCGACCCAGGTGAACGGGCGCTTGAGCGTCGCTCCTGCCTGGCGCGCGATCGAGTTCGTCCCGGCCGCGGCCGCCAGCTCGCCGGTGAGGTTCCATCCGACGACGCCGACCGCGGCGGCGACGATCAACGGCGCCACGATCGACGAGCTGGCGCGCAGAAGGCTGACCACCACGAGCACGGCCATCGCGATGACGAACATGACGACCAACAGGATGCGGACGAAGTGCGGTGTCCACGAGAGATCGCGGTTGCCCTGCTGGAGGATCGCGAACCCGAGCGCGTCCGAGTACAGCTGGACTCCCATCTGATACGGGTACTGCGTGACGTGATAGAGCGCGTACCCGACGAGGTAGAGGGTGTACGCGCCGGCGGCGGCCAGGCCGACCCAGCTCACCCGGCGCCGGGAGAAGACGAGCGCCGTGCCGATGAACAGGAGCGGTGCGATGTAGATGAGGTTTCGTTCCTCGACGCGGGTTGCGAACGCGGTGGACAGATACGCGGCCTTGATCGCGGTGTAGAGGCCGAACGTCACGATCCCGGCGAGCGCGACAGAGCGAAACATGCGGACTTCGCGACTCGCAGGCTCACCGCGGGCACGGAAGAGGGACGCGATCCCGGCGATGAACGGGAGCACGCCCATGCCGATCGCGAGCGTCCCGGCGGCCCAGTTCCCCTCGACGATCTCGCGGTGCTTGTACCCACGCGTGACGCGCAGCAGCTCGTCGGAGTGGTGACTGCCGATCGCGCTGACCACGAAGATCGCACCGAAGACGAGAACGACGGTTCCGACCCAGTCCCCCACCGACCATCCGGCCCGCCAACGCCGCGCGGGCTCGCTCGACCACGCTGCGAAGACGGCCGCGAGCACGAGAGCCGCGGGCACGACCGAGAGCTCGGTACGGACGGCCGGGGCCACGATCGACGCCACGACGGCGGCCGAGATCCATATGCGGCTGCGCGTGACGAACGCCTTGGCGATGACGTAGAAGCACAGCGCCGCATACGTGTACGCGAGCGGCTCCTCGACGATGTACGACGAATAGGCCATCGCCGGGATCGCACCTGCGCCCGCTGCGGCGAAGAGCGCTGCGGTCTTCCCGACGATCAGCCGCGCCAGCAGGTACGTCGGGAAGATCACGGCTGCCATGACGAGCACGTCGAAGTACTTGATCGCTGAGTACGCGGCGGCGACGTCGTGGATGCGCCAGAGCGGTGCGATGAGATAGGTGTAGATCGAATCGGCCGAATGGGGCTGGCCTCGCTCGGCCGGATGCCCGGTGGCGGCGATCGAGCGGGAGAGCTGCGTGAACTCGAGCTCGTCGCCGAAGAGCCACGGCGTCGGTCGGCGCCAAGCCTCGACCATGTAGATGCCGGAGAGCCAGAGGTAGATGCTCGCCAGCGGCGCCGCGGCGAGCACGCGGTCCGTGAGCGTGAGGGAGCGCAGCTCGCTGCGCGGCCTGGCCAGAGCGCTCACTCGACGGCGATGCCGAGCGGAGCGACCTGTGTGACCTCGATCTCGCGGCGCACGAAGCTGCACGGTATCTCAGCCCGCCGGCACGCCTCCAGCACCCCGTCCAGCCGCTCGCGCGGGGCGCCCGGGATGGTGACGAAGACCGCGTCCGGCGCCAGCCGTCCGACCGCCCAGCCGATGTCGTCGAGCCCGCCGACGATGGCCACGCCCTGGATCCGCCGCCGGCGGAGGGCGCCGTCGTCGTCGACGAACCCGACCACCCGCTCGCCCGCCGACTCCCGCAGCTCACGCAGCAGGCTCCGCCCGCTGCGCCCTGCGCCGACGATGAGCACGCGCCGCTGGTCGCCGCGCCCGATGAGGGCGGCGAGCCCGCGCGCGACTCCGCGCTCCCAGAACCGCGAGAGGCCGATGAGGAACGTGCAAAGGAGGACGTCGATCAGGTAGACGCTCCGCGGGAAGCCGTTGAACGGGACGGTCGCCCACGTGAAGAGGAACGCCACGGCCTCGGAGAGGACGCACGCCGCGAGCACGCTCGCCGCGTCGCGCGCGCCTGCGTAGCGCCAGACGCCGCGGTACAGCCCGAAGGCGATGAAGAAGACGTAGCGCGCGACGAGCAGCGCGGGCAGCGAGCGGTCGAAGACGTGTCGCTGCCACACGACGCCGGTGCCCTCGAGACGGACGATGAACGCCGCCGTGAACGAGGCCGAGATGAGCAGGAAGTCGACGATCACCTCGACCAGGCGCCGGCGGTGAACGAGCAGCGAGGCGAGGAAGCTCGGCGCGCGCTCCGCGGCCGGCGCGCGGTTCACGTCGGCGAGATAGCTGCCGAACTGGAGCAGGAACGCGAACGTGATCAGCACGCCCATGAGCGTGACGCGGGTGTCGCCGAGCACCTCGTACGCGAGGCTCGTCAGCCCGAGTGCCGCGGACACGCCGGTCAGGAGGACGACGGCGCGCTTGTCCGAGAGGCCCTCGTACACGAGTCGATGGGAGCTGTGGTCGCGCCCGCCTTGCGTCACGGGCCGTCCTTCGAGGAGGCGCACGACCGTGACGAGCGTCGTGTCGAGGATCGGCACCGCGAGGACGAGCAACGGCAGCAGGAGGGTGGCGACGGTGGAACCGGCGACGTTCCAGCTCGCGGCGAGACCGAGCGACCCGAGCGCGAAGCCGAGCACCTGGCTGCCGCTGTCGCCCATGAAGACGGATGCGGGCCGGCGCAGCCGGAGGTTGTACGGCAGGAAGCCGAGGCAGGCGAAACAGATGCCGAGCGCGAGCAGCGCGACCATGTGGTCGGGGTGGATCGTGAACGCGTCGACGGCGAAGAACGCACAGGACACAGTGGCGAGCGACGCGGCGAGCCCGTCCATGTTGTCGAGCAGGTTGAACGCGTTCGTCATCCCGAGCAGCCACACGACGGCGAGCGCCGTGGCCGCGACGTCGTTGGAGATGATCTGGACGCGGAGCCCCGCGACGAGGACGAGGGCGGCCGCACCCCCCTGTGCGGCGAGCTTCGCGAGCGGCGGCAGCCGGAAGACGTCGTCGACCAGGCCGGCGACGAAGAGGATGGCGCACCCGCCGAGGATGCCCCCGAGCTCGCGGCTTGCGGGCACGACGCCGGTCGCCGTGGCGAGCCCGGCGGCGACGAGCATCCCCGCGAAGATGCCGCTGCCGCCAAGAAGGGGCGTCGAGCGGGTGTGCCAGCGGTCCGCGCGCGGTGCGGCGACGACATGGCGCGCGGCCGGCGTGCGCCGGAGCGCCCAGATCGCGAGCACGCTCGCGGGCAGCGCAGCGAGAGCCGCGGCGGCGACGGTCACGGACGAAGGCTATTCAAGGGCTGTTAAGCGGTTGTTTGGGCAGCCGTCCGCTAGTTTGGCCGCCGACGCGGACATGGAAACGCACCTCCTCGAGCTGCTGCGCTGCCCGCTCTGCCACGCCTCGCTCGAGGCCGGGGAGCAGTCGCTGACGTGCGCCGGTTGCGGACGCGCCTTCGTCGTCCAGGACGGCATTCCGCTCATGCTGCACGAGGACCTGCCGGGAGCGAGCGAGAAGCTCGGGGAGACGGCCGGGTGGGTGGAGAAGGCTCGCTCGGAAGGCTGGTACGAGCCCGACGACGAGGTCGACTCGGTGCTTCCGTTCGTCAACCGCGAGCTGGGCTGGAACGATCTCGTCTGGCTCGCGAACGGCCACTCGTTCCAGGTGCTCCTCGACCGGTACATCGGAGAGCTGCGCGGCCTTCGCGTGCTCGAGGTCGGCGCGGCGAAGGCGTGGGCCTCCCGGTTCTGGCTCGAGCGCGACTGCGAGTTCGTCGCCACCGACATCCTCGTCGACTCGAAGATCGGCCTTGGGCGCGGTGCGTTCTACGGCGACTTCGGCCGCGTGCAGGCGGACGGTGAGCACCTGCCTTTCGCGAACGAGAGCTTCGACGTCGTGTACTGCGTCGCGACGCTGCACCATGCGCTCGACCTGCGGCAGATGGTGCGCGAGATGGCCCGCGTCGCGCGGCCCGGCGCCGTCGTGGCGGGACTGAACGAGGGAACGCGCGGCGTCGGGCGAAGTCCGGAGAACCCCGATCAGGCGGCCGAGAAGGAGGTCGGGATCAACGAGCACGTGCACACGGTCTGGGCATACGCCGCTGCGTTCCTCGGCGCAGGCCTGCGCGTGCGCCGTCTCGAGCGCCCGGACGGCTGGCCGCCGTCGCCGTACGGCCGCGTGTTGTCGAAGATCCCGAAGATCGGGCTCTCGCTCGGGACGCTCACGCACCTGAGCGCAGTGCACTACTGCGGCGTCTCGCTCTACGCACGGAAGCCGTCGTGAACGTCTACGCCGACGTCCTGCGCTATCGCGAGCTCTTCGGGAATCTCTTCCGTCGCGACCTGCAGGCGAAGTACCGCGGGTCGGCACTCGGCGTGCTCTGGACGATCGTGAATCCGATCATGCTCATGGGCGTCTACCTGCTCGTGTTCAGCGTGATGTGGAACACGCGATTTGCGAGCGTCTCGCACTATCCGCTCTTTCTCCTCTCCGGGCTCGCGATCTGGACGTTCTTCGCCGCCGCGCTGCAGTCGGCGACACGATCGATGCTCGACAACGCGAACCTCATTAGGAAGATCCGGTTCCCCCGACAGCTCGTGCCGCTCTCCGTGGTCGGCGCGCACCTTGTGAGCTTCGCCGCGATGCTCGTCATTCTGCTCGTGCTGAACGCGATCCTGCTTCCACGCGTTCGCGCGACCGAGCTCCTCGCGATTCCGCTGGCGGCGCTCGTCGTCGGCCTGGTCTCCGGGCTCGCTCTCACCTTCGCATCGCTCAACGTGCTCTTCCGCGATGTCGAGTTCATCGTCGCCGCCGCGCTCGTGCCGTGGTTCTTCCTCACGCCCGTGATCTATCCGCTGTCGCAGTTCGCATCGCACCACAAGGTCGTCGCGGTCATCCACTGGGTCAACCCGCTCTCGCCCGCAGTGCAGGCCGTGCGCGCGCCGCTCTTCGCCGGGACGATGCCGTTCTGGGGCGACGCGCTCTACCTCGTCGTCGCGTGCGCGGTCGCGCTCGCCCTCGGCGCGTTCGTCTTCACCCGCGTCGACGACCAGATCGCCATCGAGGTGTAGCTCTCGACGGGCTCGAAGGTGTCTGACACCGCTTCGGGTGTCTGACACCGCTTCCGGTGTCAGACACCTTTCAGTCTGAGCACGAGCCGCGCGTCGAACATCCACGGCTCGTCCGCGTCCGGTCGGTAGGCAGGCAAGCCGGCGACCTCGTCGTTCGGCTCGAGCGGCGGAAGCAGCGACGGGCAGACGAGCGGATGCGGAAAACGCGGGTGCCGCCCGCCGCCGGGTGCATACGGCGCGAGCTCGGCCGGCGGGCGGCGAAAGCGGCCGCCGGCCGTCTCGATCGCACCGCCGACCGCGGCGTATCCCTCTTCGTGCAGCGCACGGGCCCGCTCGAGCCAGTCCCCGGGCGGCGCGGCGCCGTCCGCGAGGAAGGCGCGGGCGCCGGTGGGATCGCGCCGCTCGACCTCCACGTTCCGCTCGAGCGCGTCGTTGCCGAGCTCCGCCAGCCAGAACCGGTTCTCCTCCACGAGGTCGATCGCGAGGCGGTACCGGCCGGGCGGGATCGGCCCGCGTACCGCGACCGTCTGCCGCAACGTCCCGCCCGGTTCGATCGCCGTCTCGAGCGGCGTGCGCTCGCCGTCCCACACGATCGCGTTGCCACGCTCGTCGAGCCAGTGGTAGGCGAGGAACAGCCCGTCGCGCGCCCCGCGCGTGCGCCACGGCGCGCTGCCCGCGTTCTCTGCCTCGACCGTCGCGAGCTGCCGCGCGCCGGCCTCGACCGGTGCGAGCTCGAGTGCGCGCCAGCGCACGACCAGCGGGCCTGAGCCAGGCACCGGGCTACTGTAGACGCATGGCCGAGCCTCTCCTCGTGCGGGTCGCGCGGCGCGAGCCGGTCGAGCGCACACCGGTCTGGTTCATGCGTCAGGCCGGCCGCTCGCTGCCGGAATACCGCGCGCTGCGCGAGCGCTACGGCTTCTTCGAGCTGGCCGGGACGCCGGATCTGTGCGCGGAGGCGACGCTGCAGCCGGTGCGCCGCCACGGCGTCGACGCCGCCGTCCTCTTCGCGGACATCATGACTCCGGTCCTCGGCATGGGGATCGGGATCGAGCTCGTCGAAGGCGTCGGCCCCGTCGTCGACCGCCCGGTCGAGCGCATGTCCGACGTCGATCGCCTGTCGCTCACGGACCCGGACGGGAACGTCCTCGAGGCCGTGCGCACGGTGCGCCGGGAGCTCGACCCGGAACGCGCCGTCATCGGATTCTGCGGCGGCCCGTTCACGGTCGCCGGGTATCTCGTGGAGGGCAGGCCGACTCGGGACTTCGCGCGCACGAAGGCGCTCATGTACCGCGCGCCGGGCGTTTGGCATGCCCTGATGGACCGGCTCGCGGAGCAGTTCGCGCGCTACGTCGCGGCTCAGGTGCAGGCGGGCGCCGACGTGATCCAGCTCTTCGACTCGTGGGTGGGCGCGCTGTCGCCGGCCGACTACGCCGAGTACGTCGAGCCCTACTCGGCTCGCATCCTCGACGCTGTGGACGCGCCGACGATCCATTTCGGCACCGGGGCGACCGAGCAGCTCGCCGCAACGCTCGCGCGCGCGGGCGGCGACGTCATCGGCGTCGACTGGCGCCTGCCTCTCACGGCACCGCCTGAAGACCGGGCCGTCCAGGGGAATCTCGATCCTGCCGTGCTGCTCGCCCCCTGGGACGTCGTCGAGCGCCGGGCACTGGCCGTTCTCGCCGAAGGCGAGGGCCGCTCGCACGTCTTCAACCTAGGGCACGGCGTCCTCCCGCAGACCGATCCCGACGTGCTCACGCGACTCGCGGTGCTCGTGCAGGAGAGCACGGTGGAGGCGCGTGTCTGACGCTGTCGTCCTGATGGCGTACGGGTCGCCCGAACGACTGGCCGACGTGCCCGCGTACTACGCGGACATCCGAGGCGGCCGGCCCGTCGCGCCCGAGCATCTCGAGGATCTCGTCGCGCGGTACCGTCGGCTCGGGATCGAGGAGTCCTCGCCGCTGAACGCGATCACCGAGGAGACCCGCGCAGCGCTGGAGCGCGAGCTCGAGCTCCCGGTGTTCACCGGGATGAAGCACTGGACGCCGCGCATCGCCGACGCCGCCGATGCAGCGGTGGCAAGCGGCGCCGAGCGGATCGTCGGGCTCGTGCTCGCGCCGCACTACTCCGCGCTCTCGATCAAGGGCTATCGCGAGCAGCTCGAGCAGGCGCTCGCCGCCCGCGCGGAGCTCGACTTCGTCCACAGCTGGCACCTCGAGCCCGGCTTCGTCGAGCTGCTCGCCGACCGCATCCGCGGCGCCGACGCACACGTCGTCTTCACGGCGCACTCGCTCCCTGCTCGGATCCTCGACATGGGCGATCCCTACAGGGATCAGCTGCTCGAGACATCGAGCGCGGTCGCGGCCGCCGCCGGCATCG
>DATAMX010000225.1:0-25900 GCA_036260475.1 Gaiellaceae bacterium | reverse complement strand
GAGAAGCGAACGTCCTGCGTCGAGGACATCTTCAGCAGGCCGTAGCGGGTCGCGTCGGCGCCGTGTTGCGCGATGAGCTCGAGGGGGTCGATGCCCGTGCCGAGCGACTTCGACATGCGACGCCCGTCCGGCGCGAGGATCGTCGAGTGGATGATCACGTCGCTGAACGGGATGTCGCCGACGAGCTCGAGCCCGGCCATGATCATCCGTGCCTCCCAGAGGAAGATGATCTCCCGCGCCGTCGAGTTGACGTCGCCCGGGTAGTAGCGGCGCAGTTCGGGAGTGTCGTCCGGCCAGCCGAGCGTTGCGAACGGCCACAGCGCCGACGAGAACCACGTGTCGAGCACGTCCGGGTCGCGCACGATCTCGGCCGAGCCGCACTCCGCGCATGCGTCGGGCTCGGACTCGGCGCAGGTCACGTGACCGTCGGGGCAGTACCAGATCGGGAGCTGGTGGCCCCACCACAGCTGCCTGGACACGTTCCACGGACGGATGTTCTTCAGCCAGTCGAGCGCAACCCGGTTCTGCACCGGTGGATGGAAGGTGACGCCGCCGGACTCGATCGCGTCGACTGCCGCCGCCGCCAACGAGCCCATGTCCACCCACCACTGAAGCGACGCGAGCGGCTGGATGCGCGTCCCGCTGCGCTCGCAGTGTCCGACGGAATGGCGATAGCTCTCGCGCTTCTCGAGCAGGCCCTCCTGCCGCAGCCAGTCGACGACGTACTCGGACGCCTCCTCCTCGGTCAGCCCGATGAGGAGATCGGGGATTTCGCCGGTCATGCGGCCGTCGAGACCGATCACCGCAGGCGCGGGCAGGTCATGGTCGCGGCCGATCTCGAAGTCGATGGGATCGTGCCCCGGCGTCACCTTGAGCGCGCCCGTGCCGAACTCCCGCTCGACGCGCTCGTCGGCGATCACCGGGACGTGGCGGCCCGTCACCGGCACGACGACGTCCTTGCCGATGAGGTCGCGATAGCGCTCGTCGTCGGGATGCACCGCGACCGCGACGTCGGCGAGGATGGTCGCCGGGCGCACCGTGGCGATCGTCAGGTGACCGCTCCCGTCCGCAAGGGGATAGCGCGCGTACGTGAGCGCGTCGTCGACGTCGATGTGCTCCACCTCGAGATCGGAGATCGACGTGCGGCAGTCGCTGCACCAGTTGACGATGCGGTTGTCGCGGAATAGAAGGCCGCGCTCGAACAGATGGACAAAGAAGCGCATGACCGCACGGACGTAGGCGTCGTCCATCGTGAAGCGCTCGCGCTCGTAGTCGAGCGAGCAGCCGAGCCGGCGGAACTGGCCCATGATCACGCCGCCGTACTCGTGCAGCCACTCCCAGACGCGCTCGACGAACGCCTCGCGGCCGAGCTCGAGCCGTGATGTGCCCTCCTTGCGCAGCTCCTTCTCCACCACCGCCTGCGTCGCGATGCCCGCGTGGTCGAACCCGGGCTGCCAGAGCACGTTGAAGCCGCGCATGCGGTGCCAGCGCACGAGCGCGTCCTGGATCGAGCCGTTGAGCGCGTGGCCCATGTGCAGCGCGCCGGTCACGTTCGGCGGCGGCACCGCGATCACGTACGCGTCGCCGGGCTGCTCCGGGTCGGCCCGGTAGAGCCGTTCCTCCTCCCAGATGCGCTGCCAGCGCTCTTCGACGCCTTGCGGGCGGTAGAGCGGGTCCATCGAGATGTCCTCAGGCAGCGACTATGACCGCAATCTAGCGGACCGTTTGTTTGCCGGCCATTGGCCGCCGACCTGCTCGAGGATCGTCTCCAGCAGGTGGAACGACGACAGGACGTGCTCCCGCGCGAGCGCCCGGGCGCCCGTTGCGCTGCCGGCCGCGATCGCCTGCTTGATCGCCCGGTGCTGCTCCGCGTTCTTTGCGTACAGGCCGTCGATGGAGTGGTCGCCCGGCGCCCACACGGCCGGCCCGGAGAACGTGCGCCTGGCGCTCTTGGCCAGCTGCTCGACGAGGGGCAGCGCCGCGACCCGGTAGATGACGTCGTGGAACGCGTGATTCCCGCGCACCCAGTCGCCCATGATCGAGCGCCGGTCGTCTCCCGGCTCGAGCGCGCGCAGCTCCTGCGAGATGCTCGCGAAGCGCTTCTCGGCCGCGTCCAGCTCCTCGAGGTCCTCCGACGTGAACTTCGTCGCCGCCACCTCGGTCGCGAGCCCTTCCAGCTCGGCGCGCACCATGAAGGCCTCGTGCAGCTCGTCCCGCGAGATCGTGCGGACGCGCACCCCTCGGTTGGGGACGAACGAGACGAGCCCGAGGGCGGCCAGGCGCCGGAGCGCCTCGCGCACGGGCGTCCGGGAGACGTTGAACTGGTCCGAGAGCTGCTCCTGACGGAGGACGGTCCCGGGCGCGAGCTCTCCCGAGACGATCGCCTCCTCGATCACGAGCGCGATGTCGTCTGCCTTGGTGCTGTCGAGCGTCACTCCAGGTGAGTGTACGCCGGGACCGTGAGGAACTCGACGAGCTCCGGTTGCAGCGCCACGTCCAGGAAGAGCCGCTTCGCCTCCTCCCCGGCCTCGACCTGCGCCACCTCGCGGCGCACCCGCTCCTCGTCGAAGCGCCCGGCACGCACCCACTGCCACACCTGCGAGCGCGAGATCTCCGCCGTGGCCGCGTCCTCCATGAGATTGTCGATCGCCGCGGCGCCGACGCCGTGCAGCCAGGCGTCCAGGTAGCGCACGCCGACCGACACGTTCGTGTGCAGCCCGGCGTCGGTGATCTCGCCCGGCGTCTCCGGGATGGAGAGCAGCGCGGACGCGTCGGCGACGACGTCGTCGCGCAGGCGGTCGAGCTGGTTCGGACGCTCGCCCAGCACCGCATCGAACGCCTCGGTCGCCACCGGCACGAGGTCCGGGTGCGCGACCCACGTGCCGTCGAAGCCCTGGCCGGCCTCCCGATCCTTGTCCTCGCGCACCTTCGCGAGCGCGACACGGTTCACCTCCGGATCCTTGCGGGAGGGGATGAATGCCGCCATGCCGCCGATCGCGTGCGCGCCGCGCCTGTGACACGTTGCAACGAGGAGCTCGGTATACGCGCGCATGAACGGCACCGTCATCGTCACCTGGATGCGGTCCGGCAGGACCCAGTCGCGTGAGCGGAACTTCTTGATCACGCTGAAGATGTAGTCCCAGCGGCCGGCGTTGAGCGAGCACCCGTAGTCGCGCAGCGCATGCAGGATCTCGTCCATCTCGAAGGCGGCGAGGACCGTCTCGATCAGGACGGTGCAACGGATCGAGCCGTGCGGCAACCCGAGCTCGTCCTCCGCGAGCGCGAACGCGGATGCCCACAGCTCCGCCTCCTCGCGCGACTCGAGCTTCGGGAGATAGAAGTACGGCACCTTCACCGCCGCGTTGTGGAACATGACGAGGCCGAAGTCGAAGAGCGACGCCGACGCGGGCTCCCCGTCCACCGCGTGGTGGCGCTCGGTCAGATGCCAGCCGCGCGGCCGGATCATGAGCGTCGCGATCTCCTCGTTCAGGCGGTAGCTCTTCTCGCCCGTGTCCAGCGCGATCTCGCGGCGGAACGCGTCCCGCACGTTCGCCTGCCCCTGGACGACGTTGGCCCACGTGGGCGAGTTGGCGTCCTCGAAGTCGGCCATGAAGACGCGCGCGCGCGAGTTGAGCGCGTTGATCATCATCTTCCGCTCGACGGGCCCGGTTATCTCACAGCGGCGGTCGAGCAGATCGTCGGGCGCCGGCGCGACGCGCCAGTCGCCCGCGCGAATCGCCTTCGTGTCCTCGCGGAAGCCGGGCAGAGCGCCGGCGTCCAGCTCGAGCTGGCGCTCGTGCCGCCGGTCGAGCAGCTCGAGCCGCCGCGGGTTCAGCTCGCGGTGCAGCCGTTCGACGAAGGCGACCGCGTCGCGGGAGAGGATGTCCTCCGCGGCCGCCGCCGAGCTCACGCAGCCGCTTCCTTCTCGAACTGGGCGTCCTCGGTGGAGCCCTTGAGCGCGAGCGTCGAGCTCTCCGGCGACACCGCCTGCGCGACGAGGTCGAAGTAACCCGCCCCCACCTCGCGCTGGTGGCGCGTGGCCGTGTAGCCGAGCTCCTCCAGCTCGAACTCGCGCTCCTGCAGCTTCACGTACGCCGTCATCTCGTCCGCCGCATAGCCATGGGCGAGCTCGAACATACCCGCATTCAGGGCGTGGAAGCCGGCAAGGGTGATGAACTGGAAGCGGTACCCCATGTCGGCGAGCCCCTGCTGGAAGCCGGCGATCTGCTCGTCGTTGAGATGCTTGCTCCAGTTGAAGGACGGGGAGCAGTTGTAGGCCAGCAGCTTCCCGGGGAACTTCTCGTGCACGGCATCGGCGAACTCGCGCGCCTCGCCGATGTCCGGCGTCGACGTCTCGCACCAGAGCACGTCGGCGTACGGCGCGTACGCGAGCGCGCGGGAGATCGCCTGGTCGATGCCCTCGCGAACGCGGTAGAAGCCCTCGGCGGTCCGCTCGCCTGTGACGAAGTCGCGGTCGTAGTCGTCGACGTCGCTCGTGAGGAGCGCGGCGGCGAGCGCGTCGGTGCGTGCGAAGAGCAGCGTGGGGACGTCGAGCACGTCGGCGGCGAGCCGGGCGGCGTTGAGCGTGCGAATGAACTGCGACGTCGGGACGAGCACCTTGCCCCCGAGGTGGCCGCACTTCTTCTCCGCTGCGAGCTGGTCCTCGTAGTGCACGGCCGCCGCGCCCGACTCGATCATCGAGCGCATGAGCTCATACGCGTTGAGCGGCCCGCCGAAGCCGGCCTCCGCGTCGGCGAGGATCGGGGCGAGCCAGTGCGTGCCGTTGCGCCCTTCGGCCCAGTCGATCTGGTCGGCTCGGAGGAGTGCGCTGTTCAGGCGCTTGACGAGCTGCGGCGCGCTGTTCGCCGGGTACAGGCTCTGGTCGGGGTACGTGTGGCCGGCGAGGTTGGCGTCGGCCGCCACCTGCCAGCCGGAGAGGTAGACGGCCTTCAGCCCGGCCTTGACCATCTGCACCGCCTGGCCGCCGCTCAGGGCGCCGAGCGCGCGCACGGGCTCGTCCTCGTGCAGGAGCCGCCACAGCCGCTCGGCGCCGAGCCGCGCCAGCGTGCTCTCCGGCACGACCGACCCGCGCAGGCGGACGACGTCGGCCGCCGTGTACGTCCGTTCGATCCCGGCCCAGCGGGCGTCCTGCTGCCAGCGGGCTTCGAGCTCCTTCGTCTGCGCTTGGATCCGAATCTCGGGCTGCATGGCGTCTCCTCCGCGGGGTGGATTGGTCTTTCGGATCCTAAATCACCGTTCAGACGGCAGGCAAACCGTCTTTTCCGGTTTCTGGGACCCGAGACGCCTCAATGGGCCGTCCAGCCGAGGTCGAGCACGAACGGGGTTCCCGTCACCGCCCGGCCGTCGGGCCCGAGGATCCAGGCGGCGGCCGCCGCCACCTCGCTCGGCTCGAGCATGCGCTTCACCGCCTGCGGCGCGAGCAGGTCCTCGACCGACCGCTCCTCGAGCTGGCGCTCGACGATCCCCGTCCGGACGTACGCCGGGCAGAGCGCGGCCGCGGAGATGCCCACATCGGCGCCTTCGAGCGCGAGCACCTTGACGAGCCCGATCACGCCGTGCTTCGCTGCGACGTAGCCGGCCTTCAACGGCGAGGCGACGAGCCCGTGCACCGATGCGACTGCGAGGAAGCGACCGTCGCCCGACGCCGCCAGCGCATCCCAGGCGTACTTCGCGAGCAGGAACGGGCTCGTCATGAGCACGGCGACGAGCGCGTCCCACCGCTCTTCGGAAAAGTCGCGCACCGGCGCGACGTGTTGGAAGCCGGCGTTCGCGACCACCGCGTCGAGTCGGCCGCCGAACCGCTCGAGCGCCGCATCCACCACCGCGCGGTTGCCCTCGGGCGTCGTCAGGTCGCCGTCCTCGACGTCGACCGCATGGACGCGCCAGCCGTCCGCCGCCAGCCGGTCGGCGATCGCGGCGCCGATCCCGCCGGCCGCCCCGGTGACGAGGACGCAGCGCGTCACGCGTAGTAGCGGAACACGAGCTCGGCCACGCAGACGGGCTTCTCGCCGCCCTCCCGCTCGACCGTCGCGACCATCGTGGCCTGGAAGCCCCACTCGGCCTCGTCGACGGCCTCGACCCTGAAGGTGCCGCGCACGCGCGACCCCGACGGGACGGGCGCCGGGAACCGCACCTTGTTCAGGCCGTAGTTGACCGCCATTCCGCCGCCCTGCCGCGGAACGACCTCGTACGACATGACGGGCAGCAACGAGAGGGTCAGGTAGCCGTGCCCGATCGTCGTGCCGAACGGCCCGGCCGCGGCCCGTTCCGGGTCGACGTGGATCCACTGCCGGTCGCCGGTCGCCTCCGCGAATGCGTCGATGCGATCCTGGCCGACCTCGATCCAGGACGAAGGCCCGTACTCCTTACCGATCTCGAGCATCGCCCCACCGTACGACACTCGCAGCCCACGTGTATCCCGTCCCCGCCGCGAGGAGCAGGACGAGCTCGCCGTCGCGCAGGTGGCCCGCGCGCGCGGCGCGGTCGAGCGCGAGCAGCGGGTCCACGCCGCTCATGTGACCGGTGTCGTCGAGGTACGCGGCGCGCGACTCGTCCACCCCGAGCTCGGCGATGAGCGCCCGGTGCATCGACGGCTTCATGTGGATGCCGCACAGGTAGCCGACGTCCGCGAGGGTCGCGTCGCTGCGCGCGAGCGCGCCCTCGGCGGCGGCGACGAAGTTCTCGAGGCTCACGCGGTCGAGCGTGTCCTTCATCGCAGCGGGATCGGCCACGTCGAGGAAGCGGTACCCGCCGTTCGGCGAGACGCTGCCGCCGGACGGCACCTTCACCTGCAGCGACAGCGAGCCGTCCGTGACGCCGTGGCAGCCGAGGAGCGCGTTGCGGTCCCCGTCCTTCACCAGGAGGCCGGCGACCGCGCCGTCGCCGAAGTTGAACATGAAGCGCGAACGCTCGTTTCCATAGTCGAGGAGATAGGACTCGCGACAGGCCGCAACGACGAGGATCGTGTCGATGTCGTCCTCGGCGAGGAGCATGTCGCGCGCGACGCGGAGCGCCACCGGCGTGCCGCACGAGACGTTGTCGTACTCGACCGCATAGGCACGGCCGGCGCCGATCCTGTGCGCGATCCACGGCGCGGCCTGCCAGACCGCGTAGTCCTTCCACATCGAGCCGTAGTACATGACCACGTCGATCGCCTCCGGGTCGACGCCGGCCTCCGCGAGCAGCCGCTCGGCGGCGCGCACCGAGAGGTCGCTCACGTGCTCGTCCTCGGCCGCGATGTGCTTGCCGCGCAGGCCGAACTTCTCGACGATCACCTGCTCGGGGATCGCGCTCCGCTCGCCGACCTCCGCCGCGGTCATCCACCGCTCCGGCAGGTAGGACGCCGTCGCGGCCAGGCTGATGCGGCTCACGCGGGCGGCTCCAGCACGCGCCGGATGATGCGCGCGAGCTCCGCCTCGACCTTCTTCGGCACCCGGCCGTCGCCCCAGAGGATGTAGCGCATCCCCAGCAGCTCGCCGGCAGCCATGAGCGCCCACGCCGTCACCTCGGGGTCGATGTCGCCAACTTCGCCCTTCGCCATCGACTCGCGCAGGCCCTCGACGTAGCCCTCGGCCAGCTTGTCGTAGTGGTAGTGGAGCATCTCCGGCGAGACGAACTCGGCCTGGCGGATGATGCGATAGAGGGCGGGATGCTCGGCGGTGAAGCTGAAGTAGCCGCCGAAGCCGAGCAGCTCGGCCTCGAGCCTCGTCGTGCCCTTCGACGAGGCCTCCTTCATCGCGTGGCGGACCCGGCGGTTCAGGTCGCGCACGAGCTCGTCGAAGATCTCCTTCTTCGACGAGAAGTAGAGGTAGAACGTGCCCTGGCCGACGCCGGCCGCCTCGGTGAGCTTGACGATGGACGCATCGTGGTAGCCGAGCTCGGCGAACACGTCCTCGGCTGCATCGAGCAGGCGCTGGCGCGTCTCGACGCCCTTGCGCGAGAGCGCGCGGCCGCCGGCGCCGGTGATGACGACGTCGGTCATCGCGCGAGCTCCCTGTGGCCGAGCTCCTGCTTCTGCACCTTGCCCATGCCGTTGCGGGGGATCTCGGCGACGAGGTCGATCGTCTTCGGGACCTTGAAGCGCGCGAGCCGGGCCTCGCACCAGGCGAGGAGCTCGCCTGCGCTCACACGGTCCGCCACGACGTACGCGGCACCGACCTCGCCCCAGCGCTCGTCCGGAACGCCGACGACTGCTGCGTCCGACACGTCGGGATGCTCGTGCAGCACGGCCTCGACCTCAGCCGGATAGACGTTCTCGCCGCCCGAGATGTACATCTCCTTCAGGCGTCCCTTGATGCGATAGAAGCCCTCGGCGTCCCGCTCGGCGACGTCTCCGGTGCGGAGCAACCCGTCGGGCGTGAACGCGGCTGCGGTCGCCTCCGGGTTGCGCCAGTAACCGGGGAAGACGTTCGGCCCGGCGACGAGCAGCTCACCCGCCTCCGACAGCGCGACGTCGACGAAGGGATACGGCTTGCCGGCGAACCCGAGCTTGCGCGCGGCGTCCTCGGGCGGCAGGCAGAGGACGTTCGGCGCCGCCTCCGTGAGCCCGTAGCCCTGCACGACGGTGATGCCGCGCGAGGCCCACGTCTCGAGCAGCGACTCCGGCATCGGGGCCCCGCCGACGACGGCTCGCCGCAGGCTCGAGAGATCGGCCTCCGCGAAGCGCGCGTGCTGTGCGAGGAAGAGATAGATCGCGGGCACGCCCATGAGCGTCGTCACGCGCTTGCGCTCGATCAGGTCGAGCACGCGGCCCGCATCGAAGCCGCGCTCGAGCACGACGCGCGCGCCCTTCCACCACGCGAGCAGCGGCTGGACGTTCCAGCCGCCGCAGTGGAACTGCGGCAGGACCTGGAGCACGACGTCGTCGCCGTCCATCGGCGTGACGAGATCGAGGCTCAGGTTCGTCCAGAAGCAGTTGGCATGCGTGAGCAGCGCACCCTTCGGCTTCCCCGTCGTTCCGCTCGTGTAGATGAGCAACAGGCCGTCGTCGTCGGCGACGTCGTCCTCGAAGGAGCCCGAGCCGTCGTGCGCGAGCGATTCGAAGGGCCACCCGGTCCGGCGCGCGAGCTCGACGTATTCGTCCTCGACGAGGAAGATCGAAGGCTCCGAGTCCTGGAGCTGGTACTGCAGCTCCGGAGCGGCCAACCTCCACGACAACGGAACGAGGACGAGACCGGCCTTCGCGCAGGCGAAGAAGACGGCCACGTGCTCGGGCGTGTTCCCCGTGAGCGTGGCCACACGGTCGCCGCGCCTGAGCCCGGCCTCGTGGAAGCGCGAGGCCCACGCGTCGGATCCGGCGTCCAGGTCGCGGTACGTCACGAGCCGGTCCTCGTAGTCGACCGCGGCGCGGTCCGGCGTGGCCCGCGCGCGATCCCCGATCCACCTGCCCAACGTGTGCCTGCCTGCTGCGCTCACGACCGGAGGAACTCTCGCACGACGGGAGCGAGCATCTCCCCCTCCTGCCACAGGACGAGATGGCCCCGCTCGGGAACGACTTCGAGGCGCGCGCCGGGGATCCGCTCGGCGAGCAGCTCGGCGTTGCGCGGGTCGATCACCGTGTCGCCTCCGCCCTGGACGACGAGCGTCGGAGCAGCGATGTCCGGGATCCGCTCGTAGGCGTCGAACGTCGCGCCGGCGTACGCCTGTGCTTGCCAGCCCGCGAGCGTCGGCGCGCGCTCCAACCGGTAGCGGTAGACGTCCTCGACGAGCTCGGGCCGCTCGCGGACGGCGTGATCGCCGAGCGAGTTCTCCACCATGAGCCGCAGCCCCGCCTCCCGGTCCAGCGTCGGGAAGCGTGTGAACGCGTCGACGCCGCGCTGCGGCATCGGATGCGACGGCGGGACGCTGCCCGGCGCCGTGGAGACGAGCACGAGCTTCCGCACGCGCTCCGGATGCGTCAGCGCGAGCTCCTGCGCGACGAAGCCTCCGAGGCTCACGCCGAGCACGTGAGCGGCGTCCATGCCTGCCGCGTCCAGCACCGCGATCGCGTCGGCCGCCAGCTGCGTCACCGAGTACGGCCCCTCCGGCACGTCGCTGTCGCCGACGCCGCGGTTGTCGAAGACGACGACGCGGAAGTCCTCGGCCAGGAGCTTCGGCAGCGGCCCGAACCCCTTGCGGTCGTAGCCGAGCCCCTGCACGAAGAGGAGCGGCTCGCCGTCGCCGTGCACGTCGTACGCGATGCGAGCTCCGTCGCTCGATGCGTATTCGGTCATGCGTCCTCCTGCGGAGCGGCGAGCGTGGGCTCGGGCCGGATCGTCTCCTGCAGGCGGCGGAGCCCGCTCGGACGGCCGCGCGCGGCGATGCCGGCGATTCCGCCGGGCAGGAAGAAGACGATGAGGATGAAGATCGCGCCGAGCAGGAAGAGCGGCTGCTCGAGCGGCGTCCGGAGCGCGTGCGGCAGGCCTTCCACGGTGGACGAGCTGCCGACCGCGACGAGCCGGTCGTTCAGGTACGTGTACAGGATCCCGCCGAGAACCGCGCCCCAGCGCGACCCGGCGCCGCCGATGACGACCATGAGCAGGAGCGTCAGCGTGAACGTCGGCGCGGTCACGGCCAGCGTCGAGCCGCTGTACAACAGCATGTACACGATGCCGCCCGCGGCGGCGAGCGTCGACGAGAGCACGAACGACTGCAGCTTGAACAGATGGGGTCGCATTCCCAGCACCTCGACGCGCTGCTCGTTCTCGCGGATTGCCTGCCACACGCGACCCGGCGACGACTCGATCGCCCAGCGCACGACGAAGAAGACGAACGCGAGGAACGCGAGCGCGAGCCAGTAGAGATTCTTCGTGTTGAAGATGCCCACGAAGGCGTGCGGCAGCTTCGTGTAATCGGCTCCGAGCCCCTCCTCGCCGTGGGTCCAGTGATGCGGATCCTTGAGCGCGAGGACGGCGCCCGCCTGCGCGAAGGCGAGCGTGACCATGGCGAAGGCGATCCCTCCGACGCGCAGGCTCACGAAGCCGAGGACGATCGCGAGCACGAACGCGACGCCCATCGTGAACACGATCGCGACCCAGAAGCTCCAGTGCCAGTCGGTGATGGCGATGTTCGACAGGTAGACGCCCAGGGCGATGTAGAGCGCGTGGCCGAACGACAGGAGGCCCGTAAAGCCGAATTGCAGGTCGTAGGTCAGCGCGAGGGCGCCGAGGAGGAGGCAGGCGCCGAGGAGTTGCAGCGTGCCCGGGCTCGAGATCGAGTTGTCGAACAGCTTCGGGATGGTCACGTTCAGCTTCGGCACGAACGCGAGCGCCACGAACACGCCGAGCGGCACGACCCAGTTGCCGAGCATGGCCCTGCGCGTCATGCGCGCGCTCCGACGGCGGCGCCGGCGAACCCGCGCGGTCTGGCCAGGAGGACGACGCCGAGGAGGAGGACGACCACCATGTCGCCGATGCCGGACGAGGCGTAGTAGTTCGTGTACTGCTGCGTGAGCGCGACCACCATCGCCGCGACGGCGGAGCCGCCGATCGAGCCGAGGCCGCCGATCACGACGACGATGAAGGCGAAGATCAGCAGGCTCGTTCCCTGCTCCGGGCCGACGACGTTGAAGTAGACGCCGCTGAGCACGCCGGCCACGGCCGCCGCGACGCCGCCGATGGCGAAGACGAGCGTGAACGCCTTGCGCACGTCGATGCCGAGGGCCTGCACCATCGCCCGGTTCTCGACGCCCGCTCGGATGATCAGCCCGTACCGCGTCCTGCGCAGGAAGAGCTGCAACAGCCCGAGCACCGCGGCCGCGGTGGCGATCTCGACCCAGCGGTCGTTCGGGATGCGCGCGCCCGCGACGTTCGTCGTCTCGTGCAGCCACGGCGGGACGACGAACGACTTCGCGTCCGGCCCCCAGATGCCGACGAGCAGCGCGACGAACGCGAGCTGGAGCCCGACGGTGACGAGCACCTGGTCGATGTGGCGGTTGTAGAGCGGCCGGATCAGGACGAGCTCGACGAGCGCCGCGAACACGGCGCCGATCACGAGGCCCATCAGCGCGGCCAGCAGGAAACGGAGCACGAACGAGTGGACACCCGAGAAGAGATGCGCCTCCGTCCACCATGTCGCGTACGCGCCGACCGAGATGAATGCGCCGTGCGCGAAGTTGAGCACGCCCATGAGGCCGTAGATCAGCGACAGGCCGGACGCGATGAGGAAGTACATCGCGCCGAGGCCGAAGCCGGTGAGCGTGAGGAGCAACAGGGTGCTCATGCGTGCGATCCCACGCTGAGGAGCCGCCGGACGAGGTCCGGCTGCCCGAGGAGCTCCTGCGCGTCGCCCGCGTGCACGACGCGTCCCTGGTCGAGCACGATCGCGTCGCGCGCGATGCGCCGCACGACGCCGAGGTTCTGCTCGACGAGCAGCACGGTCGTCAGCTCGGCGAGTCGCTCGAGCACGCGTGCGACGTCTGCGACGAGTGCGGGCGCGAGGCCCTTGGTCGGCTCGTCCACGAGCAGGACGCGGTTGTCGTTCAGCAGCGCCCGCGCGATCGCGACCATTTGCTGCTGGCCGCCCGAGAGCGTTCCGGCCCGCTGCGCGCCGCGCGCCTCGAGGTCGGGGAAGAGGTCGTACACGAGGTCGTACCTCGGCTCGCCGTCCCGCTCGGCCAGACGGAGGTTCTCGGCCACCGTCAGTCCCGCGAAGACGTCCCGGTCCTCGGGCACGTAGCCGACGCGTCGCTGCACGACGCGATGCGTGGGAAGCGAGGTCAGCTCGTCTCCGTCCAACTGGACGGAGCCGCGCCGTCCGACGAGCCCGAGGATCGCGCGGAGCGTCGTCGTCTTCCCGACGCCGTTGCGGCCGAGCAGCGCCGTGACGCCGCCCTCCGGCACGTCGAACGAGACACCCTGGAGCACGTGCGACTGGCCGAGGTGCACGTGCAGGTCGCGCACCGAGAGCAGCGTCCTCGAGGCGACGGCGCTCACAGCTCTTCCCCGAGATAGGCGGACTGGACGGTCTCGTTCGCCATCACGGCAGCCGGCGTGTCGCACGCGAGGAGCGCCCCGTGGTGCATCACGGCGATTCGCTGCGCGATGCCGGTGACGACCTCCATGTGATGCTCGACCATGAGCACCGTCCGGCCCTCCTGCTCGTTCACCGAGCGGATGAGCTCGACGAGCTGGGGCACGTGCTCGGCCGAGAGGCCGGCCATCGGCTCGTCGAGGAGGAGCACGGGCTTGTCGGCGGCGAGGAGCATCGCGATCTCGAGCCGCCGCTTGTCGCCGTGCGACAGGCCGCCGGCGACCACCGCCGACTTCGCCTCCAGCCCGACCCGCGCCAGCGCCGCCCGCGCGCCGTCCGTCGCCCTCCGCACCCCGGCGGCACGCTGCCACAGGCGCATCGTCCCGCCCATTGCCGCCTGCGCGGCGAGACGGACGTTCTCGAACGTCGTCAGGAGCGGGAACACGCTCGAGACCTGGAACGTCCGCCCGATTCCCGCTCTCGTGCGCAGGAACGTGGGCTGGTGCGTGATGTCGACGCCGTTGAGATGGATCGATCCCGACGTCGGCCGGTACAGGCCGGAGAAGAGGTTGAACAGCGACGTCTTGCCGGCGCCGTTCGGTCCGATGATTCCGAGCAGCTCGCCCTCGGCAACCTCGAGGCTGACATCGGCGACGATGGTCGCGCCGCCGATGTCGAGCCCGAGGTTGCGCGTGGCGAGGATCGGAGGGGTCACTTCAGTTCGCGGTCGTCGCTCCTACGGGAACGGGTGGACTGGAGGCTGGACGTTGCCCGCCGAGATGGTCTTCAGGACCTTCGCGACGAAGTGGCCGCCCTTGCCGGGCACGAGCTGCACCTGGAACATCGGCTGCAGCATCGCGTGGTCGGCCTTGCGGATGAACTGCTTGCCCTTCGGCGCCAGGAACTGCCAGCCCTCGAGCGCGCTGATCTGCTTCGAGGTGTCCGTGCCGCCCTTCTGCAGCGCGCGGCAGATCATCTGGGCCGTGACGAAGCCGTCCGGCGTGAACAGGTCCGGCACCGCATGCCGGTTCTTCGCCATCCACTTGATCAGATACGTGTTCGCCGCGTTGTGCGGCGCCGAGTAGACGTAGTGCGAGAGCAGCGTCACGCCCGGGACGAGCGGGCCGAGCGAGTCGTAGCTCGCGCGGTTCGCGAGGCCGGTCACGATGGTCATCGCCTTCGCGACCCCCTGCTGCTGCAGGGACTGCCACATCGCGGTGGCGGTCGTCGTGTTCGCCCACGCGACGAAGGCCGCGTCGGCGCCCGAGTTCTTCAGCTGCTGCGCGTACGGCGTCAGGTCGGCCGCGCCGAACGGCGAGAGGATCTTCGAGACGGAATGACCCTTCCCGCCGAACACGAGCTGGACGGCGGCGACGTTGCCGGCGCCGAACGCCGTGTCCTCGGCAAAAACGACGATCTTCTTGCCCGTGCTCTTCGGCGGGAAGATGTTCGCCGCGTCGAGGACGTCCTGCAGCGTCTGCCGACCGGCCCGGAACGTGTTCCGGTTGAGACCGGTGATCGCGTCGGCCGCCGCGGGGCCGGCGATGTAGAGCACGTTGTTCTGTGCCGCGAGCGGGCCGAGCTGCAGAGCGATGCCCGACGAGCCCGTGCCGGCGACGATCTTGACGCCCTGGCCGACCTCGTTCTTGAAGGCCGCGATCGCGGTCGCCGGGTCGGTCGCGTCGTCGATGAAGGTGGGATTGATCGTGAAGCCGCCGCACTTGCCCTGCGTGTACGCCAGGCCGGCGTTGAACCCGTCGAACTCCTCCTGTCCGAAGGCGGCGAGGCCGCCGGTCTTCGGATAGATGAAGGCGACGTTGACCGTCCCGGCGGCATGCGAGCGCGTGCCGGCGGCGGCGGTCGCCGCAAGCGCGGCGAAGAGCAGAGCGATCCCGCCCAGGAGCAGCGGCGCCCGCTTCCAGCCTCGTGCCATGTTGACCCTCCGCGTCGAGAGAAATATGAGACCCGATTCAGGTCTCGTTATTTCACGGGATCCGAAGCGTGTCAAGACGCGGCTGAACGTGCGCGTCGAGACGACCGCCTGCTCGGGTGGGAAGCGCCCGTAGGTGATACCGCTGCGCGGCACCACGTACGCCTACGCGCTTTACGCGGACTTTTCGACGGGCTCGTCGAGGTCGGCCCCGGCGCTCGTGACGAGCGTCGGCCGGATGCCCTGCGCGATGCACTCCTTCGTGATCACGCACTTGCTGACGTCGCGCCGGGACGGCAGCTCGAACATGACGTCGAGCAGGGCGCCTTCGATGATCGAGCGGAGGCCACGCGCGCCGGTCTCGCGCGCGAGCGCCTTCTCGGCGATCTCCCACAGCCCGTCCTCGGTGAAAACGAGCTCGATGTTGTCGTAGCCGAAGAAGCGTTGATACTGCTTCACGAGCGCATTCTTCGGCTCGGTGAGGATCTGTACGAGATCCTCCTTGCGCAGCTGGTGCACCGCCGAGACGACCGGGAGCCGGCCGATGAACTCGGGGATGAGGCCGAAGTTGAGCAGGTCCTCCGGCATGACCTGGGTCAGCAGCTCCGACGATTCGGCCGAATGCTTCGAGCGGACCTCGGCGCCGAACCCGACCGCGTTCTTGCCGATGCGGCGCGCGATGATCTTGTCGAGGCCGGCGAACGCGCCGCCGCAGATGAACAGGATGTTCGTCGTGTCGATCGAGAGGAACTCCTGGTGCGGGTGCTTGCGGCCGCCCTGCGGGGGGACCGAGGCGACCGTCCCCTCGAGGATCTTCAGCAGCGCCTGCTGCACGCCCTCACCGGAGACGTCGCGCGTGATCGACGGGTTGTCCGCCTTGCGCGCGATCTTGTCCACCTCGTCGATGTAGATGATCCCCGTCTCGGCCTTCTTGATGTCGAAGTCGGCCGCCTGGATGAGCTTGAGGAGGATGTTCTCGACGTCCTCGCCGACGTACCCCGCCTCGGTGAGCGCGGTCGCGTCCGCGATCGCGAACGGGACGTTGAGGATGCGCGCCAGCGTCTGCGCCAGCAGCGTCTTGCCGCAACCGGTCGGACCGAGCAGGAGGATGTTCGACTTCTGGAGCTCGACCTCGTCCTCGTCGGTCCCCATCTGCACGCGCTTGTAATGGTTGTAGACGGCGACCGACAGCGTGCGCTTGGCCTCTTCCTGCGAGACGACGTAGTCGTTGAGAACGGTGTAGATGTCCCGCGGACGCGGCAGGTTGTCGAGGTCGAGCTGGGCCGGGGACGTGAGCTCCTCGTCGATGATCTCGTTGCAGAGATCGATGCACTCGTCGCAGATGTAGACGCCGGGACCGGCGATCAGCTTCTTGACCTGCCTCTGGCTCTTCCCGCAGAAGCTGCAGAGAAGCTGCTCGTTTCCTTCGCTGGCCCTGGCCACGGTCTACTCCTTGTACCTCGGATAGCCCTTTTCGTCTACCGGTGGGCGACGACGTTGTCGACGATTCCGTATTCCTTGGCCTCGTCTGCGGTCATGTAGTAGTCGCGTTCCATGTCCTTCGAGATCTTGTCGAGCGGCTGATTCGTGTGCTGGCCGATGATCTCCTCCAGGCGCCGCTTGAGGTTGATCGTCTCCCGTGCCTGGATCTCGATGTCGGTGCCCTGCCCCTGGAACCCACCCGAGACCTGGTGGATGAGGATCTTGGAGTTCGGCAGCGCCGACCGTTTTCCCTCCGTGCCGGCGGCGAGAAGGAGCGCGCCCATCGACATCGCGATCCCGACGCAGGTCGTCGCCACCTCGCAGCGGATGAACTGCATCGTGTCGTAGATCGCGAGGCCCGAGTAGACCGAGCCGCCCGGCGAGTTGATGTACAGCTGGATGTCCTTGTCGGGGTCCTCGGACTCGAGATGGATCATCTGCGCGACGATGAGGTTCGCGACCACGTCGTCGATCGGCGTCCCGAGGAAGATGATGCGCTCGTTCAGCAGCCGCGAGTAGATGTCGAAGAACCGCTCTCCACGCGAGGTCTGCTCGATGACGGACGGGATGATCAAGTTCGTCGGATTCATGTGGCTCCTCAGCTTCCCGGGGTCCAGAGTTTCGCTTCGGTGTCGGGCTTTTCCTTGTCGGGCGTCCAGATCGACTCGCGTGCCGCTGCAAGCTCACGCGGAATTCGCTTGACCTGGGAGGCGACCGTGTCGAGCGCCTTGCGCAGACGGAGATCTTCGCGTAGCGCCTCGAAGCGCCCCGTCTCGCGCAGGCGCAGCAGCTGCTCGTCGGCATCCTCCTCGAACGCCTCCGCCTGTTCGCGCACGAGCGCCTCGATGTCGGAGTCGGGGATGTCGATGCCGAGCTTCTCCGCCGCAGCCTCGAGCACGAGCTCGCGCGCGACCGAACGCTTGGCCTCGTCCTGCAGGCGCGCGAGCAGGTCGTCCGGAGACTGGCCCGTCATCGCGAGATACGTGTCGAGCTGCACGCCGCGCGACTCCACCTGGCGTGCGAGCGAGCGCAGCAGCTCGCGCGTGCGCGTGTCGACCAGCGGGCCGGACGCGTCGACCTTCGACGCCTCGACGAGCGCATCGGCGACGTCGGACCGGAACTGCGCCTCGATCTCCTCCTCGATCTGCTCACGGAGACGCAACTCGACGTCGGCGCGCAGGTCGGCGAACGAGTCGAACTCGCTCGCTGCGCGCGCCAGCTCGTCGTCGAGCGGCGGCAGCACCTTCTCCTTGATCTCCTTCACCGTGACGGAGACGGTCTGCTTGGAGCCGTCGACGAGCTCGAACTCCAGGTCCTTCGTCTCGCCGGGGCTCAGTCCGACGATGCCCTGCTCGATCTCCTCGACAACGGCGCCGCGCCCCAGCTCGACCACGTAGTCGCGGCGCGTGCCCTCGGGCGAGACCATGTCGACGATGACGGTGTCGTCGGGGCCGACCGGCCTGCCCTCGACGGGGACGAGCTCGGCGACGGTCGCGCGGAGCGCGTCGAGCTCGCGCTCGACGAGGTCCTCCGGGACCTCCGGCTCGTAGGCGCCGACCTCGAGCGCCGACCAGTCGGCGACCTCCGGCTTCGCCTGGACGGTGACCGTGGCGGTGAACTCCCAGTCCTGATCCTCCGAGGCCGGAAGCTCGAAGTCGTACTCGGGCTGCTCGACGGGACGAACGCGCGACTGCGCGGCCGCATTCCAGAACCAGCCGCCGATGTGGCTGTCGACCGCCTCCGCCATGAGGCGCTCGCGGCCGACGCGCTGCACGAGCAGGCCACGCGGCACCTTGCCCTTTCGGAAGCCTGGGATCTTCGCGGTCTTCGCGAGGTCGGACGCCGCGTGCTCCACCGCGTGGTGCACGTCGTGCGACGGAACCTGCACGGTGATCCGGACCCGGTTCTCGGGCAACTCCTCGACCTGGGTCTGCACCCGGCCATTCAAGCAGAGGGGATATAGCCTGCGACCTCGGTTGCGCCTGTTCATCCTCACCCGGCACGCCCATTCGACCCTGAACGTCGAAGGGCGGATCAACGGCGATCCGTCGGTCCCGGTGCCGCTGACGGACGAGGGCCGGGCTGCGGCGGCCCTCCTCGGACACCAGCTCTCGGCGCTCCGCCTCGACCTCTGCGTCCACACGCGGTTCCCGCGGACGAGGGAGACCGCCGAGTGCATCGTCCGGGGCCGGCAGGTCCCGCTGATCGAGGAGCCGCTGCTCGACGACATCGACGTGGGCGACCTCGAGGGCGACACGATCGCCGACTATCGGGCCTGGAAGCGCGCGCATCGCCGGTCCGACCCGTTCCCCGGGGGCGAGAGCCTCGACGACGCTGCGCGACGGTACGCGCGAGCGTTCCGGTGGCTGCTCGATCGCGACGAGAGCGCGACGCTCGTCGTCTGCCACGAGATCCCCATCCGGTACGCGCTGAACGCCGCCGCCGGCTCGGACGATCTCGACGCGCCGGAGCACGGAATCCCGAATGCGACGCCGTACCTCTTCGACGACGACGCGCTCAGACGCGCGGTGGAGGGAATCGAACAGGTCGTGGCGAATCCCAGCGCACCATGACCGCGCTCTCCTGGCTTCTCGTCGGCGTCGTCACGCTCCTCTGGGCGGCGATGTTCGGCGCGGTCGCCTGGCGCGCGCGTCTCGGCACACGCCGCTGAGCCGTCACTCCGGAATACCCTAGGTCGCAGCCGATGCTGCTCGCGACGAACATCCCCCACCAGCTGTGGCGCGCGCTGAGCTTCGCGTTCGGCATGACCTGGGAGATCCTCTGGGCGCTCGTGCTCGGCTTCGCCCTTTCCGCTGCCGTGCAGGCCGTCGTTTCGAAGCGGGAGATGCGCAGGCTCTTGCCGGACTCGTCGCCGCGCACGCTCGTCGTCGCGTCGGGCCTCGGGGCGGCCTCGTCGTCGTGCTCCTACGCGTCTGTCGCGCTTGCGCGCTCGCTCTTCCGCAAGGGCGCCGACTTCACCGCGGCGATGGCGTTCGAGATCGCATCCACGAACCTCGTCATCGAGCTCGGGATCGTCATAGCGCTGCTGCTCGGGTGGCAGTTCGTCGTCGGCGAGTTCGTGGGCGGCCCGCTGATGATCGTGCTCGTCGCGGTGCTCTTCCGCATGTTCCTGCGCCGGCGCCTCGTCGACGAGGCCCGGGAAGAGGCGGAGAAGGGCCGGCTCGGGTCGATGGAAGGCCACGCTGAGATGGATATGTCGATCGGGCCCGGCAAACGGCTGCTCTCCCCGGCCGGCTTCACGTCCACCGCGGACTACTTCGTCATGGACTGGGCGGCCGTCGGCCGCGACGTCTTCGGTGGGCTCCTCATCGCGGGAGCGCTTGCGGCGTGGGTGCCGGACTCGTTCTGGCGCGGCCTCTTCCTCGAGCACCACGGCACGCTCGCGAAGGTCTGGGGGCCGATCATCGGGCCGGCGGTCGCGATGCTCAGCTTCGTCTGCTCGATCGGGAACGTCCCGCTCGCGGCCGTGCTGTGGAACGGAGGCATCAGCTTCGGCGGCGTGATCGCGTTCGTGTTCGCCGATCTGCTGATCCTCCCCATCCTCGACATCTACCGGCGCTACTACGGATGGCGCATGGCCGCCTTCATCTTCGGAACGTTCTACGTCGCCATGGCGACCGCGGGGCTCGTCGTCGAGTTCCTCTTCCAGGGCCTCGGCATCGAGCGCACGGCCCGCAACGCGAAGGTGGAGATGGCGGCGGTGACGTGGAACTACACGACTGCGCTGAACATCGCGGCGCTCCTGCTCACGGCCGCGCTCTCGTGGCGCTACTTCCGCCGCGGCGGCGGGATGGCGATGCTGAAGATGATGAACACGCCCATGGACGAGCACGCGCACCACCATCACCACGAGCACGCACACGAGCACGTCTGAGTGCGGGCGGAGGGACTTGAACCCCCACGGGCTTGCGCCCACCGGCTCCTAAGGCCGGCGCGTCTACCGTTTCGCCACGCCCGCGCGCGTCTAACGGTACTCGGCCCGTACGGTGCCCAGCAGCGTCGCGCCGTGGACGGACGTCCCGTCGCGGTGGAGGACGTCGACCTCGAAGCCGGGATAGCGGAGACGGAAGCGGCCCTCGCGCCACGCCTTCACGTTCGCCGCGTCGGCCATCGCGCGCCGGAAGGGGTAGGTCGGCATGTGCGTCCGGTCTCCGCGCACGTTCCGTCCGTCCAGATGGCGCACGGCGACGCGGAAGCCCTCGACCGACCAGATCCTCCGCTCCACCGTCGCCACCGTGGCCATTCGCTCATCGTCTCATGACAACGGAGGCCGATCTATAGTCCCCGCTCGTGGCCGGGATGCGCCCCGAGGACGTCTACGAGCTCACCGGCGCCGCAGACCCGCGCATCTCGCCGGACGGGACGCGCGTCGCCTTCGTCGTCTGGTCGATCGACAAGGACTCGCACGAGTACCTGAGCTCGATCTGGGTGGCGCCCGTGGACGGCTCCGGCGAGCCGCGGAGGTTCACCTCGGGCGAGCGCCGTGACGGCATGCCGCGCTGGTCTCCCGACGGGCGCTGGCTCGCCTTCACGTCCAATCGCGGCAAGGACGAGAAGACGCCGGCCAACCTGTATGTCATCCCGGCCGAGGGCGGCGAGGTGCTCCGGCTCACCGACCGCAAGGAGAGTGTCGAGAAGATCGCATGGTCGCCCGACTCGACGCGCATCGCCTTCTCTTCACGCGTGCGAGACGACGCGTACGACGAAGAGGACGATCGCAAGCGCGCGCCTCGCCGGCTGACGCGCCTCTCCTACAAGCTCGACAACGTGGGCTGGACGACCGACCGGCGCACGCATCTCTTCGTCGTCGACGTCGACGGCGACGGCGAGCCGCACCAGGTCACCGACGGCGACTGCGAGGACGGCGAGCCGTGCTGGACACCGGACGGGAAGCGCCTCATCTTCCCGGCGCTGCGGGGCGAGCGGTGGGACGTCGATCTCGTCACGCGCCTGTACGAGGTGGACGCCGGCGGCGGCGAGCCCAAGCAGCTGACCGGCGACGACGGGTCGTTCGAGACGCCGGTCTTCTCTCCCGACGGCTCGCAGATCGCGGTGCGCCACGTGGTCGAGGACGGCACGTTCCCGCACCACGGGCAGGTCGGCGTGATGCAGCCGGACGCAAGCGGGCTTCGGCTGCTCACGACGTCGCTCGACCGGAACTGCACGCCGTTTCCGAACTTCCGCGATCCGCTGTGGAACGGCGGCCGCATCGTCTTCTCGATCGAGGACGGCGGCAACACCCACGTGTACTCGGTCGCCACGGACGGGTCGTCTGCGCCGGAGCTCGTCCTCGGCGGCGAGCGCGCGATCACCGGGTACGACATGCACGGCGACACGATCGCGTACGTCGCATCGACGCACACGACCCTCGGGGAGCTCTTCATCGGCGACCGGCAGGTGACGAACCTCACCGGTGACCGCGCCTTCTGCGCTGCGGAACGGTTCACGGCCGTCTCGAAGGACGGCACCGAGGTGGACGCCTGGCTGATGCGGCCACCGGACTTCGACCCGGCCAAGCGCTACCCGGTGCTCCTGAACGTGCACGGTGGGCCGTTCACGCAATACGGCACCGGCTTCTTCGACGAGTTCCAGGTCTACGCCGGCGCCGGCTATGCCGTGCTCTTCTCGAACCCGCGCGGCGGCTCCGGGTACTCCGAGGAATGGGGACGCGCCATCTGCGGCCCGATCGTGGGCGGCCCGGGATGGGGCACCGTCGACTACGAGGACGTGCTCGGCGTCGTGGACACGGCGCTGCAGAAGTACGACTTCCTCGATCCGGACCGGCTCGGGATGATCGGCGGGTCGTACGGCGGCTTCATGACCTCGTGGACGATCGGGCACGACCCTCGCTTCAAGGCAGCGGTGTCCGAGCGTGCCGTCAACCACATGGTCAGCGCGGCCGGCTCGAGCGATCTCTTCTGGGTGTTCGAGCGGCACTTCGGCGGCCCGTGGTACGAGCACGTCGATGCCTGGCTCGAGCGCTCGCCCGCGACATATGCAAAGGACGTGCAGACACCTGTGCTCGTGCTCCACTCGGAGAACGACCTCCGCTGCAACGTCGAGCAAGGCGAGCACTTCTTCACGCTGTTACGACTGCTCGGCAAGGAGGTGGAGATGGTCCGCTTCCCCGCCGAGAGTCACGAGCTCACGCGCTCCGGCTCACCCATCCATCGCGTGCAGCGGTTCGAGATCGTGCTCGACTGGTTCGGCCGCTATCTCGGTTGAAAGTGCTGCGCACTTTCAACCGCTGAAGGTTCCGCTTCGCGGAGCGCCCCCGGGCGGAGCCCGGGAGCTCTTACCAGCGTGAGCGACGGTCTGGTTCTGCGCGCGCGGTGGTGGCTGCGCCATCCCCGCGCGCTTGTGCGGTCGATTCAGCCTGTCACGCGTTGACGGCTACCACGTATCCCAATGCACCATCGAGTCGAGCGGCTTGCGCTTGCCTGGCTTGAAGTCGGTGCCGATCGTGTACGCGACCGGGATCAGCGCCACCTGGGTGACCTCGTCGTACGGGATGCCGAGGATCTCGGCCGCCTCACGCTCGTGCATGAGGTGGAACGTCGTCCAGCACGTTCCGAGGCCGCGTGACCGCGCGGCGAGCATGAATGACCATGCGGCCGGGACGATGGAGCCGAACATGGACGAGACGAGCGGGTTCGACTTCCCCTCGTAGCGTCCGATGACGCACGGGATCACGTGCACCGGCACCTCGTGGATGTGCTCGGCGAGGTGCACGACCGCGTCTCCGATGCGTGCCATCTGGCCCTGGCGCGGGCCGTCGCCGCGCTGGAGGTACGGGAACGCGACCTGCCGCCAGAGCTCGCCGAGCCGCTCTCGCTTCTCCGCGTCGGTGACGACGACGAAGTGCCAGTTCTGCGAGTAGCTCGCGGTGGGCGCCTGCTGCGCGAGCCGGAGGCACTCCTCGAGCACCTCGCGCTCGACCGGCCGGTCGAGGTCGAGGCGCTTGCGAACAGCGCGGGTCGTCGAGAGGAGCTCGTCGGGCGTCAGGTCGAGCACGGCGCAAACCTACCGCGTCATGGCCCCGGGAGGAGTCGAACCTCCGCGCGCAGATTCGAAGTCTGCCGCTCTATCCACTGAGCTACGGGGCCGAGCGGAGGTAGGGTAGCCCGGGGCTACGCCGCGACGGGAGCGCCGTACTTGCGCTTCAGGTACGCGAGGTACGGCTTGGCGTCGAGCGTCGAGCCGGTGGCTCGTCGCAGGGTCTCCTGCGGCGTGAACTTGCGTCCGTGCTCGTGCACGTTGTCGCCGAGCCACTCGCGGAGCGCGGCGAAGTCGCCGCGTTCGATCCGCTCTTCGAGGTCGGGCACGTCTTCGAGGGCCTTCTCCCAGATCTGCACCGACATCACCGTGCCGAGGAGGTACGTGGAGAAGTACCCGATGAGGCCCGACGCCCAGTGCGTGTCCTGGAGCACGCCGTTCGCGTCGTCGGGTACCTCGACGCCGAGGTACTCGTCCATCTTCTGCGCCCAGGCCTGCGGCAGGTCGCGAAGGTCGACGCGGCCGTTGACGATGTCCTGCTCGATCTCGAAGCGAAGGATCACGTGCATGCCGTAGGTGACCTCGTCCGCGCGAATGCGGATGAGCGACGGCTGCACGCGGTTGATCGCCGCATAGAAGCGTTCGAGCTCGACGCCGCCGAGCTGATCCGGGAAGGCCTCCTGCACGCGCGGATAGAAGAAACGCCAGAACGGCAAGCTGCGCCCGACGAGGTTCTCCCACATCCTGCTCTGCGACTCGTGCAGCCCGAGGGACGCGCCTGTGCCGATGGGCAGGTGCGCGAACCGTCGCGGGATCTGGTGCTCGTACAGCCCGTGGCCGTACTCGTGCATCGTGGAGAAGAGCGACTTGAGGCTGTCCTCGTAGTAGTGCGTCGTGATGCGGATGTCGTCGATGCCGGCGCCGGAGGCGAACGGATGCTCGGTGGGATCGATGCGCCACGTGTCGGGCCGGTGGCCGAAGAGGTCGACGACCTCGTGGTCGAGCGCGATCTGGCGGTCGAGCGGGAAATGGCCGCGCAGGAACGAGTCGTCCGCGTCGCGATCGCGCAGCTCCGCGATCAGCGGGACGAGCTCGTCCTTGATCTCCTTGAAGATGCGTGCGACGTCGGCCGTCTTCATCTCCGGCTCGAAGTCGTCCAGGAGGATGTCGTACGGCTCGTCCTGGGGCCCGAAGCACTCGATGTAGCGGCGGCGGAGCTCGACGTTGCGCTCGAGCGGCCCGAGGAAGAGCTCGAAGTCCGACGTCTCCTTCGCCTTCTTCCACACCGGGTTCGCCTCGGCGGAGGCGACCGCCATCTCACCGCGCAGCTCGATCGGGACCTGAACCGCCTTGTCGTACATCCGGCGCGCGAGCCGGAGGAGACCGGCGTCGTCGGAGCCCGGGTCGAGCGTGGCGCGGACCGGCTCGAGCTCGTCGAGCAGGCGGCCGACCTCGGGATCGGTCAGCTTCTCGTGCGCGAGGCGCTGCATGAGCGAGACGTGCTGCGCGCGATGGCCGACCCCCGCCGGCGGCATCGTCGTGTGCTGGTCCCAGACGAGTAGGTACGCGACGTCGGTCAGCCCGTGCAGGTCTGTGAGACGTGCCTTCAGCCGGTCGAGTGCGCCTCCCACGGCCAGGCACCCTACTAGAGTCCAACGGATGGCGACGTACGTCCGTCGCCGTTCACGAAAGGTGGCGGACGGGATTCGAACCCGCGACCACCGGGACCACAACCCGGGGCTCTACCAACTGAGCTACCGCCACCGCGAAGCGGCTACAGGGTACCGCCTCGCGTCGTGACGCGTTCCGCGGCGAACTGCTCGACCATCTTCTCGTTGAATGCCGGGATGTCGTCCGGCTTCCGGCTCGTGACGATCCCGTCGTCGACGACGACCTCCTTGTCGACCCAGTTGCCGCCCGCGTTGCGGATGTCGGTCTGGAGCGTGGGCCACGACGTGAGCGTGCGCCCGCGCGCTACGCCGGCCTCGACGAGCACCCACGGCCCGTGACAGATCACGGCCATCGGCTTCATCGACGCGGCGAAGTCGCGCACGAAAGCGACCGCGTTCTCGTCGCCGCGCAGCTGGTCGGGATTGCCGACGCCGCCTGGAACGAGCAGCGCGTCGTAGTCGTCGACGGAGACCTCTTCGACCGTCTTGTCGACCTTGACCTTCTTCGCCGGATCGAAGTGGTCGAAGCCCTGGATCTCCCCGTCGTGGATGGAGACGATCTCCGTGTCGGCGCCGGCGTCCTCGAGCGCCTTGCGCGGCTCCTCGAGCTCGACGCGCTCGAACATGTCGGCGGCGAGGATCGCCACCTTCTTGCCTGAGAGCTTCTTCTCTGCCATGCAACGACCTCCCGGGTCGGGTTCTCTCGAGGCGAAACGGAGGAGGATCCCGTACGGATGCGGCGGTACCCTCTGCGCACGCGCCCGTAGCTCAGTGGACAGAGCGGCGGACTTCTAATCCGCGGGTCGGAGGTTCGAATCCTCCCGGGCGCGTC
>DATAMX010000220.1:0-5743 GCA_036260475.1 Gaiellaceae bacterium | reverse complement strand
GTTCGCAGCGCGGCGACGAACTTCCCGCGCACCTTCAGCGCAGGCCGCCCGTAGGAGGTCGACTCCTCGATCTCCGGGAGCTCGCGGGCCAGCTCGACGACGTCGCGCCACGTCAGCACCGGCATGAGCCTACCCTTCCGGCGATGGACGACGAGACCCCGAAACAGCGCCACAACCGGGAGCTCATCGAGCTGCTCAACGAGCTCCGGGTCGCGTTGCCGGGCGTCCAGGTGCTGTTCGCGTTCCTGCTCGCCGTCCCGTTCAGCCGCGGCTACTCGAAGGTGACCGAGTTCGAGAAGGTCACCTTCTTCGTCTCGCTCGTGGCGACCGCGGTGTCGTCCGCGCTGCTCATCGCCACGCCGTCCCTCCACCGCCTTCGGTTTCGCGCCGACGACAAGGAGAAGATCGTCGTCTACGGGAATCGGTTCGCGATCGTCGGCTTCCTCGTCCTCGCCGTCGCGATGGTCGCTGCGCTGATGATGGTGTCGACGTTCCTCTTCGGAACGACGACCGGCATCGCGACGGCAGCGAGCTTCGCGGTCGTGGTCGTCACGCTCTGGTACGGCGTCCCGCTGTGGACGAAGGCGATGGACGTCAGGCGAGCTCGACGCGCTCGATGACGACGTCCTCGCGGGGACGGTCGCGTGCGTCGGTGTCGAGCGCCGAGATGGCGTTGACGACGTCCATGCCGCCGGTGACGCGGCCGAACACCGTGTGCTTGCCGTCGAGCCACGGGCACGCGTCGGCGGTGACGATGAAGAACTGGCTGCCGTTCGTGTTCGGGCCTGCGTTCGCCATGGCGAGCGCGCCGCGCTTGACGGGATGGTCGTTGAACTCGTCCTCGAACGTGTAGCCGGGGCCGCCGGACCCGGTGCCTGTCGGGTCGCCGCCCTGGATCATGAAGTCGGGAATCACGCGATGGAAGATGACGCCGTCGTAGAAGCCCTTCCGCGCGAGCGAGACGAAGTTCTCCACCGTCTTCGGCGCCTCGTCGTCGAAGAGCTCGACCGCGATGGCGCCCTGGTTGGTGTGCAGCGTTGCGTCGCTCACGTCAGAGGAGCGTATCCGCGAGCCGCTCGATCGCGCCGGCGGTAGGTGCGAGCTCGCCGCTCTCGAGCCCGGTGACGATCCGGCGCAGCAGGTGCGTGGCCTCGTCCACCTGGTCGGGGTCGAGGATCGTGTTGATCGCCGCGAGGTGCTCCCCGTCGCCGTACAACTCCAGCGTGACCGTCGTCAGGTCCTTCGCACGGATGTAGCCGTCCTCGGGCAGCCCCACCCGGACGCGGACGGAGCGGCCGTCCGGCAGCTTCGCGTCGTGCTCCAGCGGGCCGGCGCGCAACGTCATCGCCGCATTCTTCACGAGACTAGGACCTTCGGGTCGTCAGAAGGGGCTGATCGGCCCATAGACGCCGTCCGACGCTGCGGCGACCGTGTCGGGCATGCGGGGGGCCGCGATCATCCTGAGGACGGCAGTGCTCGCCGCGGCGGTGGTCGCCGCCGTGGCAGCGCCGTCCGCATCGGCGTCGACGCGCGGTCGGGCGGTCGCGCTCACGTCGCTCGAACGCGGCGTTCTCGACGACATCAATGCATTCCGCGCAGCGAATCGGCTCGCGCCGTTGCGGGTGTCGGCCTCGCTCACCGAGGCGGCGCGCAGCCACTCGCAGCAGATGCAGGCGGACGGCTACTTCGCGCACAACTCCTTCGACGGGACGGCATTCTGGAAGCGCATCAGGGCCTTCTACCCGTCGGGCCGGTACGGCTTCTGGTCGGTGGGCGAGAACCTCCTCTGGTCGTCGCCCGGCGTCGACGCGCAGCATGCGCTGACGATGTGGGAGAACAGCCCCGAGCACCGCAAGAACATGCTCGATCCGCACTGGCGCGAGATCGGCATCTCGGCAGTCCACACGTCGCGTGCGCCGGGCGTCTACAGGGGGCTCCCGGTCACGATCGTCACGACCGACTTCGGCGTCCGGAAGTAGCGCCGCGACCGCCGCTTGCAGGATCGTGCCCGAGCGAGGCACGATTCGTCGATGGCGACGGGTCTGCTCGAGCGCGAGACGCCTTTCGCCGTTCTCGAGGACGCCCTTGCCGCCGCGCGCCGGGGGGCCGGGCGTCTCGTCTTCGTCTCGGGAGACGCCGGGATCGGCAAGAGCGCGCTCGTGCGGGCCTTCTGCGCCGATGCCGGTAGCCGGGTCCTCGTAGGCGCCTGCGACGGGCTGCGGACGCCCCGCCCGCTGGGGCCGTTCGTCGACATGGGGCTCGAGGGCGAAACGACCCGGTCCGTCTTCGACGCGCTCTTCCACGCGCTGGCCTCCTCTCCCGGCACGGTCGCCGTCATCGAGGACGTGCATTGGGCCGATGAGGCAACGCTGGACGTTCTCGGTCTTCTCGGCCGCCGCGTCGAGAAGCTCGGCGCGCTCGTCGTCGTGACGTATCGAGCGGACGAGCTGACGCGCACGCATCCGCTGCGCATCGTGCTCGGTGACCTGGCGACGGTGACCGGCGTCGCGCGCGTCCGGCTCGAACCGCTCTCTGCCGCTGCGGTCGCCGAGCTTGCCGCTCCGCATGCGGTCGATGCCGTCGACCTCTATGCGAAGACGGCCGGCAATCCGTTCTTCGTCACCGAGGTGCTCGAGAGCGGCGCGGAAGCCGTTCCTGCGAGCGTCAGCGACGCAGTGCTCGCCCGCGCGTCACGACTGAGTCGCCCGGCACGCGATCTCATCGATGCCGTCTCCGTCGTTCCGCAGCATGCGGAGCTATGGCTCCTCGAAGCGATGGCCTATGAGGCGCTCGCGGCCCTCGACGAGTGCCTTGCGTCCGGGATCATGGGCGGCGACGCGTCCAGCGTCGCGTTTCGACACGAGCTGGCGCGAATCGCGATCGAAAGGTCGATCAATCCGCATCGGCGCGTTGGTCTGCATCGCAGTGCGCTGGCCGCGCTTCGCGCTCCGCCTCGAGGACTTCCGGATCTCGCCCGTCTCGCCCACCATGCGGATGCTGCCGGCGATGCAGATGCGGTGCTCGAGTTCGCGCCTGCAGCCGGCGTGCGCGCAGCCGCGGTCGGGGCCCACCGTGAGGCGGCCGAGCATTATGCGCGCGCGCTCCGTCACGCCGGGGGTCTGTCCGTCAGGCGGCGAGCAGAGCTCCTCATGCAGCACTCATACGAGTGCTACGTGACCGGTCGGTTCGACGAGGCGCTGGGCTCGGGCCGGACAGCGTGCGAGCTCCGGCGCGAGCTCGGCGATCCTGTTGCAGAGGGCGATGCCCTGCGCGCCGAGTCGCGTCTGCTCCGGTTCGTCGGTCGCACGGCCGACGCCGCTCGCGCAGGGAACGAGGCAGTCGCCCTCCTCGAGCCGCTCGGTCCGAGTCACGAGCTCGCGATGGCATACGCGAACATGTCGCACATCGCGGTCACCGCGGACGACGCAGCGGGAACGCTCGAATGGGGACACCGCGCCCGTGAGCTCGCCGAGCAGCTCGGCGACGTCGAGCCGCTCGTCTACGCGCTGACCAACATCGGCGTGACCGAGTTCCTCGCCGGCAAGGACGAAGGAGTCGCGCTGCTCGAGCAGAGCATCGACCTCGCTCGCGGGGCGGAGCTCGACGAGCACGCGGGTCGAGCTCTGCTCAATCTCGTCTGGTGGCCGTTGCGTCAGCGTTCATATCCGCTCGCCGCCCGGTATCTCGAGACCGGCCTCGAATACTGCGACGAACGGGGTCTCGACCTCTGGCGTCTCTTCTTCGTCGCCTGCCGCGCACGTCTCGAGCTCGACCGCGGAAGCTGGACGGAAGCCGGTGGGTCGGCGACGTCCGTGCTCGGCGACCCCCGCACGTGGCCGGTGCCGCGCGTGTTCGCGCTGTCGGTCCTCGGGCTGGTGCGTGCGCGCCGAGGAGATCCGGGCGTCTGGCAACCTCTCGACGAGGCGGCCACCCTCGCCGAGCCGACGGGCGAGCTGCAGCGGATCGGCCCGGTCGCGACTGCCCGCGCCGAGGCCGCCTGGCTCGAGGGCGACGGGGCAGGCGTCGCTCACGCGACCGATTCCGCGCTCGATCTCGCCATTCGCCGCGCCGCGCCGTGGGTCGTCGGCGAGCTCGCGCGCTGGCGGCGACGCGCGGGGATGCACGACGAGCTCTCGATGGCGATTCCGGCTCCTCACGCCGCCGAGCTGTCCGGCGACTGGCAGCGCGCGGCGGAGTTGTGGGAAGCCCTCGGCTGCCCGTACGAGGCAGCGCTCGCCCGCGCCGAGTCGGATGCGGACGACGAGCTGCGGCGTGCGCTCGACGAGCTCCAGGGGCTCGGCGCCCGGCCTGCGGCGGCGATCGTCGCCCGGCGGTTGCGCGAACGCGGCGCACGTGGCCTCGCTCGCGGCCCGCGAGCGGCAACGCGGGAGAATCCGGCCGGGCTCACAGCCCGCGAGCTGGACGTGCTCCTGCTCGTTGCCGAGGGCCTTCGGAACGCGGAGATCGCCGGACGGCTCGTCCTTTCCGAGCGGACGGTCGACCATCACGTCTCCGCGGTGCTTCGCAAGCTCGCGGTGCGAACGCGCACCGAGGCGAGCGCGGAGGCGCTCCGCCTCGGCCTCGTTGCCCAAGTTCGGTAGCGCGTCTCCCCAACCTGGGCAGTTTTGCCGATGCCGGCGGCCAGGCGCGCTCGTACGGTCGAGGCTCCACGTCGCGCATCGAAGGGAGAGGAGCGAGATGCCGCGTTACGTCGTCGAGCGCACGTTCCCGGACGGCTGGCAGATGCCGGCCGGCCCACGGTCGCAGGTGTGCCTCGACATCGTCGAGCGCAACGCAGACCACGGAGTGACCTGGGTCCACTCGTACGTGAGCGAGGACCGGGCGACCGCGTTCTGCGTCTACGACGCTCCCAGCCCGGAGGCGATCCGCACGGCCTCGGCGCGCAGCGACCTGCCCGTCGACCGGATCACTCAGGTGCGCGTCCTCGACCCGTACTTCTACGTGTAAGGAGGAACGATGCGTCGCTTCATCGTCATCGGGCTGCTTGCCGTTCTCGTCGCAGGCGTCGTCGGCGCCAGCACAGCTTCCGCGACGAAGAAGAACACCAGCCTCACGTCGCAGCTCGCGCTCGCGCGGCTCGCGACGGCCAAGTACGTGAGCAATCTCGACCTGGCGAAAGCCAACGGCTACACGATCATCACGAAGATGATCCCGAGCATGGGATATCACTACATGAACGCGAAGATCGCGGGCTTCAACGTGCAGAAGCCGCCGATCCTCGTCTACGAGCATCACGGGTCGACGTGGCAGCTCGGCGCCGTGGAGTGGGTCTTCACGTCGAAGCCCGCGACGCCGCCTCTGCCGGGCGCCAGGTACGGATCGTTCGGTGCCGGTTGTCATTACACCGACGGCTCCTACGTTCCGGCCCAGTCGCAGGACGCGTGCCCGAAGGTAGCGCCGCAGTCGGGTGCTGCGTTCAGCTTCTGGCACCCGCTGCTGATCACGCTGCACCTCTGGCTGTGGTACCCCAATCCTTCCGGGCTCTTCGCCAGCACGAACCCGCTCGTGTCCTTCTTCGACCAGGGCTGATCTCCGACGACACGACGGCGGCCCGGTCGACACAGACCGGGTCGCCGCCTTCGACGCGCCCGGGAGGATTCGAACCTCCGACCCGCGGATTAGAAGTCCGCCGCTCTGTCCACTGAGCTACGGGCGCGTGCGCAGAGGGTACCGCCGCATCCGTACGGGATCCTCCTCCGTTTCGCCTCGAGAGAACCCGACC
>DATAMX010000194.1:0-8219 GCA_036260475.1 Gaiellaceae bacterium | reverse complement strand
TCGCCCACGACGCCCTGACGACCGTCGGCAACTGGCGCTCGTATGGGTCAATCGACCACGACGGAGTCTTCTACGGCCAAAAAGCGCATTCGCTGCGAAACCTGATCGAGCTTCCGAGCCGCACGGACGAGCGGCTCCTGCTTGCGCTCGCGATCGACCCAGCGGAGCTGCCGGATCTGGTCGAATTGGCTCGTCATAAGTGGCAGCTCCTTGACCCGTCGCACGTCGCCGGAACGCCTGCAACCTATGCGGACTTCATCCGCGGCTCCAAGGCCGAGTTCGGGCTCGCGAAGTTAGGGTATGTCTCCTCGCGCTGCGGCTGGTTCAGCGATCGGAGCGCCTGCTACCTGGCCTCGGGTCGTCCGGTCGTCGCCCAGGACACAGGCTTTGGACCGTTCATCGAAGCGGGAGAAGGCTTGCTGCCGTTCACGACGACGGACGACGCGGTTTCTGCGATCGAAGCGCTCAGGCGCGATTATCATCGCCACGCGCACGCCGCCCGCTCGATCGCCGAGAAGCACTTCGATTCAGATCGAGTTCTCGTGAAGTTGCTCGAGCGCGTGGGAGCGGCGTGAGCGCGCCGACGACACCCGAGCTTCGCGACGCCATCATGCGGCTCTTCGGAGAAGCAGAGCTCGTCGCTCGTCGCCCGCATCCGTATCGATCGAGCTTCGCGATCGAGGAGCTCGACCTCCGGCTCGGCGACGGAGAGTTGCTCAGCCTCATCTTCAAGGACCTGGGGCTGTCGGGACTGAGCCCAGCAGGCCGGTCAGCCAAGCCGTTGCATCTCCACGATCCGCTGCGCGAGATCGACGTGTACACGTCGATCCTGACCGCGTACGATCTCGGCACCGCAGCCTGCTACGGCTCCATCGTCGATTCCGGGCGCAAGCGGCATTGGCTCTTCTTGGAGCGAGTCGCGGGCGTGCCGCTCTGGCAGCTGGACGATCGTGATGTCCTGCTGACAGTGGCCAGATGGCTCGCACGACTGCACACAACGGTCGAACCGCCGCGCGATCAGCAGCATCTCCTCCGATATGACCGGACGCATTACGGACGTTGGCTGAGTCAAGCGATGGACGCCGCTCCGGGCGCCGGGCTCGAGGGACTTCGGGGCCGATATGAGCATGCAGTCGCGCGCATCGCGACCGCCCCGGCCACCTTTGTCCACGGCGAGCTATATCCGTCGAACGTGCTCGTTGTCGCCGGCAAGGACATCAGGGTGTGTCCTGTCGACTGGGAGCTCTCCGGTATAGCCACGGGGATGCTCGATCTGGCCGCGGTGACCACTGGTCTGGCCGAAGCCGACGCGTCGCTTCTCGCCGACGCGTATTTGGCCGACCTTCCGGAGATTCACGGTGATCCTGCCGAGCTTCTGGAGTGCTGCCGGCTCTACCTTGCGGTGCAATGGGTCGCACGCTCGGAGCACTGGACACCGCCACTCGAGCACGCTCGTGACTGGGCGGCCGAGGCGATCGTGGCCGCGGACAAACTCGAGGCGCTGGCGTGACCGCGCCGACGTTCAAGCGGGCGGATTCTGGGGAGACCGCATAAAGTCCCTCGTGCCAGCCCCAAGGAGAGTTCACTTTGGTCCAGCAGCAGCCTACGACGCCTGACACCAACGCGGCCATAACCCCCGCCGAGTTGCGAGCTCCCAATCTGTCGCTCCAGGCGTTCGGCTATTCCCGGGCGGAGACGACGATGTTACTCGATCGGGCGGCGAAAGCTCTGGAGGAGAACGCGTCGAGCACGCAGACGAGGATCTCAGATTTGGAAACGGCTCTAGGCGAGGCGCAGCAGCGGTTGGCCGAGGATGCTTCACGCGAGCCTGTGTCGATGGAGGAGGCCGTCGGTGAAGTCTTGGTCACCGCCCACCGCGCCGCCGAGCTCGTGCGACACGAAGCAGAGCGAGAGGTAGACGCCCTATTGGCCGAAGCTCGGGACCAGGCACGAAAGATCGTCGAAGAGGCGGATCGGAAGGCCGAAGAGGCTGCTGAGGCGAGGGCTCGAGCGGAGGACGCACTCGCGAAGTCCGAGGCAGAGGCTCGCGCTACCCGGGAACATGCCGAGCGCGAGATCGCCGAGCTTCACGGAGAGGCGAGCCGTGTACGTCTCGTCATTGACGAGTTCCGCAATCAGTGGTGGGAACTGATCTCTGATGCCCTCAGGAAGCTCGAGCTCCAAGTTCCGAGCGGAGACGCTCAGGTCGAAGAGACCGACAGTTTGCACAACGACCTACGCAGCCGGCTTGCCGAGACCGAGGCCGGGCGGGAAGCTCACGGAGACACGCCGCGCGTGACCGAGTCCGGCCATCCTCCTGCCTGACAGGAGCGTTATCGGCATAGGCAAGATTCGAGGAGTCTCTCGAGCCGCCCTGGAAACGTGCTGGAAACGACCAGGTGCAACCAGGCGAAAGACGCATGCCTGCCGAACCTGCCGAAACCCGTTTGATCTAGCCACTCCTGCGGTTAGGCGAAGCCCACTGAAACGGTTTGGGCACACCTGTCACGCCGGAGGTCGCGGGGTTCGAGTCCCGTCGCTCCCGTTGAGGTCATCGCACGCCGAGAAGCGCTCTCGAATCACGAATCGACATGACGTGACCGCCCGAGGGTAAGCTTCGAACACCGGGGAGCCCCTATGCGAGGGGCTGAGAGAGCGCTTCCTTGCGCGTACCCGTCGAACCTGATCCGGGTCATGCCGGCGAAGGGAGTGCGGTGACGCTTTCACTAGTCGAATCGAGGGTCGCCGGCGTGGCCGCTCGGGGTGTCCTGCGCATATTCGAGGGCAGGCGTGTCCTCGACGGCATCGACCTGGACGTGCCGGCCCGCGGACGGGTCGGCATCGTCGGGCGAAGCGCAGTTGGCAAGTCGACGCTGCTCTCGATCGTGGCGGGGCTCGACGAGCCCGACGCCGGCGAGATCTCCGTCGGGGGAGCAGCAACAGCGAGCGAACGGCTCGCGCGCTGCGCACTGATGCCGCAGCGCGACTGTCTGCTTCCCTGGCGGACCGCGCTCGACAACGCGGCGCTCGCGCTCGAGAACGCCGGGGTCCCGCAACGCGACGCGCGTCACCGCGCCGCGCCGCTCTTCACGCGGCTCGGACTGGCCGGCTCCGAGCAGTTGCGTCCGGCGAAGCTGTCGGGCGGGATGCGCCAGCGCGTCGCCTTCCTGCGCACGCTGCTCGCCGACAAGCCCGTCCTGCTGCTGGACGAGCCGTTCGGGGCGCTCGACGCGATCACGCGCGCGGAGCTGCAGGAGTGGCTGGCAGGCGCGCTGGCGACGGCGCCGCGAACCGTGCTGCTCGTCACGCACGACGTCGAAGAGGCGTTGCTGCTCTGCGAACGGGTGCTCGTGCTCGCAGGCGGTCGCGTGGCCGCGGCGCTGGACGTGGACGTCCCTCGTGACGGGCCGCGACGCGAGGTCGTGACCAGCGCAGCCTTCACCGACCTGCGCGAGCGAGCACTCGAGGCGATCGGATGAGACGGACATGGCCGCCGCTCGGGCTCCTCGCCGCCGCGGTCGGCTTCTGGGAGCTGGTCGTGCGCGCCGCGCACGTGCCGGATTACCTCTTCCCCGCGCCGACGGCGGTCGTGTCCTCCCTCATCGGCGACGCCGGCCTGCTCGGCCGGGCGACGCTCGTGACCGCGCGCGAAGTCGTCCTCGGCTACCTGCTGGCGGTCGCCGTCGCGCTCGCGATCGCGGTCGCGGTCCACTTCTCGGCAGCGCTGCGGCGAGCCCTGTTGCCGATCCTCGTTCTCTCGCAGACAGTGCCGACGGTGTTGCTCGCGCCCATCCTGGCGATCCTGCTCGGCTACGGGATCGAGCCGAAGCTCATCGTCGTCGCGGTCGTCTGCTTCTTCCCGATCGTCGTCAACGCCGTCGACGGCCTCCGCTCAGCCGACGCCGAGCTCATACGGATGATGCGCACGCTGCACGGCGGCCGCCTCGCGATCTTCCGTCGCATCGAGCTGCCCGGCGCGCTGCCGGCGATCTTCTCCGGCGCGCGCGTCGCGGCCACCTACGCCGCGGTCGGCGCAGTCTTCGGGGAATGGGCCGGCTCCTCGAGCGGGCTCGGCTTCGTCATCCTGCAGGCGCAGCCCGCGCTCGAGACCGCGCGCATCTTTGCCGCCGTCCTCGTTCTGAGTGCGCTCGCGCTCTCGCTGTACGCGCTCGTCACCCTCGCCGAGCGTGTCCTCGTCCCCTGGCAACCGGAGGCCCGCAATGCGTAGAGCCATCGTCGTCGCCGCTCTTGCGGCGCTCGTCGTCCTCGTCCCAGCCGCTCTCGCCGGCGGACAGCAGAAGGTGACGCTGACGCTCGATTGGACGCCGAACCCCGACCACGTCGGCATCTTCGATGCGCAAGCCACCGGCCTCTTCGCGCAAGCCGGCCTCGACGTCGCAGTCCACTCTCCGTCCGATCCGACCGCGCCCCTCAAGCTCGTCGGCGTCGGCCGCAGCGACGTCGCCGTCAGCTACGAGCAGGAGCTCTTCTTCGCCGCCGCCAAGAAGCTGCCCGTCGTCGCCGTCGCCGCGGTCGTCCCGCAGCCTCTCAACTCGTTCATGGCGATCGACCCGGAGGTCAAGTCGGTGCACGACCTGAAAGGCCGCACGATCGGCATCACCGGTGTCCCCTCCGACTACGCGACGCTCGATACGGCGCTCCACTCCGTCGGGCTCACGCGCAAGGACGTGAAGGTCGTCACCGTCGGCTACAACCTGCTGCCGGCCCTACTCGCTCACCGCGTCGACGCCGTGCTCGGCGTCTACCGCAACGTCGAGGGGATCCAGCTACAGCTTCGCGGCCTCCACCCCGCCATCATCCCCGTCGACCGCGCCGGTGTCCCCACGTACGACGAGCTCGTCCTCGTCGCCAACAAGACCCGCCTGCGCGACGAGCCTGGATACCGCTCCGAGGTGCGACGGTTCGTCGCTGCGTTCCTCGCCGGCACTGCCGACGCCCGCCGGCACCCGGCGCGCGCACTCGCCATCCTCGAGAAGGTGACCGCGTCCGACCGGCGGTTCCTCGCCCGCGCGACGCCGGCAACGCTGCGGCTGCTCACAGGGCCGGACGGCGTCGGCTGTATCAGCGTCGGCGCGTGGCAGCGTTTCGGGGACTGGATGCGAGCCCAGCGGCTCCTCAAGGCAGCGATCCCGGCCGCGTCGGTGGTCGACGCTAGCTTCCTCCCGTCGCGCTGCCACTAGGCCGCACGGCGAGCACGACGCCGCGCTCGAGGCCGATTCGCGCCTCGGGCGCAGCGAAGACATTCGAGACGCCGCGGCTCGAGCCGGGCTCGAGCGTCTCGGCGCGGAGCGGATAGACGAGACCATGCGTGACGACGCCGCTCGCCGGACCGTGGACAGCGAACAGCGAGATCGGTTCGCCCGGCTCGCCCCGCAGGATGCGCTCGCCGCGTACGACATGCACGGCGGCGGGGCCGATCTGCGCATCGATCCCCACGCCGGCATAGTCCTCGGCGGCGAGGAGGAGCAGCGATCCGAAGAGGTGGTCGAGGCGCCCGCCCGCGCTACCGAGGACGAGGATCCGCTCCGGCTCGAGCCGAAGCGCAGCTTGCAATGCCAGCTCGAGATCGGTGGCGTCCTTCTCCGCTGCATGCCGTTCGACCTGCGCGATCCCCGCCAACGTCGCAGCGGAGATGGAGTCGAGATCCCCCACCACCAGGTCGACCGCGAGGCCGAGGCGCCGCGCGAGCTCGGCGCCACCGTCGGCGGCGATCACCGTCGCGCCCGGCGGCAGCGCGTCGACGGCGGGACGGTCGGGCCCGCCGGAGAGAACGACGACGGTCGTCATCACCGGACATTCTCGCCCTACGCCGAGCGACTTGGCCCCGGGGCCGTCGTCTGCTCACGGATGTCGATGGTCGAACTTCCCGACGGATGCGACCTCGGTCGCCGAGGGAAAGCTCGTCTGCGTCCCGCGCCGGCCGACGCTGATCGCGGCGACGGCGTTCGCCTGCGCCGCGGCCTCGACCAGCGGCACTCTCCCAGCCAGGGCGTAGGCCAGCGTACCCGTGAACGCGTCGCCCGCACCTGTCGTGTCGACGACCTCCACCTGCGTCGCCGGCACAAGGGCCTCGCCGCCGTCCGATGCGACGACGGAGCCGCGTGCGCCGAGCGTGACGACCGACGCGTGCGGTCCCAGGCGGCGGAGCGCGCGGGAGGCCTCGAGCTCGCCGCCCGGCTCGATCGGCCACCCGAGCAGCGTGGCGGCCTCGGACTCGTTCACGCACAAGACGTCCACGTCGGCGAGCGCGCCCGCGGGAAGGGCGGCGGCGGGCGCTGCGTTCAGAACGGTCGCGGTCGAGGCTGCGGCCGCGGCGCGCAACGCGGCGAGCGTGACCTCGATCGGGATCTCGAGCTGGCAGACGAGGACGTCTGCCGCCGCGATGGCGTGGCGCGCGGCGTCGACGTCGGCGGCCGTCATCCGGGCGTTGGCGCCGGTCACGATGACGATCGCGTTCTCCCCGCCCGGTTCGACCGCGATCGGCGCCACCCCCGACGGCGCGTCCGGATCGACGACGACGTGCGTCACGTCCACGCCCGCAGCGCGGAAGTTCTCGAGCATGCCCTCCCCGAAGGTGTCGCGACCCACTCGCGTCACCATCTCAACCTGCGCGCCGAGCCTCGCCGCCATCACCGCCTGGTTGGCGCCCTTGCCGCCATACCCGATTCGGAAGTCGGTTCCGTGCAGCGTCTCTCCCGGAAGGGGCAGCCGGGGCACGTAGCTGATCAGGTCGATCAGGGCGGCTCCGACGACGCAAATCGCTCGTTGAGAGGTCACGCGGCAGTCAATTGACGAAACGTTTAAGAAGCCGTACGTTACCGACGGTGTCCGATGGAACGGCGGGATCCGCTGGCAGCGGCGACGGGGCCATCCGGGAGCCTGCGCCGAGAGTGACGCTCTCCGATGTGGCGAAGCAGGCCGGGGTCTCGATCGCCACCGTCTCGTACGTCATGAACGACCGCGGTGGCGTCGGGGAGCGGACGAGGGCGAACGTGCTTCGCATCGCCGATGAGCTCGGCTTCCGGCTCAACCGCGTCGCGAGCGGTCTTCGGACGGGGCGAACCCAGGTGCTCGGCCTCGTCCTCGCAGACATCACCAACCCGTTCTATCCCGAGATCGCAGGTGGGGTGATCGCGGCCGCGGCCGAGGCCGGCTTCCAGGTCTTCCTGAGTCATGGTGGCGCCGACGGCAGGCTCGACGGCGAGGTGGTGCAGGCCTTGTGCGACCACCAGTGCGGCGCGCTGATCTTCACCTCGCTCGTCGTCTCGGACGGCCCGCTCCTCTCCGACGTCGTGCCTCCGGACGTGCCGATCGTGCAAACCGTCCGGCGCATACCCGGGATCCGCGCCGACTTCATCGGCATCGACGACCGCGCCGGGGCGCGCGAAGAGGCGCAACACCTGATCGATCTCGGCCACCGCGACATCGCCGTCCTCGCCGGGCCTTCCGCGTCCTCGGCCAGCTCCGAGCGTACGGCGGGCTACCGCGAGGCCCTCGCCGAGGCAGGCATCGAGGTCTCGCCGGAGTCGATGCTCGAGTGCAGCCTCACCGGCGACGCCGGCACCCGAGCGGCGCAGCAGCTCCTCGAGTCCCGCGGGCACGCGCCGAGCGCTGTGCTCTGCGGCAACGACCTCATCGCGCTCGGCGCCATCGATGCCTTCCTCGCGCACGGGCTGTCGGTGCCTGAAGACGTGTCCGTAGCCGGTTACGACGACATCTGGTTCGCGTCTTCGCGGCTCGTGCAGCTGACGACCGTCCGCCAGCCGCGGCACGAGATGGGTCGCGCCGCGGTTTCGCTCGCGCTCGAGCGACTCGCCGAGCCGGATCTTCCACCGCGCGAGGTGATCATGGAGCACGAGCTCGTCGTGCGCCGAACGACGGCACGGGCACGAGCCGGGACCGCCGCATGAGCGTCAACGGCACCGTCACCGCTCGCGCGCTCGGCATCTCGCGCTCGCGCCGCACTTCGAGGAAGGGGATCCGCAACGGCCGGCTGGCGATGCTGTACCTGTCGCCGGCGCTGCTCGTCTTCCTCGTGTTCACGATCGGGCCGGCGATCTTCGTCCTCTACATCAGCTTCTTCAACTGGAACCTGCTCAACCCGTCGCTGTCGCACTTCGTCGGCGGCGGCAACTACACCGCCCTCGTGCACTCGAGCGACTTCTGGAACTCGATCGTCACGTCGGTGTACTTCGTCG
>DATAMX010000189.1:0-5336 GCA_036260475.1 Gaiellaceae bacterium | reverse complement strand
AACGCGGCTATTGACACGAACCCTGCGCCGTGGGTCAATCGAGGGCACCACTAACGGGAGGGCTAACCCCATGACCGAACTGTCCCGCGACGAGCACGATCTCGCGCGGTTCGGCTACAAGCAGGAGCTCAAGCGCAGTCTTGGCGTGTTCAGCTCCTTCGCTGTCGCGTTCAGCTACATCTCGCCGTCGACCGGCATCTTCGCCCTGTTCTTCCTCGGGCTGACGACCGTCGGCGGTGTCTTCATCTGGAGCTGGCCCATCGTTGCGATCGGACAGCTGATCGTCGCGCTCGGCTTTGCGGAGCTGTCGAGCCATTACCCGGTCGCCGGCTCGGTCTTCCAGTGGACGAAATATCTCGCCGGCAAGTCGTACTCGTGGTTCACAGGCTGGATCTATCTCTTCGCCGGCGTCCTCACCGTCGCGTCCGTCTGCGCGACGCTGCCCGTCGCGCTCATCCCGGCCTTCAACAACATGGGCTGGAACATCGCGAACACGCCGGGCAACCAGCGGTGGATCGCGGCGATCACCCTCGCCCTGATCACGATCATGAACATCTTCGGTGTCCGGATCGTCGCGCTCGTGAACAACACGGGCGTGCTGTTCGAGATCCTCGGCATGGTCGTCTTCGCGTTCATCGTCGCGCTCTTCCATCATCATCAGAGCGCGGGCGTGATCTTCCACACGCACGGGACGAGCCTCACGGGCGGCACCTTCCTCATTGCCATGTTCATGGCGCTGTACGTCATCTACGGCTTCGACACGGCATCGACGCTCTCGGAGGAGACGAAGAACCCACGGACCGAGGCGCCGAAGGCGGTCATCGGATCGGTCATCGGCGCGTTCGTGATCGGCGGCATTTTCCTGTACGCGATGCTCCTCGGGATCCCCGACATGCACACCGCGATCAAGGAAGGCTGGGGCCCGGCGCAGATCATCGACGCAAACTTCGGCAACGCGTTCTCGACGGTGTTCCTGCTCGTCGTGTCGGCTGCGATCTTCGTCTGCTGCCTTGCGATCGAGACGTCGACCATCCGCCTCTGCTTCGGAATGTCGCGCGACGATGCGCTTCCGGCATCGAAGCACCTGAGCAAGGTGAACCCGAAGCTGCACACGCCGGTCCTGTCGTGCATCATCGTCGGGCTGCTGTCGGCGATCCCGTTCATCCAGTACGCGGGCGTCGCGATCATCGCGATCGCGGCGACAGGGATGATCTACCTCAGCTACCTGATCGGGAACCTTGCGCTCTTCCGCGCCCGCCTGCGCGGCTGGCCGAAGTCGAAGGCGCCCTTCTCGCTCGGGAAGTGGGGCCTTCCGCTGACGGTGCTCGCGCTGCTCTACGGCGGCGCGATGTTCCTGAACATGCTGTGGCCGCGGGCGGCGACGAACCCGCGTCCTGCGACAGAGGCGCCCTCGCTGAACTTCCACTGGCACTGGCTGAACAGCCAGCCCGTGCTGTGGAGCACGCTCGGCGTGATCGTCATCGTCGGCGCGCTGTACTTCGTGCTCGTCCAGCGGAACAAGCCGGCGCACATGGAAGCGCCGGAGGGCGAGGCGATGGAGCTTCCCGCTCCGGTGCAGATCTAGGAGCTCGATCGGCGGCCGCGCCCCGCGAGCGAATCGCGGGGCGTGGCCCCGTCATGCGTACGGAACGGCCGGGCTCCAGTCGCCGCGCCCGCCCGGCGTTCGATCGAGCATGAGCCAGAGCGGCCACATGAAGTCGACGTGGCGGGCATCCTGGCCCTCCTCGCGGGGGGCACCGAAGAGCTCGCTCGACCAGAAGTGGCGAATCGTCCCGCCGTCCTTCGTGAACACGGTGAGGATCGGCCACTGGTTCCCGGCCTCGTCCTCGGCGCCGTAGTCGCGGTTGTACGTCGTGTGCTGCGACGAGAGCAGCCGCGCGTGCTCCCAGCCGCGGGCGGACGCGTGCGCACGAATCCGCTCGACCGGCGGCTTGGTGACGACCGCGAACGCGATCTGCGTCGTCAGCGTGGGGACGGTGCCGTCGATCGCGTCGATGATCGCCGAGCACGACGGGCACGGGGCCTCGAGCTGCTCGCCCCGCTCGGACGCGCGGAACATGAAGCTGTAGAGCATCAGCGTCGTCTTGTCGCCGAAGAGCTCGGACATGCGGACGGGCCGCGTGTCGCCCTTCGCGTCCACCCACTCCTCGAACTCGTAGTCCTGTGCGATCTCGCCGCCGGGCGGCAGCGCGCGCCTCAAAGTCGCAACCGTCTCTTCCTGCCGGCGCAGCTCGGCCTCGGCGGCGAGCAGCTCGTCGCGTGCCGCCCGGTACTCCGTGCTCTCGTTCGGGAATCTCATGCCAACCTCCGTTCCAGGCTGTCGAGGCATCCGTTCCATCCACGTTCGTGCCGCTCGATCGACTCGGCGGTGACGAGACCGCTGTGGCGGAGCGTCACGAGCGTCGCGTCGCCGTCCTCCTCGAAGTCGATCTCGACGAGCGAGGTCGTCCCTCCCGTTGTGTCCTCGTCGCCTGCCTCCCAGCGCCAGGTGAACGCGAGCCGCGCAGGCCGCCGCACCTCGACGTACTCGCCGCCGATGACCGTCTCGACGCCGTCGCCGTCGATCATCGAGAGCCGGTAGCGGCCGCCGACGCGCAGGTCGACCTCCGCGAGGCCGGGACGGTGCGACGGGCTCGCCGACCACCACTCGAGGAGGATCCCGGGCTCCGTCCACGCGTCGAACACGCGCTCCGGCGTGGCGGCGAAGCGGCGGCGCACCTCGATCACTCGTCTGCCGCCAGCCGCCGCTCGACGGCGTCGAAGGCCGCCTCCCAGATGGCGCGGTGCCGCTCGAGCCAGCGCTCCGCCTCGTCCAGCGACCGAGTGCGAAGCGTGAGCACGTGCGTCCGGCCCTCGACGCGGCGCTCGATGACGCCCGCGTCCTCGAGCACCTTGACGTGCTTCGTCACCGCCGGCTTCGACACGCGGGACCCGCGCGCCGCTTCCGCCACGGTGGCAGGCCCGTGTGCGAGGCGGTCGACGATGGAGCGCCGGACCGGGTGGGCGAGGGCGAGGAAGCTGCGGTCGAGATTGTTCACCATCGGGTGAACAGTACTCAATCGGTGCGTTGCACGTCCAGGAGGAGCCGCTCGAACTCGGGCCCGTCGAGCTCCTCGACGGCCCGCTCGTACTTCTCCATCGCCCAGCCCCAGAAGTCGAAGTCGAGGTCGGAGACCCCGGCCTGGATCGAGCCCCACAGCGTCCAGCCGTACTTCGACATGAGGCCCCAAAGGCGTGCGCGCGCGACCTTGTTGCGCAGCGGCCCGCCGTAGTAGTGCGCGACGAGCTCCTCGAGCTGCGCGAGCGAGAGGTTCGACTCGCTCCACACGTTCCCGAGCTCGAACGACGGCTCGTTGTTGCCCGAGTACTCGTAGTCGATGAGGCGCATCTCGCCGCCCACGTCGATGAAGTTCTCCGCCAGCAGGTCGTTGTTGCACGGGACCGTCGGCTCGGAGCGAACGCGCATCGCGCGCTCGAGCTCGCGGATCTGCGGCTCGAAGCTCACGTACCGGTCGGGCAGGCGAAAGCCGCGCTCGCGGACGATCTCGAGGTAGCGCGGCTGGATCTCGAACATGTCGAAGCCGTGCAGGAAGCGGCGGCCTCCGTGCAGGCGCCGACACGCACCGGCAACGGCGTCGAGCCGGTCGCCGCGCCGCATCTTCTCCGCGTCCATCACCTCGCCCTCGAGGAAGCCGAGGACGAGCGCGTCGTGCTCGGGCAGCGAGGCGACGAACGGCGCGCCCACGCCGGTCTCCGCCGCCGCGATGGTGTTGTGCACCTCGTTCGCGCGGTCGATCGCGAGGAGGCTCGTGTCCTTGCCGGAGATCCGGACGACGAAGCACCCGGCCGGGCTGGTGACCTTGTAGTTCGTGTTCGTGAGCCCGCCGGTGAGCGGCTCGACCGACTGCGCACTGCGCAGCTCGGGCACCGCCTCGAGCACGTCGTCCAATGGCACCGCGTTAGGCTCGCACAATGCCTCCCGAACGTGCCCGTGCCGTCGTCATCGGCGGCGGAGTCATCGGCTGCTCGTGCCTCTACCACCTCGCGAAGCAGGGATGGACGGACTCCCTCCTCGTCGAGCAGTTCCAGCTGACGCACGGTTCGACGTGGCACTCGGCCGGTCTCGTCGGCCAGCTGCGCTCGTCCATCTCGCTCACGCGGATGATGCAGTACTCGGTCGGTCTCTACGCCGAGCTGAAGGAGCTGACCGGCAACGACCCGGGTTGGCACCAGCTCGGGGGGCTGCGGCTCGCTTCCTCACAGCCGCGCCTGGAGGAGATCCGCCGGCAGGCGTCGTGGGCGAAGACGTTCGGTCTGCCGATGGAGATCGTCTCGGCCGAGGAGGCGCAGACGCTGTTCCCGCCGATGTCGACCGACGGCGTGCTCGCCGCGGCGTTCATCCCCGACGACGGCTACCTCGACCCGTCGCAACTGACGTTCGCGCTCGCCGACGGCGCACGCCGTCTCGGCGCGCAGATCGAGACGCGAACGAAGGTGCTCGCGATCGAGACGCGCGACGGACGCGTGTGCGCGGTCGAGACGGACAAGGGGCGCGTCGAGTGCGAGGTCGTCGTCGACGCGGCCGGCATGTACGCGCGCCAGGTCGCGGAGCTCGTCGGCGTCGACGTCCCGATGATCCCGTTCGGCCACCAGTACCTCGTCACGGAGCCGTTCGACCTGCCGCTCGAGCCGCTGCCGACGCTGCGCGATCCGGACAACCTCATCTACTTCCGCACCGAGGTCGGGGGCCTCGTCATGGGCGGCTATGAGCGCAAGCCGGCGGCGTGGGCGATCGACGGCATCCCCGACGGCTTCGAGGCGAAGCTCCTGCCGCAGGAGTGGGAGCGCATGGAGGAGCTGTTCACGAACGCGATCGCGCGCGTGCCCGCGATGGAGAACGCGGAGGTGAAGATGTTCTTCAACGGGCCGGAGGCGTTCACGCCCGATGCGGACTTCCTGCTCGGGGAGACCGACGTCCCCGGTTTCTGGATCGCCGCCGGCGGCTGCGCGCACGGGCTTGCCGGCGCGGGCGGGATCGGAAAGACGATGAGCGAGTGGATCGTCGACGGCCGCCCCGAGTGGGACGTGTGGCCGCTCGACTGGCGCCGCTTCGGCCGCCAGTACCGCAGCCGCGCGTACACGCTCGCGCGCACGTACGAGGCGCTGTCGAAGTACTACGACATCAAGTACCCGGGCGAGGAGCGGCAAGCGGGCCGTCCGCTGCGCGTGTCGCCGGCGTATCAACGGCACGTCGCGCTCGACGCCTCCTTCGGGGAGAAGGGCGGCTGGGAGCGCGTCAACTGGTACGACTCGAA
>DATAMX010000157.1:0-45420 GCA_036260475.1 Gaiellaceae bacterium | reverse complement strand
CGCCCGCTTGGCTCCATAAACGCTCCATGTCTCATTAGGCGATTGAAGCGACCGGGATCAGGGCTCGGCTGCGGGGACCCTCGCGCAGGCCAGATCTACGGACTGCTCGCGCCGTCAGGCACGCTTGATGCATGCTGGATCTGGGCGAGCGGATCAGAGGCACACAGCGTGATCTGGGACGATCGATCCTGGTCGGGATCTCCGGCGTTGACTGCGCCGGGAAGTCGACGCTGGCCGAGCTTCTCGCTGCCGAGCGCCCCGACTCGACACTCGTGCTGCCAGGCGACGAAATGACTCGGCCGTCGCGCGAGCGCGAGGACTATCGAGAGAGCTTCGATTACGCGCAGGTCTTCACCGACGTCCGGGACGCCGTGCTGATAAACGAGGCGCGGACGCTCACGCTCCGAATGACCGACTGGGAGAACGATCGCTGGCGTCTCGAGCAGGTCGACTTCTTGCCGGACGCAGTGGTGATCGTCGAGGGATGCTTCCTCTTCACGCCACTCTCTACCGGAGTATTCGACATCGCGATCTGGATCGACCTGCCTCTCGACCAAGTCGTCGAGCGAGCCGTGAGGCGTCCCCGTGACCTTGCGCGGATGGGTGGCGAAGAGGGAGTCAGACGGCGCTATGCAGAGCGCTATCTGCCCGCGCAGTACCGCCACCTCACCCAGGACAGGCCCCAGGAACGTGCCGACATCGTTGTCCCAGCGTCATTGCCGTTCGCAGACCTAGCGCAGTAGACGAAACCGTCAGGGTGCATCACGGAGCATCGCGCTCCGGAACCGTTGCCGTGGGTTGCCACCAGTTGCCGGTCGGCCTCTTTGGCCGGTTTTCGGGGCGATGCATTTGCGACCGGTTGCCGCCGGCTGCGTCCGCTTGGCTCCATAGATGCTCCATGCGCGTGGGCGTCGTGTCGTCGTGTCTCAGATGAGAATGTCCTTCGGGCTTGCAGTTGCTCTCGGTCTTACGACCAACTCGCTTCTGCCGGCTGCCGTCGCAACGCAAGCGCGAGCAATAGGCTCGCGCGCCGCGAGCCCTGTCTCGTCCGACAGTTTCTCTTCATGCTCATGCTGTCCCGTCGAGCAGCATTGTTGCCACGAGCATGAGGACGAGTAGGGCGACGACCGTCCAGACCAAACCGCGGCGAAGCCGAATCATGCAGCCTCCCTCATGGTTGCGGGGCGGTGTCCACTCGCGAGTATTGACCACTGGAGGTCGTCGCGTTCGTAGTCGTACTGGCCGGCCTGCAGCCAGATGACGCCGAAGCAGCCGGTTGTGCCGCATTCGCAGACGAATCCGACCGTATCAGCCGCGTTCGAAATGCGGGCGCGAATCGCGACGTTCAACCGTCGCTTGTGCGAGGCGACCGCTGCATTCTCCGCACTCATGCGACGTGCCTCACGGCGTGATCGAGGGCGAAGCGGACGATGCCGCCGCAGACGTCGGGGTCGGGGTTGGGGAACTGCGCTTGCACTGCCGCCTCCGCGGTGGGTGGCACAACGACGACCGGGCAGGATGCACGGCGCGACACATCAGCGGAGATGCTCCCGAGCAGGGACGAGCGCGGGCCATGGTTGCCGACAACGACGAACGACGCCTCTCTGTCACGTGCAAGTTCGACGAGGCGGTCCGCCGGATGGCCGTTCTCGATCGCGAGTTCACCGCTTCCCGGAACCGTCGCCTCGCGCAAGAGCCGCGCTGCGCCTTCGTGTCCGTCGGCGCCGCGGAGCACGTGCACAAAGAACAGCGGCACCTCGTACCGCTCCGCCAGTTTGCGTCCGACCGCGGCGACGCCGTACTCGTTGGCGTCCTCGATGCCGCAGATCACTGGTCCGTTCACGTCGTCCCTCCTAATGGTTTTCCGGCAGCGTCGCGGTGTGATGGCCCGGTCGCTATGGAGCGGATGCCCCATCGTGAGTGCGGATGGACCGCAGGTGAATAACGCGCGAGCGCGTTCCCTCTCCTCATGCGGGAGTTCCGAGCGCGAGCACGCCTGCGGCGAGGGGATGCTCAGGCTGCCGTCGACGACCTTCGGCACCCCTACGAGCGACGGACAGGTAGTCCGGAACTGCGGCCTGGATCTCTGGCCGATGGGGCGAGCGTCGGATACCGCGGCGGCCGACCCGATGCGAGCTTGGAGGGCGGCGCCCGGCGCGTGGCCGTCGCGGCTCAGACGACTGGGGCGTCCTCATCCCGCCGAAGGCATCGAGTATCCCATGGCTACCGAAGCACGCCGAGGCGTCTGCGGGTCGAGCGTAGCGGCGGTGGCGTGGCTGCTCGTGGATGTTGTTTAGCCAGTTCGCTTCAGCTCCGTGCGGACGTCGGGCGGTGTCTCAGATGCTTGTACGGATGCAAGGCGGCGGATGTCGGTCAAGGACAGTTTGAGGCGCTTTGCAAGAGCGAGCGCGCGGGTTGCGGTGAGGGGCATCTCGTCCTTGATCGCGCGGATCCGGCCGTGGATTGGCGCGCCGTCGGTGAGTGGATGGTGCTGAGTGCGGGGTGGTGTGGCTAGTTCGAGGATGTGTCGACGGCGGCGGATCGACGCGCGGGAGCGGCCAAGCACGAAGACGAGTGTGGCGAGTGGTTCGTGCGCGCGAGCGCGCAGAAGGCCGTCCTCGGCTGCCGTCCACGGCCCGCGCCGACGCGGCCGATCCGGGGCGGGCGCTCTCAGTCCTAGTACGCGACAGCGCTTGGCGATCGCTTCTTCGGTTCGTCCGAGTGTGCGCGCGATGTATGTCGACGACAGCCCGAGACCGACCATGCGCGCAAGTGCCGTGTCGTAGCGGTTGGTCCAGCGGCGCCCGTGTTCGGCGAGCCCGAGCAGGTGAGCGCGTGCGACGATCGCGCCTTCGCTGCGGTCCGGCAGTAGCCGCTGCTTGGTCTGTGCAACTGAACACCCAGTCGTATACGCGTAGCGGAGCCGTTCGTCGTCTGCAACTGTCCAGCGGCGGCGTTGCTTGACGCGCAGTAACCCGAGCTGTCTGGCATGGAGTCTGAGTGCATCGTGGCTTCGCCCGAGCGTATCTGCGAAGCTTGCCAAGGGTTCGCCACGCTGGATGGTGGCGGCAATGAGTGCGTCCTCCTCGGCGGTGTACGGGCGCGCTCGTGGGCTGGTCGCGCCGATGGTTTCGCGGCGGCGGCGAACCGCATATGGCGTGCGGTTTAGGCGGCTCGCGATCGCGCTGCTCGGGACAGCGGCAGCAGCAGCGGCGCGCAGGAATGTTTCTTCGGCCTCGCTCCAGCGCCGGGTTGGGATCGTTCGCGCGGGACGGTGGAGGAAGCGGCGGCGAGCATCGACGGCGTCACTTGTCCGTCCGAGTTGCTTGGCAATTGCCTCGCGCGACTCGCCCGCTGTGTAGCGCTCGAGCAGCAGCTGGTCCTCTGCCGCTGTCCAGCGTCGCGGCATCGCAGTCAGCTGACGCTGAGCGCCGCGAGCACGACGAGAGTCACGGTCACGGTGGCGATCAGGCCGCGAAGCGCGCCGGCTCGGCCGGCCCGCCGGGCGAGGTAGCTCGCATCGAGTCGTGGATCACCCGCGAGCGCGGCCGCCCGTAGCCGTGTCAGCGAGCGAGCCTGTACGACGCCGGCGAGTGTGACGACAACGAGTACCGCTGCGGAGACGACGATCGCCGACTTGATGTCCGACCAGTGTCCGGCTTCGAGCAGTGCGCCGCCGGTTCCGTAGGCCGCTACGAGTGCGCCTAAGCCGACGCGCAGGTACCGGCGGCCGAGAGCGCGGAAGAACGCGACGCGTGTAGCAGCGTCGAGTTGCCGGCGCGCGCAGCGAGCCACAACGGCGATGGCGACGAGGCCGCCGGTCCACACTGAGGCGGCGAGGAGTTCGATCGCAACGAGCGCTGCGTGCATCGTTAGAGGCTGGCGGCGAGTCGGGGCGATGAGAGTCGGCCGATGCGGACACGCCAGACCTCGGGTCCTTGCTCGAGGTAGTCCCAGGTGAACTGTCCGGCGTGTTCGGCTTCGAACTGGTACTTGAGCGGCTTGGGATCGTGATCGTTGACGAGTACGAAGGCGCTGCCGGCCGGCAGTGCGCTGTAGCTGTCGAAGATCAGTTCATGCCGGCGAGCGGGCGGCTCGCGGCGGACGTCGAGGATCGGGTCAACAGTCATGGTGGCTCCTTTCAGGTTCGGGCGAGGTGGTGCACGGTGGCGTTGAGGCGCCGCGCGGTGGCTGGCGCGAGGGGGCGCGCCAGCCACCAGGCACGCGCGGCGAGTTCGCAGCCGCGTTCGCGCGTTTGAGGTGCACGACCAGGCAGCCGCGCGGCTTCGTCGACAAGACGGGCGAGCTCGTCGACGCGCTCCGCGGCGGACAGCTGATCGGCACTGGTCATTCGGCGATCTTTGGGCTGCTGAGCTCGACGACGATCTGGCCCTCGCGGACGAGGACCGCATAGGTCGCAACCGGTTCGGTTGCCGGCAGCGTTAGCGGCCGTCCGCTGCGGGTGTCGAAGCGGGCGCCGTGACGTGGGCAGATCGCGACGCCCTCGTCGGCGTCGAACTCGCCTTCGCAGAGTGGGCCGTCGTCGTGCGAGCAACGGTCTTCGAGCGCGTAGAGGAGTCCGTCGAGATTGAAGACGCCAAGCCTGACAAGGTCGCGGGCGGCTATCCGGCAGCCGCCCGGCGCCAGTCCACTCTCAGCGCAGACGACGAGGTTGGTCACGAACGCTGCCCAGGACTCAGCGGCAGCCGGTGTTCGGCGATGTAGTGCTCGACAAGAGAGTCGACCGCTTCAGTCCCGTCGTTGTGGGCCGCGTTGATCGCCGTGAACGAGATCCACTTCGCCGGCAGCGCGTCCTCCGGGAAGATCGCCTCGACCGGGCACTCTGGTTCGCATGCGCCGCATTCGATGCACTCCTCAGGGTCGATGACAAGCATCCGGCCAGCCTCGTGGATGCAGTCGACGGGGCAGACGTCGACGCAGGAGCGATCCTTGATGTCGATGCACGGCTCAGCGATCACGTAGGTCAACGGCTCTCCTGATCGTCCGTTTTTACACAACGATCATAGTAAATAAAGAAGAGCTGCCGCTACGTCGTCGTTCGCCGCTTGCGCTTCGCCGGCGCAAGACGGGCGACGCAGAGATCGGGCTTGACGAAAGGTTCGAGTGCCGCGGCCTCCAGCGGGTCGCCGAGCCGTGCCAGAGCGCCTCGCATCAGGCCCAGGTGTAGCGGGCAGACGACCGCGCTGTAGTTGACGGCGGTGTCCCCGAATGGACAGGGTCGCATGTCGATGCGCTGGCCCTGCCGGCCGCGGCGCAGGCGCGGCTGGAAGCCGAACTGCTCGAGCAGCCGCATGATCGCAGCGACAGCAGACGCTGAGGTTGGCGACATGGTGTCTGCGTGATCGGCGATCAGCGCGTTGCCGCGTTCACGTCCCACGGCCTCGATCGTTGCCACGCCGCCTCCGCGGGCCAGAACCTCGGCGAACGCGTCGGCGAGGAGGCGGAAGCCGCCCGGATGGTCGTCGAGAGCGCCGGCCACGATTCGGTAGCCGTGACGGGGTCGTCCGCGCGCGCCCGAGCTCTCGCGTGCCTCGGTGACCAGCCCGGCCTCGGCGAGGATTCCGAGGTGCCAGCGGACCGTGTTGATGTGTAGGCCGACCTGCTCGGCGAGTGTGCGCACGTCGATCGGTGTCTCGGCTCCTTCGAGGACGCGCAGGATCGCGAGTCTCGAGGGATCCGAGAGGGCTCGGTGCCGCGTGGACTCGACGGATTCGGGGGACGATTCGCTCACCACGTCCAGCCTAGACCTCCGGTCGTTTTCGCTCGTCGTGGCTGTCGGCGACCACTAGATGACCCACGGCTGCCGCCCAGCCCTTGGTAATGACCCAGCCCGAGGATCAGCGCGCTTCACGCCGTCTTCGTGGGCTTCGTCTTCTCGATGATCTTCGGCCACGCGCCGGTGATCTTTTCTGCGGTACTCGGCGTGGCGATCCCGTTCCGGCGCCTGTTCTAGTCCACCTCGCGCTTCTGCACGTCGGGGTTGCGCTTCGCGTCACGGGTGACCTCGGCGCCGGTACCGCAATCGCCCGTGACGGCGCACTGCTGAACGCGATAGCGATCGGGTGTTCTTCGTTCTTACTGCTGGATCGGCGCTTGCTCGACGCAAGTGAGTCTCAAATACTCAGCTTCATCGGCGGATCGCCTTCACGCTAAGGCTGGATCAGCCCGCGACGGATCGCGTAGCGCGTCAGCTCAACGCGGTCGCGCATGCCTAGCTTGTCGAGGATGTTTTGGCGGTGGCGTTCGACGGTCTTCACGCTGATGAAGAGCGCCTCCGAGATCTGCTTCGAGGTTTGCGCTTCTGCGATCAGTTTCAACACCTCGAGCTCGCGCGGCGTCAAGACGTCGAACTCTTCCTCCCCGCGGCCGCCGCGTTCCACGTAATCGCGCACGAGCGCCGCAACCGCCGACGGGTAGAGATAGGAGTCACCACGCATGGCGGCGCGGCAGGCATCGACGATGTCGGTGTCGGCGCCAGACTTCAGCACATATCCCGATGCGCCCGCTTTCAAGGCCTCGAACAGAAACTGCTCGCTGTCATGCATCGACAGAATCAACGTCTTTAGATCGGGTTTGCGCTTGTGAAGCTCGGCCGTCGCCTGGATTCCGGTCATACGCGGCATCGAGACGTCGAGAATCGCCAGGTCAACGTTCTCCTTCAGCGCCTTGACTACCGCCTCGGCGCCGTCCTCAGCTTCGGCAACAACTTCTAGGTCAGGCTTCGCGTCGAGGACCTTCCTCAGTCCGGATCGGACGATTGCGTGATCGTCGGCGATCAGGATCCGTGTGACGAGCGGGATCCCCATCAGCTCGTTGCCTCGACGCGCTTTCCGGCTGACATCGCCGGAACTTCTAGCCGGACTTCGACGCCACCTCCGGCAGCCCGCTTGACCGCGAGCGCGCCGCCAACGAGCAACGACCGCTCGCGCATACTGCGCAGACCGCCGTTCTCTTCCGGTGTGCCGCTGAAGCCGCGGCCGTCATCGACGACACGAAGCACGACCCTGCCGGGTCCAGCCTCGAGATCGATGGTCACATGGCTTGCCTGCGCGTGACGCGCGACGTTAGTCAAGCTCTCTTGCGCAACCCGGTAGACAGCAAGCTCCGTATCGTCCGACAGCGTCGGCAACGACGGCTCGAACCGACGCTCGACCTCGACACCAGATGTACGCTGGAAAGACCTGGACAGCTCCGTTAGGGCGCTCACCAATCCGAGATGCTCGAGCATCTCCGGCCGAAGCTCACTCGAGATTCGGCGTACTTCTTCGAGCGCGGCGCGTACCGCTTTCTTTGCCTCGTCGATCTCGTCGCGGTGTTCCGGGGCGGTGTCAGCGATCACATTCAGTTGCAGGAGGACGCCGGTCAAGACCTGCCCGACCTCGTCGTGCAGGTCACGAGCGATCCCGATCCGTTCGCCCTCCTGTGCCGCGAGGACACGTCTCGCGCTCTCGTGTCGCTCGCTTTCGAGACGGTCGAGCATCCGGTTGAAGGAACTGATGACCCGGCCGATCTCATCGCTACGGCTTACCTCCAGCCGCTGGCCGCGGCGAAGCAGGTCGACGGTTTCCATCCGCTGCGCTAGGCGCTCGAGCGGCGTGACCGCCCGCCGCAGCAGCCATGCATTGGCGGCGAGCGTAACGATGAGGCCGGCACCGACGATCAGCGCCTGCTCGAGCTTGATCGGCGCGCTGATCGTCACCGGCGTCACGATCAGCAAGACAGCGGCGAGCCCTAGCAGCCCGACGTTGACGGCGAACACGCGCCAGTAGAAGGACAGTGTTCGCTTCGCCATAAGCTCGACGTTAGCGCCGCATTACGCCCGCTGCGCCCGCTTTCCCTCGCCGGCGGGAGCTAGGGGGAGCGATCAAGATCGGCACCGGCGTCGTCGCCTTCAGCTCCTCGGCCAGGCGGCTCTGGAAGCCCCAGCCCCGCCAGCCGCGGACGCGTGAACCGACGAGGATCACGTCGGCGGCCTCCTCGGCGGCGATCCGCCCGAGCAGTGCCGCGCGGTCGCCGACACTCGAGCGGCGCTCCGCCGTCTCCGTGATTCCGTATTCCTCGGCGAGCGTGAGCAGCAGTCGCTCCGCTTGGACCCGGTCGCCCTTCATCGCGACGCTTTCGACGCCGTCTTCGGCCGCATCGTGCGGGTAGAGGCCTTGCGCCACATGGGCGAGCACGAGGCGAAGCCCCAGCCGCTGGCTGAGTTCGATGCCCAGCTCGACGGCCGCGCGGCCCTCATCGCTGTCGGTTACCCCACAGATCATGGTTCCGCGCATCTTCCCTCCTTCGAGACCCTGCACTCACAGTGGCCCGGGGGTGCAACGGCCGCCATAGGGGGACGACCTGATTTCACGGTTGGTCAACCTCCACCTGGTCTGGCGAAACGCCCGCAGCCGAATGGCGTAGATGGCGGGGCGAACCGATAGCCAGATCGCAGGCGCGCCAGGCACGCTCGGAGGAGATGTGGGACAGGCGCTTGTCGGGCGTCGTGCGGGTGCGCTCGTCGCAGTGAGCGCACCTCGTGGGGTGCTGCCGCTGGAGATCTTGAGCGTGCGGTCCTCTCGCTTGAGGCAGGCGGCATGACGCCTTCTCGTGCGCCGTCGTTCGCCGGCAACCGAGAGGAGCGCGGGGCGGTTTGGCGACACCGCCAAAGCGCGGACGAGGTCACGTTTTACGGGCTCGTGCTCCTGCGGAACCAGGGCCTTGTCATGACGCCACGCGCGACAAGCGAGCGACTCGTCTTCGAGGCGCTTTGCCGGCTGAACGGGCGGGGGCGCTGCCGCATCGCAGATGTCGGGACTGGAAGCGGCGCGCTCGCGATTGCCATCGCGAGTGCCTGCCCCGAGGTCGAGGTCTGGGCGACGGATGCCGATGCGGTCGCCGTTCGGCTCGCGCGCGCGAACGTGCGGCTACACGGCCTTGCCGCACGCGTCTTCGTCGAACGGGGCGATCTCCTTGCGCCGGTGCCGGCTCCGGTCGACCTCATCGTCGCGAACCTGCCCTACATGCCGGAGGCTGCCGCGGCTGATCACCCAGACCTGTGGACCGAACCGGCGGAGGCCGTGTTCGCGGCTGGGGACGGTCTGGGTCCTTACCGGCGCCTTGTCGATGACGCAAGCGACTGGCTCGCGGCTGACGGCGCACTGCTGCTTCAGCTCGATCGCCGGATCCTCGCTGCCGGCCGCAACGATCTCGCAGCGCTTCGGGCGGGCATCGACGACGTGCCCCCGGATGTCGACGCATTCATTTCCCAGGCGGCCTGAGACTACGAGGACGGCCAACTCCTCTGCGCTTACCGCGCTGGGCGAAATGAGTCCTCCGAAGCGCACAGATGGAGATCCGGCCCCATTGGCTCGACGTGAGCGAAGCGGCAACCTCGGGCGAAACCGCAATAGGAGGCTTCGTGTTGCAACCGCTTCAGGTATCCCCAAAGTCAGCCGAGAACCTGAGGATTCTCATCGCCGACGACGAGGCGTCGTTCAGGTCGTTGCTTGCAATGAAGCTTCGCGACTCGATCCCCTGGGTTGACGTCATTGAGGCGATCGACGGCGCTGAGGCAGTGCAGCTCGGCCTTCAACAGCATCCGCGGATCGCCTTGCTCGACGTCTCCATGCCGAGACTCGGCGGAGTGGAGGCTGCGCTGACCCTGCGCAATCTCCAGCCGGCGATGGAGATCGCTCTCCAAAGCGGCGATACGGACGCGCATCGCGTCCGTGCCACCGACATGGGGCTGCCGCTCTTCGACAAACGCGACCTGGAGCAGCCTCTGGCATGGATCGAGGCTCGCGCGTCTGACAGGTCGCGCTCGGTTCGAGGCGATCCATGACATCAGCGCCGGACTTGCATGCGGTAAGTGCGACAAGCGGGGTGAGCGAGGTGTCGACCTGCGAGATCATTCGCGCCCGTGGGGCCGCCGAGATGGCGTTCAACCGCGAAACGGTTGAGGGCCTCCTCGAGAGCGGCGACTTCTTCTGGCTCGACCTGAACCGCCCGACTGAAGAAGACTTCGACGTTCTTCGCAGAGTCTTCAAGTTCCATCCGCTTGCTATCGAGGACTCCGAGCAATTCGACCAGCGGGCGAAGATCGACGTCTACGACGACTTCGTCTTCATCGTCGTCTACGGCGCGCAACTCGACGACCATCGACTGGTCGAGGTTCACTGCTTCTACTCCGAACACTTTCTCGTGACCGTCCACCGCGAGGCTTGCCCGGCATTCACCGAGATCCGAAAGCGCTATCAGCAACGCGTGAACGCGATCGAGCAGCCATCGCTGTTGCTCTACCGCGTGATCGACGGACTCGTCGACAGCTTCTTCCCAAGCCTCGCTGCCTTCGATGACCGGATCGACGAACTCGAAGACGGAATCTTCCTGAACGCCGACGACGACCAACTGCAAGAGATCTTCCAGATGAAGCGGCTGCTCGTCACGATGCGCAAGGCCGCCACGCCACAACGTGACGCATTTGCGAGCTTGATGGGAGGTATCGCCGAGCTGCCGGGACTCGCCGAGCAAGATGAGCGCTACTTCCGCGACATCTATGACCACTTGATCCGGATCAGCGACCTCATCGACAGCTATCGCGACCTGCTCACCGGCGCGATGGACGTCTACCTCTCAACCGTCTCGAACCGGCTCAACTCGGTGATGAAGCAGCTGACCATCATCGCCACGATCTTTCTGCCCCTCACGTTCATCACAGGCTTCTTCGGCCAGAACTTCGACTGGATGGTCGGCCACATCGGCAGCCTCCCCGTCTTCATCGGCCTCGGGATCGGCAGCGAACTCATTGCCATCCTCGCGCTCGTCGCGTTCTTCAAACGGCGCGGATGGTTCTGAAACCAAGCCGGCCAGCTACGGCACGACACCCACTGGGCCGGCGCGCGGACGCTGCCCAGCCTTTCATACTGAGCGCGGGACGGCCGAACGTCGCTGCTCGGTGACTCGCAGACGACGGGATCGTCGGCCGCGGTTCCGGTATCTCCTCCGCGATATGAGCGAACTCGGGAACTCGAATCTGATTGGGTTGCGGCCGCTGCCGCTCGCGGAGCGGCGCGCCGTCGGCGGTCCCGTCTCGCGCCGCTTGCTCGCGGCCTACTTCGCTGTGGCGCTCGCCTGCTGGCTCGCGGCGACCGCCACGGCGATCTTCGCGGCGCCGGACCTGGCCGCTGGGCGCCCGCTCGCATCCGTGCCGGTGCTCGCGGCGCATCTGATCGCGCTCGGCGTGTTGCCGTTCGCGGTCAGCGGCGCCTCGTTTCACCTGCTTCCAGTGATGTTGCGCAACGAACTGGCATCCGAGCGCGCGCTCTGGATCGCGCTGCCGCTACTCGCAGGCGGCCTGCTCGTCGCATCGGGGCTCGGCGGGGAGGCAGCGCCACTCGTGTGGGCCGGCGCGACGATGGTCGCCGCCGGACTCGCGATCGTGCTGGCCGAGGTGCTCGCGCTCGTCGTCCGCGCGCCGCGCGGGCGCACGCTGATCGTGAGCCGGCTCGGCGTGGCGCTCTCGTGCGCGCACGTCGTCATTGCGCTGTGCCTCGGCGCAGTGATCTTCTCGCACGACGCTCCTTTCGCCGGGCTTGGGTATGGGCGCTGGCTGCTGATCCATCTGCACGTCGCGCTACTCGGCTGGATCGCGCTGCTGATCCTCACCGTCGGACGCAATCTCGGACCGATGCTGGCGCAGGCCCCCGCTGCAGCGCAACGTGCGCTGCCGCTCGAGGAGCTAGGGCTCGTCGCCGGACTCTGGCTCCTCCTCGCCGGCATCGGCACGCAGGAACGTCTACTCACGCTCGCCGGCGGCGCGCTGGTCGTCGTCGCGATCGGCCGCTTCGCCTCGCTCGTCGCACGTGTCGGGGTGTCCCGCCGCGGCCCCCTCGAAGCGCCGCTCGCCCATCTGCTTGCCGGCGGCCTCTTCCTCGGACAGGCCGCCGCATTCGGGCTCGCTGCAGCCGCGGGCGCCGGCGGCACACGGCTGGTGAGCGCCTATGTCGTACTGCTGCTCGTCGGCTGGGCCGGGGGCGTCGTCGTCGGCCACGTCGGCAAGCTCATGTCGCTGTCGCTTTGGGTGTGGTGGCCGCCAGGCCCCCGCCCGAAGCAGGCGTCTCTCTACACGAAGCGGCTCGGTCTCGCCGAAGCGGCCGCCTTCGCGATTGGCGTCGAGTTGCTGGCGCTTGGCGTGCTTATCGGCAACACATCCGTCGCGCGCGCGGGGGCCGCGACGTTGCTCGTCTCGGCGGTGCTCGCCGCCGCCGGCGCGGCGCTGATCTGGTGCCGGCGGTCACCGTAAGGACGGCGTCGAGCTCGTTGGGGCGCGCATGTCGTGCAGATGGGGTCGCGAGCCCATAGCGGATCAGTCTGCGAACGGTGATCCTCGGCGCAGGAGGTAGACATGACGGCTTTCGACTCGTACGCGTCAGTTCTGGTGGTGCTGAGCATCGCCCTGCTGCTGATCGCAGCTGGGGTTGGCAAGAAACAGCTCGTCTGGAAGCGGCCCCGCGCGGTGCCCGTCCGGCGTCGGCGCAGGCCCTAGGAGCCGCCCGGCCCGGCGACAAGGCCTGCCTGACCGAGCGAACACGAGAAGAGGAGAGCGCAGCGGATGCCGATCGCGACACGGAATGCAGAGGTGACGTGGGATGGATCGCTTGCGCGCGGAGGCGGCCTGCTCAGCTCGGGCAGCCACGCACTGCAAAACCTTCCGGTCACCTGGGCGGCCCGAACGGAGGGGCCCGAAGGCAAAACGAGCCCGGAGGAGCTGATTGCGGCCGCGCACGCGACCTGCTTCACGATGGCGCTCGCGCTCGTTCTCGGCGAGGCCGACACGCCGCCGGAACGCCTCACGACGAGCGCGGACTGCGTTCTGACGGAGGTCGATGGAGCACCACGGATCACCGAGCTTGCGTTGCGCGTCCGCGCGCACGTTCGGTCGACCGACGAGGTGGCGTTCAATGACGCAGTCGCCAACGCTGCTGCGCTCTGCCCTGTGTCCAACGCGCTCCGCGGGAACGTGGAGATCTCGATCGACGCCGCCCTGGAGGCGTAGTAGGCCCAACGTCCACGCGGCCGAGCTCTACGCGTTGATTGAGTGCATGATGCGCACATCGCCCTCGGCAGCTACGCACCGCAGAGAGGGAGCAGCGACACGATGAACACCGAAACCGGCCGTATCGTCGAAGCCGAGCGGATGAACATCTATCGTGCAGCGCCCGCGTTGGCCCGGGCGCTTGTCGGGCTCGAAAGGGAGATTCGGATCGACCCCGTGCTACGCGAGCTGGTCAAGCTGCGCGCCTCGATCCTCAACGGCTGCGCGTACTGCATCGACATGCACACCAAAGACGCGCGCAAGGCCGGCGAGTCGGAACAGCGTCTTTACGCAGTCGCCGCTTGGCAGGAAGCCCCCTTCTTCTCCGAGCGGGAACGAGCGGCCCTCGCGTTGACCGACGCGGTCACGCTCGTTGCCGATACGCATGTCCCGGCCGTGGTCTATGACGAAGCTGCACGCCAGTTCGAACCGGAGGAGCTCGGGCAGCTGATTTGGCAGATCGTGGCGATCAACGCCTGGAACCGGATTGCGATCACGACCCGGCAGACCGCCGGTGAGTATGAGCCGTGAGCGGAACATCAGGTAGCGCGAGTGCAGCGACCGGTCATTTCTACCTCGGAGCCGCCGGGTGAGCCTCCACTACGGCGATCCGCAGATCGCGATCGCCGCGGTCTTCGCCGTGCTCGCGCTCGTCCTTGCGGGCGCCTTCGTAGTGATCGGGGTGCAGGCGGGCTCGGACGCATCGGACGAGCGAGTGCACCGAGTCGGGTACTGGCTACGCAAGCGCTGGCTGGCGCTGCTCTTGGTGATTGGCGTGCTCGTGGTCGGGATCTCGCTGTTCGATTTGCCATACGCGAGCGGCGGCCCGGGCGGGCAGACCGTCGTGAAGGTGACGGGCGGCCAGTTCTTCTGGTCGCTCGCCCCCGACCAGGTGCCGGCGGGCACGCGCATCCGTTTCGACGTCACCTCGATCGACGTCAACCACGGCTTCGGCCTGTACGACCCGCGCGGGCACCTGATCGGTTCGGTTCAGGCGATGCCCGGTTACCACAACAAGCTCGACCTCACCCTCGGCGAGCCGGGCGTCTACCGGATCCGCTGCCTCGAGCTGTGCGGGCTCAACCACTCGACCATGCAGGGCACCTTCGAGGTGACGCGGCGCTGATGGAAGCCGCAACGGCAGCGCCCGCCTCCCAGGTCCTGCATCCGCGCGCGGCCACCTTCACGGTCGAGGCGCATGGGATCGAGCGGCGCGTCGGCCTGCTCTTCGCCGTCAGCGGGCTCGCGCTCGTGTTGCTGATGGGCGTGCTCGGGCTGGTGATGCGCCTGACGCAGGCGACCGTGATCAGCCTCTCGCCCGGCTGGTTCTACCGGCTTCTGACCCTGCACGGCGTCGGGATGATCACCGGCGTCCTGCTGGTGATGATGGGCGCGCTCTGGTACGTGCTGCACCAGACCGTGCCGCTACGGCCGGGGCGGATGTTCGCCAGCTACGCCCTGATCATCGCGGGCGCGCTCTCTGTGCTGGTCGCGACGCTAGTCGGCGGCTTCGGCGCCGGCTGGACGTTCCTGCCACCGCTCCCCTTCTACCCCGCCGGCCAATGGTCGAGCTGGTCGGAGAGTCTGTTCTTCGTCGGCAACCTGCTCGTTGGCGTCGGCTTCTTCGTCTACTGCCTCGATGTACTCGAGCAAACGACGACCCGCTACGGCGGCCTCGTACGCACGCTCGGCTGGCACTATCTGCGCGGCCGCGAGCCGGAGGCGCCGCCGCCGCAGGCGATCGCCGCCACCGTCGTCGCAATCGACGGCCTGCTCTCGATGGCGGCCGGGATGACGATCGTCGTCGGCCTCCTCGGGCGCACCTACGACGCCGGGGTCGGCTTCGACGCGCTGGTGGCCAAGAACCTCGTCTACTTCTTCGGCCACTCGATCGCCAACCTGGCCATCTACCTCGCAGCCGCCGCCGTCTACGTGCTCATCCCTCGCTACGCCGGCCGACCCTACGAGACGACGAAAGTGTTCGTCGCCGGTTGGGCCGGCTCGCTCCTCTTCATCGCGACCGCCTACTCGCACCACCTGTACATGGACTTCGTCCAACCCGAATGGGCGCAGGTCGGGTCGGAGGTCGCCTCCTACGGGGCGCTGATCCCGGTCGCGGTGATCACCATCTACTCGATGACGATGCTCGTCTGGGGCTCGCGCTACCGCTGGACGCTCGCCTCGACGCTGCTCTACGTCGGTCTCGCCGGGTGGGCGATCGGTGGCACCGGCGCGGTGATCGATTCGATCATCCCGATCAACTTCCGCCTCCACAACACCACCTGGGTGGTCGCCCACTTCCACACCTACCTGATCCTCACTGTCCTTCTCTGGGCGTTCGCCTTCCTCGCCCACCTGCTCGAGCGCAACGCCGACCGCACCACCTCTCGCGGCGGACGGATCTGGACGATCACGCTGATCCTGGTCGGCGGCTACGGGCTGACCGGCACCTGGTTCGTCGAAGGCGCGCTCGGGGTGCCGCGGCGCTACGCGATCCAGCCGCCCGGAACCAGCGGCTACAGCCTGGTCGGCAGCGTCTTCGCGCTGCTGCTCGCGCTCGGTTTCCTCTCCCTCTGCCTGCAGTTGGTGCCGCTTGCCCGCGCAGCTTGGGAGCGGCGTCACTACACGCTCGTCGAGTACACGGACAGCTGGACCGGAAGCCATTACAAGGCGCGAGTCACGCGCGGACCGGAAACGCCAGCGACGATCGAGCCGCTGGTCGATGCCGGCCTGCCGCTGGCCGGTCCGGCACAACTTGCCTTCGGGGTTACCGGCTGCGTCGTTGGGCTTGCCGCCTTCTTCCCCCAGGTCGTCGACGCCTCCGAAGCGAGCATCCGCTACCACCACCTCGACCACGCCGGCCACTTCTTCCTGGGCGTGATGCTCGGCCTCCTGCTCGGGTCGCTACCCGCCGTGTCCCGGCGGCTCGGCGAGCGCCCCATGCTCGGCCTTAGCGCCGTGATCGCGGCGCCCACCTTGATGATGCTCGTCATGGTCCCGCGCTTCTACGAGCCGCTCGAGCGCCACCCCTTCGAGCACGCCCTGTACCACCTCGCCATGGCCGCCATCGGTTTCGTCACCGGTCTCGGCGCCACTCGGCTCGGCCGCGTCACCGGCCGCCTGGCCGCCTTCCTCGCCGTCGGCATGGCGGTCATGTTCGCCGCCGCGATGAAATGAACCGGCACAACGATGAGTGAACGAGCCACCACCCACACGAGCTCGGACGGACTCTGGCGCTGGCTGCTTGGTGGGCTCGCGGCCGGCGGGGCCATTCTTGGGCTCCTGGTCGCCGCGTACGCCATCGGCTACCACCGCGGCCAACACCACCCGAGCGGAACAGCGGCCCTGATCGTCTCCACCCCGACGACCACGACAACCCGGACCACCACCACAACACCGGCCCGGTCGGTCGGCCCGGTCGCCATCACGCCCGCGCTGGTCGCGCGCGGAAAGAGCCTCTACACCGCCGACGGCTGCTCCGCCTGCCACTCGCTCACCGGCAGCGCCAGCGTCGGGCCGAGCTTCAAGGGTGCCGCCGGCAGCACCGTCACCCTCAGCAACGGCCAGACTGTTAGCGCCGACGACGCCTACCTCGAGCAGTCGATCGCCGCCCCCGACGCACAGATCGTCAAGGGTTACCGCGCAGGCGTCATGTCCGCCGCGATCAGCAGCTACGACCTCACGGCGAAGCCCGATGACATCCGCGCCCTTGTCGCGTTTATCAAGTCTCAGAAGTAGCGAATCCAGTCCGAACCAATAGCCGAGCTCGTCAGCGCCCGTCGCGAGCCGACGGTTGTCGACCGCCATGGCGGCTCTGCGGTTCGAGCGCCGACGCCGCTACGCGCTTGCCCGATGCGTGTGGACATCCGTCTGCCGCCGCGCTGCGGGCTCGGGAGCGGCCGTCGGTTCGTGACGGTCGTCGCGCTGCAAATGAGGTCGCGCTGCTCTCGCGATGGGGCGCTCACCTCATAGCCGCATTGCTCACCCGATGACAGGGTGGAAGCACGCACACGAGAGGAGTTGGTGATGAGCGAGTATTCGAGTTCGAGCGTCGGCCTCGCCGAGAGCACCACCGCGACGGCGATCGAGATCGACGTCGACGGCCGCTGGGACGCGCTCGCTCTCTCCGAGCACCTCATCCCGTTCCACTCGTTCCTCGTTCAGTACGAGGCGCAGCGTTGGGTCGTGCACGCGCGAACTCCGGGCTGCCACGGAGAGGATCTCGCCGACGCGCTGCGGGCGATCGACGAGTGGGTCGCGGAGCGCGATCTGGAAAGCGTCTCGTGCCGAGTCGGCGGTCAGCCGCATCAGCTGGTCGGCAGCGAGCGGGAATGAGGCTCTCGAGGCCGCTCGCGCCTGAGTTCGGGCCCTGGCAGCGCGACGGCGGGGCGTCGACGACCACGCCGAGCTCCGCTGCGCCGGTTGCGACTACGGCGCCATCGTCGCAGGGGAGCACCAGCTGGCGGGCGTCGTCCGCGGGTGCAAGTTGACGGCGCCGCCGGTGATGCGCGACGCCATGACCGGACTCACCGTCGACGTCCGCGCCGTGATGGCCGGGCTGGAAGCCCGCCGACTGATAGACGTTCACCGTACCGAGAACGCAGGTGAGAGATGAGCAGGATCGCGGACGAGTCGACGAACGTCGTCGACCTGCGCGACGGCCTGGTTCCCGAGCCAGGCCGGACCTCGTCGGTCGATCCGGACGAGACCACGCCGTGGGAGCAGGTAGCGCCGCGGCTGATCGACAACGCCGACTGGCTCCGCTTCCAGGGCTACATGGCGGAGATCTTCACCACGTTCGGGATGGAACGGAATACACCGGCAACGAAGCGGTCGCCGGAACGGTTCCTGAAGGCGCTCTACGACGCGACCGCCGGCTATGAGGGCGACGCGAAGCTGCTGACGGCGTTTCCGACCGAGTGCCGCTGCGACGCCGATTGCCTTGTCAGCCAGGTGATCGAGGGGCCGATCTCCTTCTATTCGTTGTGCGAACACCACGCGCTGCCCTTCCACGGCTTCGCGCATGTCGGCTACGTCGCGCACGAGCGGATCATCGGCATCTCCAAGCTCACCCGGCTGGTGCGGCTCTTCTCGCGCCGCTTCACCGTGCAGGAGCGCCTCGGCGAGCAGATCGCCGACGCGCTAGCCGGTTTGATGGAGCCGCACGGCGTCGCCGTCCATCTCGAGGCCGTGCATCTGTGCACACAGATGCGCGGCGTCCGCGAGGAGCACTCGAAGACGGTCACGAGCGTCTGGCGCGGCGGCTACGGCGAAAACCCCGAGCTTCGACGCGAGTTCCTCGCCGAGGTCCGCAACCGCAACCCCTGGACATAGGGAAGAGAGCGAGGCAAGCGATGGACCCCACCCGCTACCTGATCGTCGGCGGCGGCCTGACCGCGGACGCCGCCTGCAAGGGCATCCGCGAGCATGACCCCGACGGCCGCATCCTGGTCGTAGGCGACGAGCCGCACCCGCCCTATCTGCGGCCGCCGCTCTCGAAGGCGCTCTGGAAGGGCGACGACGAGAGCACCATCTGGCGTGGGACTGCCGAGCTCGGTGTCGAGCTGCGACTCGGCCGGCGGATCGTCGGGCTCGACCTCGAGCGGCGCGAGGCGCGCGATGACAAGGACGAGACCTACGGCTACGACAAGCTTTTGCTTGCCACCGGAGGACGGCCGCGCCGGCTCCCCTTCGGCGGCGACGCCGTTATCTACTTCCGCACGCTCGACGACTACCGGCACCTACGCGCGCTCGCCAAAGAGGGCGCCCGGTGCTGCATGATCGGTGGCGGCTTCATCGGCTCCGAGATCGCCGCTGCGCTGGCGCTCAACGGCTTTCCAGTGACGATGGTCTTCCCGGACCCCGGCATCTGCGCCCGCGTCTTTCCGGAAGAGTTGTCGACGGCCCTGAGTGACTATTACCGCAGCCACGGCGTCGAGGTGCTGACCGGGGTTTCGGTGACGGCGATCGAGCGCCACGGCACCGGCACGCAGGTCATGCTGGGGTACGGGCGGCCGCTCGAGGCCGACGTCGTCGTCGCCGGGATCGGGATCGTGCCGAACGCGGAGCTCGCCGCCGACGTCGGGCTGCCGGTGGCGAACGGGATCGTCGTCGACGCGTACGGACGCGTCGGTGGGCGCGAAGACGTCTTCGCGGCTGGCGATGTCGCCCGCTTCCCCGTCGCGGCACTGGCGACCGACATGCGCGTTGAGCACGAGGACCATGCGAAAAGCCATGGCAGGCAAGTCGGCGCGAACATGGCAGGCGCCGCCGTGCCCTACGAGCACCTGCCTTTCTTTTACTCCGACCTGTTCGACCTCGGCTACGAGGCCGTCGGCGAGCTTGACCCGCGCCTCGAGACAATCTCCGACTGGACGGAGCTTGCCGGCGAGGCGACCTTCACCTACGTCGACCGAGAGCGGCGCCCGCGCGGCGTCCTTTCGTGGAACCGCTTCGGCCGGCTCGACGCTGCACGTGAGCTGATCCTCGCCGCCGAACCGATCGCGGAAGGCGCAAGCGTCTGATGAGCGTCGTCGTTCGCGCCCGCACCCAACTGCGGCGCTCGGAGCGATGTTCGGGGTGCCGAGATTGCCGACCTTGCCGAGGAGCTGCTCGTCCCGGATCGACTTCTACCCACGCCGTATCTGCGGCGCGATGGAGGTGACTCATGTCCACTGATACACACGCGTTGCAGCGGCTGGCCGAGTTCGGTCAGTCGGTCTGGATCGACTTCCTCTCCCGGGAGTTGCTGGAGAGTGGCGAGCTTGCGCGGCTCGTGCGTGAGGACGCGGTGGTCGGCGTCACGTCCAACCCGACCATTTTCGAGCAGGCGATCTCCGCTGGCGACGCCTACGACGCGCAACTGCGGGAGCTGATGCCACGCGGTCTGAGCGGCAAGGACCTCTTTCTCGAGCTCGCCTGCGCCGATGTCGCTGCGGGCTGCGACCTATTGCGTCCTGTGTGGGAGCAGAGCGGCGGCCGCGACGGCTATGTCTCGATCGAGGTCGATCCCACTCTCGCCTACGACACGCTCGCCCAATACGAGGAGGCCCGACGGCTGCACGAGCGGATCGAGCGGCCCAATCTGCTCGTCAAGATCCCCGCCACGAAGCCGGGCGTGACAGCGATCGCAGACTCGATCGCCGCTGGTCGCTCGATCAACGTCACGCTCGTCTTCTCGGTCGAGCGCTACATCGCCGCCGCACGCGCCTACCTCGAGGGCCTCGAGCGCTTCCGTGCCAGGGGTGGCGACCTCTCGAGCGTGCACTCAGTCGCAAGCTTCTTCGTCTCCAGGGTCGACAGCGAGACTGACCGCCGCCTCGACGCCCTCGGCGCGCCCGCCGAGCTGTACGGGAGACTGGGGATCGCGAACGCCAAGCTCGCCTACGCCCGCTACCGCGAGCTCTTCTCCCCTGAAAACGAGCTCTGGCGCGAGCTGTCGGCGGCAGGCGCGCACCCGCAGCGCTGCCTGTGGGCCTCGACCTCGACCAAGAACCCCGCATACCGGGACGTGCTCTACGTCGAGGAACTGATCGGCCCCGAGACCGTGAACACGATGCCCGAGCCGACGCTGCACGCCTTCCAGGACCACGGCCGTGTCGCCGAGACGCTGACCCAGGGAGTCGACGAGGCGCAACGACTGCTTGAGCGGCTGGCGAAGGTCGGCGTCGACTACGACGACGTGGTCGAGACCCTCGAGAGGGAGGGGATCGAGAAGTTCAGCGCGGCGTTCGCGAAGCTGCTCGCCGGACTCGAGGACAAGCACGGCGTGTTGGACGCGGCAGGAGCACGGCCATGACACGCGTCGCGATCAACGGCTTCGCACGGATTGGCCGCAACTTCTGGTCGATCTCGGGGGAAAGGCTGCGCTGATGGCGCGCGCCTTGTTCACGCCTTCGTCGGAGCAACGTCTGCCGCGTGAGCAGCTGGTCGAGTTCCTCGCGGAGATGTTGCTGATCCGTCGTTTCGAGGAGAAGGTCGAGGAGCGCTTCCGCGCCGGCGAGCTTGCCGGCTTCCTGCACGTCTGCATTGGTCAGGAGGCGGTCGCGGTCGGCGTCTGCCGCGCGCTCCAAGACAGCGACGTGATCGGCTCTACCCACCGGGCGCACGGGCACGTGCTCGCCAAAGGAACGCCGCCGAATGAAGTGATGGCCGAGCTATACGGCAAGGTCGAAGGCTGCTCGCACGGCTACGGCGGCTCGATGCACCTGTTCGACGTCGCGCGCGGCAACATGGGCGCGAACGCCGTTGTCGGCGGCGGCCTGCCGGGCATGGCCGGCGCGGCGCTCGCGTTCCAGCTGCGACGGGAGCCGCGGGTGGCCGTCGCGTTCTTCGGCGACGGCGCCACCAACATCGGAACCTTTCACGAGTCGATGAACCTCGCCCAGCTGTGGCGGCTGCCGGTCGTGTTCGTTTGCGAGAACAATCGATGGTCGGAGTCGACGCCCCAGTCGCAGCACCAGCCGATCCGCGACCTGACTCACCGTGCGCAGGCCTTCGGGATGCATGCGCTGCATGTGGACGGCCAGGACGTCGAGGCGGTCCACCTCGCTGCCCTGGAGGCGCTTGCGTACGCGCGCGCCGGCGACGGCCCGGTCTTTCTGCTCTGCGAGACCGAGCGGCTGACCGGCCACTACATCGGCGACGCACAGGTCTACCGCGACAAGGACGAGCTACGCCGGCTGCGCGAGACGCGCGACCCGGTCCGGAACCTGCGCAATCGACTCGAGCTGAGCGACGAGGAGTGGGACCGGCTGGACACCAAGGCGCAGCAGGTTGTCGAGGCGGCGGTCGAGTTCGCCAAGGCCGGCACCGACCCGGAGCCGGCTGACGCGCTCAAGAACGTCTACGCGGAGGAGCGGGCAATCGCCTTCCCCCGGACACCTGAACGACGAGAGTAGGAGGAGACGAGATGGCTGTGATCGTGGTCGGGGTGGACCATTCGGAGGGGGCGAAGGCGGCACTGCGCTTTGCGCTCGAGGAGGCAACGCTGCGTCAAGCGACGCTGCGCGTCGTCCACGCCTGGCAGTACGCCTACATCGGCGCAACCGGCTTCGAAGGCTCCCTCCCGGCTCTCGGCGGCGACATCAAGGAGCTTCGCGATGCCGCCGAGAGGGACCTCGACGCGACGCTGCAGGAGGCAATCCCGGAGACGGGCACCGTTGAGATCGAGCGGCGTGTGGTGGAAGACCGGCCGGCGGCCGCGCTGGTTGATGAGTCTCGGGGCGCAGACCTGCTCGTGGTCGGCTCGCGCGGACACGGCGGCTTCGCCGGCTTGCTGCTCGGGTCGGTCAGCCAACAGGTCGCATACCACGCGGCCTGCCCGGTGGTGATCGTGCACCAGAAGCGCGAGCAGTAACGCGATGGACGTGCGGCTGAAGCGCGCCTACGAGCCGCCGGCGCGGTCGGACGGCTACCGCGTCCTGATCGACCGGCTGTGGCCCCGCGGCATCACGAAAGAAGAGGCGCAGCTTGACGAATGGGCGCGCGAACTGGCCCCGAGCAGCGAGCTGCGCCGCTGGTTCGGACACGACCCGGCCCGCTTCGAGGAGTTCCAGCGCCGCTACCTCGACGAGCTGGCGGCCCAGCAGGCGAAGCTGCGCGAGCTGCGCCGGCGGGCGCGCAAGGGCACGCTGACGCTCGTCTACGCGGCGCGCGACAGCAAGCACAACGACGCGGTCGTGCTCGCCGACCTGCTGCGCCGCGGCAGGCGGGCGCGATGACCGACGTCGAGCGGCTCGCGCGCTTCGTCGTTACCCGCTCGTGTGACGATCTGTCCGAGGCGTCCCAGGGCGAGTTGAAGATTCGTGTGCTCGACGCGCTCGGCTGCGCGCTCGGCGCGCGCGCTGCTGCCCCTGTCGCCGCGATCCGCGCGCAGCTTGAGGACTTCGGTGGCCGGCCGCTCTGCACGCTGATCGGCGGCGGCGCGACGGCACCCGACCGGGCCGCCCTCTACAACGGGGCGCTCGTCCGCTACCTCGACTTCAACGACTCCTACTTCGCGCCCGGCGAGACCTGCCACCCGAGCGACAACCTTGCGCCCGTGCTTGCGGCCGCGGAGTATGCGGACGCCTCGGGACAGGAGCTACTCGTCGCGCTCGCCGTCGCCTACCAGGTGCAGTGTCGGCTATCCGACGAAGCGCCCGTGCGCGCGAAAGGATTCGATCACACCACGCAGGGCGCCTACGCGGCCGCCGCCGGCGTTGCGAAGGCGCTCCGCCTCGACGAGAGCGCAACCGCAAACGCGATCGCGATCGCCGGGACAGCGCTGAACGCACTGCGCGTGACGCGCACCGGCGCGCTCTCGCAGTGGAAGGGGCTCGCGTATCCGTTTACGGCCTCGGGCGCGGTCACGGCTTGTTTTCTCGCGGCCCGCGGCATCACCGGTCCGAGCGAGGTGTTCGAGGGCAACAAGGGCTTCATGGAGACGATCGCGGGCCGCTTCCAGCTCGACTGGGAACACGAGGACCTGGAGCGTGTCCGCCGTAGCTTCCTCAAGCGCTACAACGCCGAGATCCACTCCCAGTCGGCGCTTGAGGCGCTCCTCGAGCTGCGCGAAACGCACGACCTCGACCCGCTCGAGGTCGAGCGGATCGAGCTCGAGACCTTCCAGGTCGCCTACGACATCATCGGCGGCGGTGAAGAGGGCGGCAAGAAGGAGATCCGCACCAAAGAGCAAGCAGACCATTCGCTCCCCTACCTGCTCGCCGTCGCGCTGCTCGACGGGCAGGTGATGCCCGAGCAGTTCACGCCTAAGCGGATCGCCCAGGCCGACGTGCAGGACCTACTGCGCCGCGTTGGGGTGCGGCCCGCAGCCGACTTGACCGCCCGCTTTCCCGCCGAACACGCCTGCCGGCTGCGCCTCCACCTCGCCAACGGCACGACCCTCGCAGCCGACAAGGCTGACTACGCGGGGTTCCTGACCCGCCCGATGAGCTGGGAGCAAGCGCAGCAGAAGTTCGAGCGCCTCGCCGCGGACGCGATCGAGCCGGAGGTTGCGGCCGCGCTCGCGGCTGCCGTCGCGACGCTGGACGAACTCGAGACGCGGGACTTCACCTCGCTGCTCGCACACGCGGCGGCGCGCGAGACGACGAAAGGAGCAACACCATGACCAGAGCCGCAACAGACGTGGAGCGCGCGTTCTCGTTCCTTGAGCTGAACCAGCGGCCGCAGAAGCCGCGCAGCCGCGGCGTGACCGAGATCCGCGGCCCCTACTACACCCCCGTCGGCCACCGCTACCTCGCCGACCTCCTCGAGACGATGGGCACCTACATCGACACGCTCAAGTACGCCGGCGGCTCCTTCGCGCTCATGCCGCGCGAGACTGTGCATGCCCTCAACGAGCTCTGCCACGAGCACGAGGTCGCCGTTTCGACCGGCGGCTTCCTCGAGCACGTGCTCGCGCAGCGCGGCGACGCCGTCGCCCGCTATCTCGAGGAGTCCCGCGAGCTCGGCTTCGACATCGTCGAGATCTCCACCGGCTTCGTCACCCTGCCGGCCGACGACCTCATCCGGCTCACGAAAACGGTGCGCGCGGCTGGTCTGAAGCCGAAGCCGGAGGTGGGCATCCAGTTCGGCGCCGGCGGCGCCTCGACCGTCGAGGCCCTCGAAGCCGAAGGAACGCGCGACGTCGGCCAAGCGATCGAGCTCGCCAAGCGCCACCTCGACGCAGGCGCGCAGATGATCATGATCGAGTCGGAGGGGATCACCGAGCAGGTGCGCGATTGGCGCACCGACGTCGTCGCCCGCATCGTGTCCGAACTCGGGCTCGAGCACGTGATGTTCGAGGCCGCCGACCCAGCCGTCTTCAGCTGGTACGTCAAGAACTACGGCATCGACGTCAACCTGTTCGTCGACCACTCCCAGATCGTCCAGCTCGAGTGCCTGCGCGCCGGCATCTGGGGCACCGACGACACCTGGGGCCGCATGCTCGGCTACCACGCCTCCGATGAGGAGGCCTCGTGAGCATGACACTGCACTCAAGTGATCTCGCCCGCCGCATCGCCCAGCGCCGTCGGGAGCTGGGCCTCTCCCGCGAGGAGCTCGCGCAACGCGCAGAGATGGATCCCGGTTACCTCGACTACCTCGAACACAGTCCCGTGTCGTCGATGCTGCCCGGGGTACTGCTCCGACTCGCCGCTGCGCTCGAGACGACGGCCGTTCACCTGCGCGGTGGCGATGTCGACCGGCCACCGGGACCCGGACGCGCTGGAGCGCACCCCCATCTCGTCGTTCTCAGCAGCGAAGAGTGCGAAGCGCTTCTCGCTGGCGGGGGCGTCGGCCGTTTCGTCTTCCTCGCCCGGCAGGGACCGGTCGCGCTTCCGGTCAACTTCCGCTTCCTCGACGGCGACGTCATCTTCCACACCCGCGCCGAAGGCTTGCTCGCCGCCGCAGCCGGCAGCACCGTCAGCTTCGAGGTCGACCAGATCGACGAAGCGATGAGCGAAGGCTGGAGCGTGCTCATCACAGGCGGCGCCCAGCTCGTCGACGACCCCGCCGAGCTCGACCGGCTCGTCCAGCTCGGCGTCGAGCCCTGGCCCGGCGGCCATCGCGACGCTGTCATCCGCGTCGTGACCGAAGCGATCTCCGGCCGCGCAATCCGCCAGCAGGCCTCGACGTGACCGCCGACACTCCCGCGTGTCGGCGGACCTCTCGCTGCTAGCGGCCGCGGTCGAGCGCCCCAGTGATCAGCCTCTCGCTCGGGTACGTGGCGGTATATGTCGTGCTGGTAGGCGTCGCTTCTTTTGTCGAGAGTCCGGTCGGGCGAGGCCTTGGCGCCTTCCAGCTCAACGCACTGATTCGGACCGGCAGCTTGGCCGCCGCCGTGGTCGCGCTCATCGCCGCCCATGGCCTGACGTTTCCCGCTGCCCGGCCGGCCCTAGCTGGTCTCGGCATTGGTCTGCTAACAGGGATCGGCTCGTTCTTCTACTGCTTCGCGCTCGACTACCTGCCCGTGTCCTCGGTGGTGACGTACTCGAATCTGTACATCGCGATCACGACGCTGCTCGGGATCGTCGCGCTCGGCGAGTCGCTGACGGCGCTGAAGATCACCGGGCTTGCCTGCACGATGGCAGGTGTCGTGTTGCTCGCGCATGCGCCGGCCCGATACGGCGTCAACCCCGATACCAATTCGAGTGAAGGTGCTCGTCCGATCCGCGCATTCGTGATCATGGCCAGCTACATCGGGATCATTGGTGTCGGCGCCTTCCTCGAGAAGCCGGCTCTCCGCAACCTTGACGCCACGCAGCTGAACGGCCTGATCGCGATTGCGATGACCGCCGTTGCCGTCCTTGCGCTCGCGGCGAAGGGGCCGCGACTGCAGGTGACGAAACGCACGCTGGCAGGTATCGGCGTCGGCGCGATGATCGGGATCGCTTCGGTGTTCTACTTCCTCGGCCTGCAGGGTCTTCCCGTCTCGGTCGCGGCAGCCTCCTCGAACGCCTCCATCGTCGTCACCGTCGTGCTCTCCAGCATCTTCCTGCGCCAGCGGCTCACCGGCGCCCGCGCCGCTGCGATCGCGCTGACCTTGCTCGGCGTAACACAACTCGCCCTCTCAGCAGGCTGACATGGGGCGCGGGCGCTGTGGCCGGATGACCGCCGAGACGCACGGGCGCGTGCGCAGTCGTCGTAGGCTTTCCGCGATGCTCGGTCTGCCGGACGGTGTGCGAGCGTGCCTGTTCGACCTGGATGGTGTGCTGACGCAGACCGCGAAGGTTCACGCGGCAGCCTGGAAGGAGATGTTTGACGGCTTCCTGCGCGAGCGCGCGACGCGAACCGGGGGACCGTTTCTGCCGTTCGATCCAGTCGCCGATTACGACGAGTACGTGGACGGCATGCCCCGTTACGACGGTGTGCGGGCCTTTCTGGCCGCGCGCGGAATCGATCTCCCGGAGGGCGAGGAGAACGACCCGGCCTCCGCGGAGACCGTTCATGGCCTCGGGACCCGCAAGAACGAGATCGTGCTGCACTTGATCCATGAGCAGGGCGTGGAGGCCTATGAGGGCTCAGTGCGTTACGTACGCGCGGCGCGCGAGGCGGGTCTACGACGGGCGGTCGTCTCGTCGAGCAGCAACTGCCGCGAGGTGCTGGTCGCAGCGGGGATCGAGGATCTGTTCGAGCAACGCATCGACGGCATCGTCGCCGAGCGCGACCATCTGAAGGGCAAGCCGGCTCCCGACACGTTTCTGGCTGCCGCGCGGGCGCTCGGCGTGACGGCGGCGCAGGCCGCGGTGTTCGAGGACGCGCTCGCCGGCGTCGCGGCCGGGCGAGCCGGCAGCTTCGCCTGTGTCGTCGGCGTCGATCGGGCCGGCCAGGCCGACGAGCTGCGCGCGCATGGCGCCGACGTCGTCGTATCCGACTTGGCGGAGTTGCTCGACGCATGATCGACCATCCTGCTTTCAGCGTCGAGCCGTGGGCGCTGTGCGAGACGGAGCTGCATCTGGACGTAATCGCTCAGGCGGGATCGGTGTTCGCGCTCGCGAATGGCCACATCGGCCTGCGCGGCAACCTGGACGAGGGCGAACCGAGCGGGCTTCCCGGTACCTATCTGAACGGGTTCTACGAAGCGCGGACGCTCCCCTACGCCGAAGCCGGCTTCGGCTATCCCGAGGCAGGCCAGATGGTGGTCAACGTCACCAACGGCAAGATCATCCGTCTGCTCGTCGACGACGAGCCCTTCGACGTCCGCTTCGGGGAGTGCCGCATCCACGAGCGCACCCTCGACTTTCGGGACGGCGTGCTGAGGCGGCGGGTCGAGTGGACCTCGCCCGCCGGACGGACGGTACAGGTGTCCTCCGTCCGGCTCGTGTCGTTCGCGCAACGCGCGGTCGCCGCCGTGCTCTACGAAGTCGAGCCGCTCGACAGTGCGGCGCGGCTCGTGCTGCAGTCGGAACTCGTCGCAAACGAGCCGATGCCGGATTCAACCGACGACCCTCGCACCGGCGGACGCGTAACCGGGCCGCTGCGCTCCGAGCAGTTCTCCGGCCGCGACGCGAAGGTCGTGCTCGTGCATTCCACCGACTTGAGCAGACTGCGGCTCGCCGCCGGCATGGATCACATCGTCGACGGTCCGTCCGGCACCGAGACGAATCCGGCCGAAAGCGGCGATGACCTGGGACGTGTAACGATTACCGCGGACGTCGAGCCTGGCCAGCGGTTGCGGGTGGTCAAGTTCCTCGCGTACGGCTGGTCGAGCCAGCGGTCGACGGCGGCACTGCGCGATCAGGTCGCCGCCGCGCTCGCCGAGGCTCGCCAAACGGGCTGGGAGGGCCTATTAGCCGGCCAGCGCGCCTACTTGGACGACTTCTGGGACCGCGCCGACGTGGAGCTAGACGGAGACGCCGAACTGCAGCAGGCAGTTCGCTTCGCCCTGTTCCACACCCTGCAGGCAGGAGCTCGCGGCGAGCGCCGCGCGATCGCCGCCAAGGGCTTGACAGGTCCCGGATACAACGGACACGCCTTCTGGGACACCGAGACGTTTGTCCTTCCGGTCCTCACCTACACGGCTCCCGATGCCGCGCGTGACGCGTTGCGCTGGCGCCATGCGACGCTCGGCTTGGCGTGCGAGCGCGCGAAGCTGCTCGGGCTGGCAGGGGCGGCCTTTCCCTGGCGCACGATCGCGGGTCAGGAATGCTCCAGCTACTGGCCGGCGGGAACGGCTGCGTTCCACGTCAACGCCGACATCGCCGACGCGGTTGGCCGCTACCAGGCCGCAACCGGCGACGAAGCGTTCGAGCGTGAGGCAGGCCTCCAGCTGCTCGTCGAGACGGCACGCCTGTGGCGTTCGTTGGGTCATCACGACGCCGAAGGCCGGTTTCGCATCGACGGCGTCACTGGACCTGACGAATACAGCGCCGTTGCCGACAACAACGTCTACACCAACTTGATGGCGCAGCGAAATCTAATGCTCGCCGCCGACGCCGTCGAGCGGCACGTAGATCTCGTCGGTGAACTCGGCATCGACTTGGAGGAGGTGGCAGGTTGGCGTGACGCCGCCACTGCGATCTTCATCCCATATGACGAAGCGATCGGCGTACACCCGCAGGCGGATGCCTTCACCGAGCATCAACCCTGGGACTTCGCAGACAGCGCTCCCGAGCAATACCCGCTGTTCCTGCACTTCCCCTACTTCGACCTCTACCGTAAGCAGGTCGTCAAGCAGGCCGACCTCGTCCTGGCTCTGCACCTGCGCGGCGACGCCTTCAGCGAGGAGGAAAAAGCCCGCGACTTCGCCTACTACGAGGCGCTGACCGTCCGCGATTCCTCCCTTTCGGCCTGCACCCAGGCGGTGGTCGCAGCGGAGACCGGCCATCTCGAGCTGGCATACGACTACTTCGGCGAAGCCGCTCTGATCGACCTCGACAACCTCGAGCACAACACGCGCGACGGCCTCCACATCGCCTCGCTCGCCGGCGCCTGGGTCGTGGCCGTCGCCGGTTTCGGCGGCATGCGCGATCACGGCGGCACGCTCGCCTTTGCGCCGCGGCTCCCCGAGCGGCTCAGCCGGCTCGCCTTCGGGCTCTGCTTCCGCGGCCGCCGGCTCCGCGTCGAGATCGACCACCGGCAGGCGCGCTATTCCCTGCGCGCGGGTTCGCCGCTTGTGCTCACCCACCACGGCGAGGCGGTCACAATCAGCGGCGACGAGCCCGCGACGCGGCCGATCCCGCCGCCACCGCAGCGTGAGCCGCCACGGCAACCGCCAGGCAGAGCACCGGCGCGGCGGCGGCCGTCGGGATGAGCCTCAGAGAGGCGTCGAGCATCCGACACAAAACGGAAGGTCACTCTTTGTCAGGGAGAGGCAACTCGATCGCGAGCCGAGTGCCTCTGCCGCTTTCCGATTCGATATCAAGAGCGCCATTGGCGGATGCAACTCGCTCTCGGATCCCGATGAGCCCGAACCCAACGTCCGCTCGCGCTTGGGGGAAACCGCGCCCATCGTCCTCGACCGCCAGGGTCACCGATCGTCTGCTGAGGGCGAGGGAGACGTGCACTGTCTTCGCGTCGGCATGCTTGACGGCGTTCGTCAGAGCCTCTTGTGTGATCCGGAAGATGGCGGTCTCGAGCTTCGCAGGCAATCGCATGCCAGCCGGAAGTTCGATCGTGAGCTCGACCTTGGGTCCGCCTCGCTCTTCCAGACGGTTGCTCAGGTCTCTCAGGGCTGACGCGAGACCGAACTCATCGAGCGCGGGAGGACGAAGGGAGAACGCCAGCCGGCCAACGTTCTCGAGCGCGCTGCGTGCGTTCTGCCGCAGTGCCGCTGATGCGTGGCGGGCGTCCGCGAGTGTCGCCGCTTCATCGATCGTCGTAAGGTCGAGGAGGATCGCCGTCAGGGCGGCGCCGGTCTCGTCGTGTAACTCGCGTGCGATCCGACCTCGTTCGGCCTCCTGGGCTTCGAGGATCGCGTCGACCGTTTCGCGCGCCACGCGTTCTGAGAGATGAACGGCGAGTGCGGCGCGGGTGCCTAGCGCTTCGGCGAGGCGAACGTCGTCATCGGTGAAGTGGGGGTCGGGCCCGTCCTTGTTGAAGGCGTACATAACCCCGATCGCTCGGTCGTGAATGATGAGCGGGATAAACAGTGCCGCGACGGCGCCGATTCTTCCGGCAAGGACCTGATCGACCTCAGGATCCGCGAGAACCGAGTCGATGCGTTCGCTCTTGCCGCGCGTGAATGTTCGCGCGTGCCTCGATTCGGGCGGGACGTCGTAGCCCACCAGCTCGTCGAGATCCTCGCCGTCGGCGACGACGACGCGTAGATCTCCCGTGGATGCGGGGAGAGAGATGAGCACTCCGCGGGCGCCGATCAGCTCGCGCAGGCGACGGGCAACGAGTTCGAGGAGGCGGAGGACGTCTCGCTCCTCGAGCACGCTGCGTGTGAGCTCGTCGAGCGCCTCGAGCTGCCGAAGCCAATGGGTGGCCCCCTCGTGGATCTGCACCTTTTCTATCGTGAGTCCCGTCTGGGCGGCTAGAAGGGTCACGATCTCCTGATCGCTTTCGGTGAACTCCCCGGTCTTCTTCTCGGCTAGGTAAAGGTCTCCGTACACCACTCCGCGCACAAGGATCGGGACACCGAGAAAGCTCCGCATTCGCGGATGCGATCGAGGGAAACCGAAGAACTGCGGCTCCTTGGTCACGTCTGCAACCCGCACCGGTCGCGCCTCTCGAAGCAGAATCCGCAGAATGCCGTGGTCGCTGGGCAGACGCCCGATTTGAGCTCTCGTCGTCTCGTCCATTCCGCTCGTGACGAGATGCTCGAGGTGTGCCCCGGTGCGGTCGAGAACGCCAAGCGCGCCATAGCGTGCGTCGACAAGCCTCGCCGCCACGTCTGCGGTCTTCTGAAGCACATCCTCGAGCGAGGACTGCGAGCCGACAGCGACGTTTGCCGCCGCAAGCTCGCGAAGGCGCGATTCCCGATCAGCGGCTGTGGACATGGCTAGGTGAGGTGAATGTCTCACAAGGTTCGCGGTGTGTCGACCCAGACCCATTTTGGGCGGGCGGATTGCTGGCGGGTAGCGGTCGTCTGGAGTTGTCCCTCGGCTCGCTCCAGCGGCGGCCACCCGGACGCGCTCGTAGCTGTCGCAAGCGTGCCCGTCGGTCATGGCACGAACACGCCGACTAGGAAATGGTGCGGTGCGGCCAGATGCGTTCTCGTGGCATCCAGCCCAGGGTTGCGAGGGCCGCCCGGTTCGTACAGCGCCAAGACGGAGGCAGTTGCAACTCCGCCGCGCGCCGCGGTCGCGTGACACCGATCAAGTCAGAAAGGGCGTCGACGTAGTCACCGTAGTGAAGTGGTTCGTCGACGATGTTGAACGTGGATCCTGCGGGAGCCGACTCGAGCGCGGCAGCAACTGCGCTCGCCATGTCTGCCACGTTGATGAGCGAAACGTAGTTCGATCCGTCGCCGGCGACGGTCGCATGTCCCGTCCGCAGCTGATCGATCAGCGTGTTCTCGCCGACGCCGCCGCCGACGAATGAGCCTCCGCGGAGGATCGTCCAGGCCAGGACGTGCGGGCGAACCTCGCGGATCATTTCCTCCATCTCGATGACCGGCGCGCAGATCTCGGCCCGCTCCGGTGAGTCGTCGAGTGGTGCAGCCTCGTCGAGCCAGGCATCGCCGCCGTCGCGGTAGGCCATGACGGTGCTCTGCTGGACATAGCGCCGAACGCGACTGGCAAGCGCGGCGTCGAGCAGCCGCCGCGTGCCGAACGCGGACGGCTCGCTCGGGGTCGGGTTGGCGATGTGGATGACGGCGTCGCAGCCGTGGACGAGTTCGAGTAGGTCGTCCTCTATGAGGTTGACGTCGATCGCTTCGACTTCGGCAGGAAGATCGGCGGTCGAAGCGTTACGAGCTATCGCCAGGACGCGGCGTCGGTCGGCGAGCAGCCGGGGGATGAGGGCGCGGCCGAGCACGCCGGTGGCGCCTGCTACGAGGACGGTCATCTCGACACTCGGTCGGCGTCGAGCAGTTCGCCAACCAAGCGATGAAGGTCGGCCGCCTGGGAGGCCTCCACGTGGCCTTCCGCTACCGCTCGCGCGATCTTCGACTCCAGCTCGTTCGAGTACCAGTCGCGCAAGCGCGCGCGGGCGAGGCGGCCGCCCCCAGCCCGGCGCTCAGCGTCAATGGTTCGTTCCTCCAGATGTGCCACCTCGATGACGTCTTCCTCGTCGCTTCACGCGCCTCAGAACGCGTAGTCCGCACGCTACGGGGCTGCATGTGGAGGGGCGAGTCACGGCTCTGCGCATTCGGTGGCGATGGCATGAGCATTCGCTCATGCCACCCGAGCTCTGCGTCGTTCGTCAATGGCGAGACATCACGCTGCGACTAGCTTGTAGCCGAAGCCGGGGACCGTGATGATCCTCTCCGGGTGCGGAGGATCGCGCTCGATTTTTCCTCGGAGTGTCGAGACGTGTGCGTCGCACGCGCGTTCGTCTCCGACGTAGCTGCTCTGCCAGAGGTGTTGCATGATCTCGCGGCGCGTGAAGACGCGACCGGGGTCGCCGGCGAGCAGCGCGAGCAGGTTGTACTCCGAGGGCGTGAGCGCGACTGGATTGCCGTCGGCGGCTACCTCGTGTTGGACGACGTCGATGGTCAGGCCGCCTAAGCGGCGTACGGTTGTGTCACCCTGTCGGTCGAGTTCGCGTCGGCGCAGGATCGCGCGTACTCGGCTGAGGAGTTCCACCTCGGAGAAGGGCTTGGTGATGTAGTCGTCGGCGCCGATCTCGAGGCCGAGCACCCGGTCGGCTTCGGCATCGCGTGCGGTGAGCATGATGATCGGTACAGCGCTCTCGGCTCGAAGGCGGCGACAGATCTCCGTTCCTGAGAGCCCCGGAAGCATCAAGTCGAGGATTACGAGATCGAACGGCTCCTCCTCGGCTGCTTCGAGCCCCGCTTTGCCGTCTGACGCGCCTTGCACCTCGAACCCTTCTGCAGCGAGAGCGTCGGTGACCGCATCCAAGATCGCCTCTGTGTCCTCGACGACGAGAATGCGCTCGTTCATGCCGGAACGGGTACCTCAGCGGCTGGGAGCACGACTCGGACGGTCGTGCCCGTGCCTGGAACCGAATCGACTTCGATGCGACCATTGATCGCGTCGACCGCTTCCTTCGTGATAGGGAGGCCGAGCCCGAAGCCCGCGCCACGTTGAGCGTCGGGGCCTCGGTAGAAGCGATCGAACAGCCGGGTGAGCTCCTCGGGTGGAATCCCGGAACCTGTGTCGTCGATCTCGATCGACACGAGCCCGTCGTCCATCACGCGTGCACCGATCGAGATCCGGCCACGCGCCGTGTGATGTGCCGCGTTGCTGATGAGGTTGAGCAGTGCGTGCTCGAGTAGGTCGCGATTGGTTCGAACGAAAAGGTCAGGCGGACAATCCACCACGAACTCGACGCCTTGCATCAACTCGATTCCCTCAATTAGCTCCTCGAACAGCTCGGGGAGCGCAATCTCCTCACAGCGAGGCTGCTCTTCACGTGACTGGGCACGTGCAAGCACGAGGAGCGAGGAGGCAAGCCGGTTGAGGCGGGTCGATTCGCGCTGAATGTGCCCGAGGAACCGGTCTCGCTTCTCTGGGACCTCTCGCGCCCCGGCCTGGAGACGGTCGATGGCACTCGTGATCGCGGCCAGCGGCGTCCGCAGCTCGTGAGCGGCGTTCGCGACGAACTCGCGCTCGGCGCGCTGGCGTTGCTCACGCTCGGAGACATCCGTCACGACGAGGAGCGCCGTCTCGCCGCGAACGGCCGGGATGCCGGTCAGCTCGAACACGCGGCGGCCACCCGGACTCACGACGTGAGCCTCGACCGTACGCACCTCGGTGTCGAAGAGGCTGGCGATGAAGCTGCGGAGAGGGAACCCGAGCCAGATCTCGGCCATTCGATGGCCCTCTACCGGCGACGCGGCGCCTAGCATCTCCTTAGCGCTCGAGCTGGCAAACTCGACGCGCCCGTTTCTATCCACGCTGACAACCCCTTCGTGTAACCGCTCGACCAGCCGGTTCAGTCTGCTTCTTCCTTCGAGTTCCGCTTCGTAGAGCTGCGCTCGATTCAATGCCTGTGCGCACTGGCGGGCGAGAGCGAGCACGAACGAGCGCTGCGTCTCCGTCAGCCTTCGCGGTCGAGAGAAGCCGAGGAAGAGCACGCCGAGTGGCCGCCCGGACACGACGAGCGGAATGTGTGCGCCGGCTCTGGCGTGTAGGCCGGCGCGACCTTCGAGCGTGTGCGGATAATCCTGCACGTGCGAGTAGTACGCGCGGATGTCTTTTCCCGACTCGATGAACACCGGCTCGAGCGTGTGCAGGGCGTCGGTGGTCGGTACCTTCAGATCGACTGAAAGGCGGCGCCAGCGTCTTTCGATCCGCGCCCGACCGTGGCCCTGCCCGTCTACGACTTCGAGCATGGTTCCGTCGTCGGACAGAAGCTGTATCGCTCCGGTGTCCGCGCCGATACTTGCGATTCCCTGTGCAACGATCACTTCGGCGACTTGCTCAGGGGTGAGTGTCTCTGCGAGCTCAGCCGCGAGGACTTGTAGACGCGTCGTGCTATCGATGGCTTGCTCCGCCGCCGCGCGGGCCTCTCGTTCGGCGTCGTACAGCCGCGCACGCTCGAGCGCCTGTGCGCACTGGTCGGCCAGCGCACCTACTAGATGACGGTCGTCATCGTCAAACGTGCGCGGACTGGCAAAGCTCAAGGCCATCACGCCGACCGACCGATCTTGTCCACGAAGCGGGACAAACGCGATCGCTTCATGTCCGGTTGCCTCATGCTCTCGTGCGAACTCCGGCGACGCTAACTGGACAGCGGCCGACGAGTCGAAGTAGCGCGCAATGCCGGTGCGAAAGACGTCCGCGCCCGGGAGCGAACTCGTCAATGGCAGATCCCCGTACGAGCGCCCAAAGTTCTTGGAGGTGCCGACCGCAGCCACCAACTCGAGGTTGCGTCCGTCGGGCGTCAGGAGCCGAATGAAGCCGCCGCCTGCGCCAATTGCGGCTGCCCCTTGGTTGACCAGCACGTCTGCGACCGCCGCCGGCGACAACGCTCCGGACAGGGCTGCCGTGACGGCCTGAAGGCGGCCGATTCGCTCGGCGGACCGTTCAGCTCTCCGCCGGGCCTCCTGCTCCGAGGCGTGCAGTGTCGTATTCTCGATGGCCAGAGAGGCACGCCGGGCGAGATCCTCGGCCAGGTCGAGATCCTCGGACGCGAACCGCCGGTGTTCTCGTTCGTTACTGATCATGATCGTCCCGATCGACCGCTCGCGCGCTCGCATGGGCACCACCATGACGGACGCGCTGCCCATCTCGCGCAGCATCTGCAGGTGCTCGCTGTTCCGGGCGATGCTCTTGAGCAGCTCCTCGGAGACCTCGGCGATCAACTCCGCCTTCCCCGTCCTGAACACGCGACTTGGGAGTGACCCGCTGTTCCCGTCGGGCGGATAGCGACGACGCATCTCGCGCAGGAGCTCCACCTTGGCGGGCAGACGATGCGCAATCGCAACCTCCGACAGCGAGCCTGCCGCGTCGAACGTCTCGATGACGCAACAGTCGGCGATCTCGAGGGTCAGCGCGGCGACCTTTGGGAGCGTCTCATGGTGGTCGAGCTTGGCCGCGAGTAGACGGCTCGCCTCGGCGAGAAAGCGCTGAATCTGCTCCCGCCGCTTTCGTTCGCTGATGTCGTGCTGAATCGCGGACGCGCCGATGATGGTGCCGGACGAATTCCGGACCGGTGTGACGCTGAGCGAGATATCGACGGTGGTTCCGTCTTTTCGTCGCCGCACCGTCTCGAACTGCTTGATCGTCTCGCCCCGGCGCAGACGTTCGAGGATCCCCTCGATCTCACCGGCGCGCTCGGCTGGGACGAGGATGTCGATCTTCTTCCCGACGATCTCCTCGGCGCTGTAGCCGTAGAGCTCTTCGGCCCCAACGTTCCAGCTGCGGATCGTGCCGTCGAGTGTCTTGCCGAGAACGGGCTCGCTGTGAGTCTCGACGATCGCGGCGAGCTCGAGCAGGTCCCGAGACCCTCGCACGCTCGATTCCGTCGAAACCATCCGGGCCCCCTCGTCTGCGTGACGTCCCAGCCTGGGCGAAGTGCGCTGCGGCCTGGCACCGAGAATGCCACCCGCCGGCGACGGGAAAAATGGGGCCATGACCTCATTCGGGGCGGCGGCTTTACCCAGGCGCCCGCAGGAATCGAGCGACAGGCGGCTCGTCCACGAGGCCCTACGTGACCGTCAGCGTTCCCTTCATGCCCGCGGCGGCGTGACCCGGGACGGTGCAGAGGTAGGCGAACGTGCCGGCCGGAAGCGTCACCACGAGCTTCGCGCTCTTGCCCGGCGCAATGATCGGTGTCGTCCTTCCGTCGATCGAGAAGTCGTGGGCGATCTTGCCCCGGTTCACGACGACGAAGGCGACGGTGCCGTGCGGGACGCTCATCTTCGAGAGGGTGAACTTGAACTCGGTCGCGGCGACGTCGACGGTTGCGGTGGCATGAGCCGCGGATGAGGGCGCCGCCGCCGCGCTCGGCTGCCCGGGCTTGCCGGTCATCGCCCAGACGGCGACGACGAAGCCGAGCACGAGCACGAGCCCGCTCAGCATCGTCAGGTGCAGCAGGCCCGTGCTGCTCTGCCCCCGGCGGAGGCGAACGATCCCGACCGCGCCGACAACCAGCGTGATCAGGAAGACCAGCCCGAGGTAATCGCCGACGACGAAGCCGATCTTCAGCCACGCCGGATCCCGTAGCTGCGCCGGGAGTGTGTTCCACCCTTGCTTGTGATAGGCCCACTCGCCGGTGATCCACATCAAAAGCCAGCCGGGAGCAACGACGAAGAGCAGCGAGAAGTAGCCGATCCGAAGCAGCCGTGCTTGGCCGCGCGCGAGCGCGAGCGAGCTCACGCTCGCGAGCAGCCCGCCGAAGGCGAAGGTCGCCCCGACGATGTGCAGGAGGACCGGGAGGTCTTGTCCGGCCGGGCGGATCGCGGCCAGCATCTCAGGCGCCCGGCTTGTAGACCATGTCGATGACGATCAGCACGATCGCGACCGACCCCACTGCACGAAACAGCAGTGCGCGGATCGAGCGGTTCAAGGCCGTCAGCTCGGCGCTCGGTCCATGCCAGCCGGATGTCACGAGCTTGCGCGCCATTCGTGTCGACTTTGCGTACTCGAAGGTCGCGCGGGCGATCGCGGCGGCGGCGATCGCCCAGAGCACGATCGCCGCGATGGCCCATCCATGCCACGGATGCAGCTGCGGCCGAAGAAGAGCAAGCCAGATGCCGAGAGTGATCACACCGGGAAGCCCGACCGCAATGGCGCCGGTCGCGACCATCGTCACCCGGCTCAAGCTCAGCGTCGCCTCGGGGTCGGGCGCCGTCCAGAGCGCGGCGACGAGGATCCAGGACATGAACAGCCCGCCGACGAGCGTGGCCGCGAACAGCAGATGAATGGAGAAGACCCAGTCCTGATAGCTCATTTGCGGTCAGCCTACGAACCCGTGCGGGGAGCCGCCAGCCCGATCCGATGGAGACTCCGTGAGCGTCCGCTCACATCGATTCCACATCGACATCGGACGGTTTCACGTCCGTCCGCGCACGGCCTGTCATGATCGCGCCGTGTCTCTGCGACGCGTCGCGTAACAGCCTCGGATGACCGTATGGACGATCGGACACGGCACGAGGCCTGTCGAAGAACTCGTGGAGATCCTTCGTGAAGTCGGTGTGCGCACGGTCGTCGACGTTCGACGCTTTCCAGGCTCGCGCCACAACCCGCAGTTCAACCAGCAAGCTCTCGCCGCGCGACTCGCGGAGGAGAGGATCGCCTACAGGCACGCGGTCGAGCTCGGCGGCCGGCTCACGGGTGAACCGGGTGAGGACCGTTTCGGTTGTCTTCGTGTCGCAGCGTTCCGCAGCTACGCCGCTCGCATGGGCGCTGAGAGTTGGCAGCAGGCGCTTGCGGCAGCGTTGGCGGAGCCGAGTCCCTGCTTGATGTGCTCGGAGACGCTCTGGTGGCGTTGCCACCGGCGTCTGATCGCAGAGCTTCTACACGCCCGCGGCGAGCGCGTCGTGCACCTGCTCGGCCCTGGCAAGGAGCAGGAGCACAGGCCGATGACAGAGGCGGAGGCGCGGAACGGGCGTCTCTATCTCTGCGGCGCGCTGGTTGCGTAGGGCCCACTGACCGGCGCGGCGTGGTCATCCAGCGAGGCCGAACGCCACGAGCGCTGGAGCGTGGCCGCCCGGTCGGCGGATCCCGGCTCCGATGAGCACCATGTCGCCGGCGACAGCGGGGCAGGCGTTCACGCCTGCAGGCATCCGCCTCTGCCAAAGCTTGCTCCCGTCACGCGTGGCGAACGCGTACACGACGCCGTCGTAGGTGGACGTGAACACGACGTCGCCGGCCACTGTTGCGCAGCCGAAGTTCGGGGACGGCAGACGGCGCTGCCACAGCGGCCGGCCGGTCGCTGCATCGAGCGCGACAAGACGACCTTTGCCCCGCGAAGGGTCGATGCCGGCGACGTTCTGGCGCGCGACGGCGCTGCCCCAGCCACACAGATCCACGACGGGTACGAACAGCCTGCCCTCGGCGTACGCCATCGGCGTCTCGACGCCGCCGAGGAGTCCCGGGCACACGGTCACGCGCCGGCGCGGCAGCGGTCCACGGTCGTTGCGGTGAACGCCGACGGACGTCGTCCAGACTCGCTGCCGGGTGCGCCGGTTCCAGGCAACCACACGTCCTGCCTTGCCGGCGCCCAGGACGAGCTCGGCGCCGTTAACCGTCGCGAGGATCGGTGTCGCCTGGAAGTCCTGGTCGCGAACGTCGTGTGCGGTCACCTGGTCGTGCCAGAGGAGTCGTCCGGTGCGCGCGTCGAGCACGATCAGGGAATCCGAGTACGGGACCGGGCCCGGGAAGGCGGCGCCGTTCGGCAGCTTGGGCGAGCCGCCCCAGGGGCCCGGATTCGAGTTGCCTGCGTAGAGGCGCCCGTGCGCGTCGATCGAGACCGGGTACCAGAGGCCTCCGCCGCCGGCCTCGAGCGGGTGCTGCCAGGGGTGCGCGATGGTGACGAACTTCCACCGTATGGCCCCGGTGCGCCCGTCGAGTGCGTAGATCGCTCCGCGGCCGAAGGGTTGGTATCCGATCGTGCTCAGGAAGACGAGGCCGTGCCAGACGACGGGTGCGATGTCGACCAGCTGCTCGCTGGGAGTCGTGAGGTGCCGCTGCCACAGCTTCGCGCCCGAGGAGGCCGAGAGCGCGAAGGCATCGGAATCGGTCGCTCCGAAGATTCGGCCGCTGTCGAGCGCGAGGCCGTTCGGCCCGTCGTTGGGCGCGTCGAAGCGCGCCGTCCAGCGGACTCTGCCCGTGAAGCGGTCGAGTGCGAAGACCGTGCTTCGAAGGTCCTGGACGTAGACGGTGCGGCGGTCGGCGATCGGGGTCGACGCGAAGATGCCCGAGAAGCTCGGCTTCGCGGTGAAGCGGAAGCGCCAGCGCACGCGAAGCCGGCTGACGTTTGCCGCCGTGATCGCCGAGCTAGCGACGGCGCGTGTCCCGGCGAGGTCGCTGTTCGGCAGGCGCCACGTGCCCTCGCTCGAGCGCGCTCCGCATCCACAGAGGAGAGCTCCCGCTGCGCCGGCAGCGGCGAGCGCGGAGACCCTCCGTGCGCACGTCGCAGCAGCAGCCACGGCGTCAGCGCGGGACGGTGAGCGTCGCGAGCCCGGATGGCACCGCGGGGCCGAGTTCGGCGGGCCACGACACGAGATCCACAGGCCCGCCGGGGACGGCGGCGAAACGTGAGAAGAATTGGCGGCGGTTCTGCCAAAAATGCAGCGTCTTGCCGCGCACCGACGGCGGTAACACCATCGAGAACTTCCCTTGGAGGTCGGGCCAGCGTGCGGACAACGGCTTGATCACCTTGCCGCCGTGTGTGACGCCGATGACGAGGCCCTGATACACCGCGCCAACTTGCGCGGTTGGTGTCGCCGCGGGCAGGGCGGTGCTGGTAGCGGTTGGCAGTTGCACGTTGAGTGTCGCGCTGCGCAGCCGTTTGAAGTTGAAGTTCGTGCCTTGCGGGCCTCCGTAGGAAAGCGGTCCGGTCGCGATCTGGATGGTCAGTGGCACCGGGTCGGCATCCGACTCGTCCGACGCGGCGAAGAACGACGTGTAGTGGCCGCGGGCGTCCGAGGGTGAAGAGAACGTCCAGAAGTCCCGGTCCCCTGTGCGCGTCACCACGGTCGCGCCCTGCACCGGCTTGCCGGCGGTGTCGGTGACGGTGCCACTCAGCCGGTAGGTGTAGAGGACGACCGGAGGCGGAGCGGCGCCGCTCGAGTCATGGACGCGGCCGGTGACGAGGATCGTCCCGTTCGGCCGCCGATGCTCTTGGAGCCGATCGACGCGGTAGGCGACGCTGAAGCCCGCCGAGAGCCCCTGCACTGCCGCTCTCTCGTTCGCTGAGAGCGGTTGACCGTTCACGGTCGCATGGGCGACGTTGCTGACCTTGGCGACATAGCGGCCCGGGACGCTGATGTCGGCGCGATAGTGGAAGCTCCCGTCCCTCGCGGTGGCGGGGAGCAGGTATCGACCGACGCTGACGCGGGCGCCCGCGACCGGATGCGACCCGAGAAGCAGGTGTCCGACGGCGTCCTCGTCGTTGTTCGAGTTCGCGCTCCAGGGCCGCACGACGAGGCCCGTTTGCACGCGCATCCGTCCGCCGGCGCGGAGCGCCGAGCCTCCCGCGCGTGCGGCGGTCGCGGTCGCGGCAGCCGCTGCCGCTGTTCGCGTCGTCGCCGCTTGCACGACGGGCGTGTCGACGCGGGCGAGCGTGCGCAGCGGCGGCTTCGACTCGTTGCTCGAGCCGCCGAGGGCGAAGATCTGGAGCTCGCTCGCGACGCCCCCGTTCGACGAAGTCGGCGTGCCTCCGGACGTGATCGCGATGTATTCCTTTCCGTCGACCGAGTAGATCGACGGGCCCGCCGCGATCTGATGCCCAGTCTGGAATGTCCAGAGCACCTTGCCCGTCTCGAGGTCGAACGCGCGTAGCACGCCGTCGCCGCCGCCGGCGAAGCCGAGCCCGCTGTCGGTCGTCGAGACGCCGCCGCGTTCCGGCTCGGGCGTCCGGAACTTCCACACCTGCCGGCCGGTGTTCACGTCGATCGCGCTGATCGACCCGTGGTCGTGCCAGCCGGGCAGGAGCGCCCCGAAGTTGCCGTTCTCGAGCCCGAGGAAGATGTCGCCGAGCACCCGCTTGCGTTTCTTCTGGGTCGGCGTGAGCTTCGCCTGTTGCATGACGGAGGCTGTTTCGGAGGCGGCGTTGAAGATGTAGTTCGTAGTCGGGTCGTACGACGCCGGCGAGTAGTTCAGGCCGCCCAGTGAGGACGGGAAGACGGCGACGGGCTTGCCGGGTTGCAGCGCTGGATGCTCGGTGCGGTCGATCACCTTGACGCGCTGGTAGATCGGCCGACCGGTCTTTGCGTCGTAGGCGAACCAGACGCCTTCCATCGTCCCGACGGAAACGATGTGGAGTCGCTTGCCGCCGACCTTCGCGTCGTAGACCAGCGGCGGTTGTGCGGTGTCGTACGACCACTCGTTGAACGACATTTGCTGCTGCCACCACTTCATGCGTCCGCTGTCGAGGTCGACCGCGATCAGCGAATCGGTGCGCGCGTTCTCGCCGGGGCGCAGCGCCGGGTAGTAGAGCGGTGTTGCCGAGCCGGTGCCGAAGTAGAGGGTGTTCGTCGTCGTGTCGATCGTCGTCGGCGTCCAGACGACGCCGCCGCCGGCGAGACGCGTCAAGCGTCGCCAGCTCGTGCCGTCGGGCGGAATCGTCCAGAACGGGTGCGGCCAGGCTGGGGTGAGATCGGTGTGGTAGGCCATCACGAAGCCGCGCACGCCGTATTCGGATCCGGCCGCGCCGACCACGAGCCGGTGGTTCGCACAGATCGGGGCGCTCGTTTCGGAGTAGCCGTAGTTGGCGGAGGCACCGGGTACCGCCTGTGCAATCGCAACCTGGTTCAGCAGCCGTCCGTTCGCCGGGTTCAGCGAGACGATCGTCATGTCGAGCGTGAGGACGAAGATCTTGCCGTCGCACAAGGCGACGCCGCGGTTCGCCACGATGCCGAAGTTCTTGTAGAGGCCGCCGTTGCCGGGTTGCCACCGCCATTTGACCCGACCGTTCGTCGCATCGAGCGCCCAGACGTTGTCGTCGTTCGTCGTCATGTAGAGCGTGCCGTTCGCCTCGACGGGATACGACTGTTGGCCGCGCCGCACGCCGGCGTCGATCGCGCGGAAGTCGACCGTCGCGACGCGGCCCAGCTGTGTCACGTTGCGCGTGTTGATCTGCGTAAGCGGCGAGTGACGCAGCTCGTCCGGCGTGTTGCCGAAGCCGCCCCAGCCGACGTTGGAACCGGACGCGGCCGTCCCCGCAGCTGCGGAAACCAGGAAGACACCCGCCGCAGCCAGGACCGGGAACAAGCCGAGGATGTATGAGACTCTCAAAATGGGTGCGATCGCCGGGAACCAGCGTGACTGCCGTTGCATGGGCGCGCCAGCCACCGCTCCGCCGACTCGGTGTTGCTTTTGTGAGGGTTCGCTCACGTCACTCGGCTGACTGGGTTACGACGGAGCCGCGGTCGCCAGAGCAGGAATGCGAGCGGTACGAGCGCGGCGAGCGCCACGTAGGGTGCGAGCGATGTCTCGCGGCGGGCGCGCGCGAGCGTCGGAGTGGTGGGCCCACGTCCGAAGAGTGTGCGCAGCTGCGTCGACGCTCGTCCTAGATCCGCTTCGCCGAAGACGCGTCCGCCGGTCGCGGCCGCGAGCGCGTCGAGCATGGCCGGGGCCGATGGGTCCGGTCGGTACGCGCTCTCGGGGCGACCCGAAGGTTCGAAAATCGATTCGTGCCGATCCCAGAAGCGGACGATCACGACGCCGACTCCGTCAAGTGCCCGCCCGAGCGCGCCGGGATCGAAGGGCTGGCTCTCGCCGTCGGTGAGAAGCACGATCGCGCGGTGCTTTGCCGATCCGGCGAAGAAGCCGGTCCCCGGGATTGCCGCGAGGGCGCCGTACGTGGTCGCCCGCACGCCGGTGGAGCGCGGGGGTGGCTGCTCGATGCCGACGGCGCGCTCCACGGTCGCGTCGAACGATGCAGCGTCCGCGACCGGCAGCAAGTTCGGCAGCACACGGTCGGTCAAGGTTGCGACGCCCGACTCGACGTCGGGAATCGTGGCGCGCAGCGCCATCGCGGCCGACTTGGCGCGGGCGAGCCGCGTGCGGCCCGTCGGCCCGACCGAGGCCGCCATCGAGCGCGATGTGTCGAGGACGAAGAGGGCGGCCGCGTCCTTGCGCACGCGTTGCGCCGTGTCGTGCGAAAGCGCCGGTTGCGCCGCGGCAACGCCGACGAGCACGAACGTCGCTGCGAGCGCGACGAGCGCCACGACATCGGTGCCATGACGCGGAGCTAGCAGGCCGAGCGCCGCCCGAACGGCGCGGACGCGGCGGTAGGCGATGGCGCCGGCGGTGAACGGCAGGAGCACGGCGGCTGCGGCGAGACCGCCGAGCGGTGTCAGCAGGATCACGGCGCCGAGCATCAGTAGCCACTTCCGGGCGCGCCGTCGCTCGCACCGTTGCGGCCGGTCGAGCCGGCGCCGCCGTCGTCGGACGCTCCGGCTCGGATCCCGTGCGCGGCGAATGAGCGAAGTACCAGCTCGAGGTCGAACTTCGCGTTCGCATCGCCGGGATCTGCGCGTACCGCATTTGTGAAATCGGAGGCAGCGACCTCGGCCTGGTTCTCGTCGTGACCGCCGCCGCGCGCGAGATCGCCGAACGCGAGGATCCCGAGAAGGGTCCCGGCCTGCGCGGCACGCGGCCCATCGCCACGCGCGACTGCGGCAAGCGCCGACTCTGCCGTACTCCGTGCGGCCGTCACCTCGACTGCGTCGTCGAGCCGCTCCGTCACCGACTGGTTTCGCTCGAAGAGCTGAATCGCGTGCCGTGCCTGAACGTCGTCGCCGACGGCGAGCAGGCGCTCGGCGAGGCGACCCGGCACACGTGCGGACACCCTCCAGTGCGATGCGGGGCGGACGGAGCTGGGCGCGAGCGCCTGCTGCCAGTCGCGCACGTCGGATGCGAGCAGAGCGGCGGCAGCAGCCAGCACCACGAGGACGACGGCGATCGAGAGGTGCAGCGCACTTCTCATCTCGCCGGCTCCCATGTCAGCCGCGACACCCACAGCTCGTGTGCGGCGAGCGCAACGGCGGCGGTGAGCGCGAGCACGAGGAGCGACCACGGAAACGGCGTGCGGTTGCGCAACGGTTCGCCGGCTTCGAGAACGCCGGCTTGCACGATCGGGCTGCTGTGACCGAGGACGCGCTCGAAGAATTGTGCGTCTCGGTTCGACGGGTTCAGTCCGACGATCCGCAACGGGATCGCGTCGCGCCGGTAGGCGAGCATGATCGATGCGAGCCGTGCAAGATCGCCGGGATCGTCGTCCAGGTCGCTGACGAGTACGACGGTGGCACGGTGAGTCGCGTCACGCGTTGCGAGCGAATGCGCGAGCTCGAGGCCGGTCGAGATCCGGGTTCCGGCGCTGAACGTGCGGCTCCATGGATTCGCCGGATAGGTCGGCGCGAACCCGGGTGTTACCTGCTTCGGCAGGACGAAGTACCGCACGAGCGGCGCGAGATCGGCCGCCGGTGACCCTGGCGGGAGCGCCTCGTAGGCCTGGTCGGAGAACACGACGAGCCCGTAGCGGCCGCGGCTGGAAGCGAGCGAGGACAGTGTCGCGCCGATGCGCGAGTACGAGTCGGAAGCGATGCTCGCCGAGAGGTCGAGCACGACGATCGTGTTCGCGTGACTCGGCAACGT
>DATAMX010000141.1:0-18566 GCA_036260475.1 Gaiellaceae bacterium | reverse complement strand
GGCCGTTGACGAGGCGCTCGCCGTGCACGCCGCACTACGGTAGGTTTTCGCCGTGCTGCACCTGCTCGCTGTGGAGACCGCCGCCGAAGAGGGCAAGAAGACCGTCCTCGTCATGCTCGCGGTCGGCCTCATCTTCGTCGCGGTGATCGCGCTCGGCGAGCTGACGCACTGGCTGCGCCACCGCCGCTAGGCCGGCACCGGCGCTCCGAAGAAGTCTGCGATCGAGACGGTGCCGGCGACCGTGCCGAGGAATCGGCTCGTCCGGTCCGGGTCGTCGCGCAAGGAGACGAACAGCTCCTGCTGCTCCGGCGACGGCGACGCGAGTGCAGCGAACTCCCACGTCAGCTCGTAGAGCGGACGCGAGTGCGCGTCGCGCGCGCGCTCGTAGCCGGCGAGCGCGTCCTCGAGTGGCTTCGCTCCGCGGAGGCCGGCGTCGAGCGCGTCGGCGAGGAGCTCGGCATCGCGGAACGCATCGCTGATCCCCTGCGCCGTGATGGGATCCTTGTGGTAGCCCGCGTCACCGACGAGCGCCCAGCCACGCCCGTACGGCTTGCGGTACCAGAACGGTAGGTCGCCGATCCCGTAGAAGCGCTCGGCACGCTCGCCGGCTGCAAGCCGCTCGGCCAGTGACGGCGCGAGCTGCAGCGCGTCGTGGAAGCTGCGCTCGGTGTCGGCTCGCACGGCCGCGAACTCCTCCTTCGGCCAGAAGACGATCACGATCCGAAGACCGTCGTTCGTAGCGGCGCCGCCCATCACCATCCGGCCCTCGCGCGGGCACAGCTCGACGTGGCCGGAGTCCACGCCGGCCCAATAGGTGTAGTAGGCGCACGTTCGCCCCGGCCGCGTGTCGGTCGTCGGCGCCTGTACCGCGCGCGCGACGAAAGAGTTTCGGCCGTCGGCCCCGACGACGACCCGGGCTTGTTCGGTCCGAGCTCCGCTGCGGATGCCGATCACGGCACCGTCCTCGAACACGAGCTCGTCGATCGGGAAGCCGGTACGCACCTCAGCGCCCGCTTCTGCCGCCGCGTCGAGCAGGATCGAGTCGAGGACGGTGCGGCGCGGTGCGTACGCATCGGCGACATCTCCCGCCGGGGCCACCGGCGCGCTCAGCGCGAACGGGCCGACGTCGAGCGTCGTCCAGCGCTGCGCCGGTGAACCGGATGCGATCACGCGGTCCAACAGACCCCAGTCCCGAAGCCGCGCGACGCCGGGCTGATGGATGTAGTGGGACGAGAGGGTGTCGCTCGGGAAGCTCGCGCGGTCGACGAGCAGGACGCGATGGCCCTTGCGGGCCAGCAGCATGGCGGTCGGCGAGCCGGCCGCCCGCGCGCCCACGATGATGGCGTCATACATGTCCGGCCTCCTCCTATAAACTATGGAACGTAGTTACATATAAACTACGAACCACAGCTTTGTCAAGCCGCGACGACCTCACTCTGTTCTCCTACGAAATGCTCGCCCTCGTCGGCCGCGGTGGTGCGGGCGCACACGATCTGCTCCGCATCGCGCGGCGAAGCCGCTTTCTCGCCTGGGCCGGGGAGAGCCAGTACTACGTCGAGCCGAAGCGCCTCGCGAGACTCGGCTATCTCGAGGCGCGCAAGGAGCCCGGCAGGACCCGGGAGCGGACGGTCTACACGCTCACGGACAAGGGCCTCGAGGCCCTGCGCGAGTGGGCGCGGACGCCGGTCGGCTTCACGCCGTTCAAGAGCGACGCGCTCATCCGGCTGCTGGCGACCGACCTCGTCGGCGAAGAAGCCGTGCGAGCCGGATTTGCGGGAATGCGCGACGATCTCGAGGACATGCGTGCGCGCGTCCGCGAGACGGCCGACCGCGCAAAGGCGCTACCGCACCGAGAGAAGTACCTCAACCTCGGCCTCGAGTTCGTGGAGGGCCTCATCGACCTCTACGAGGAGTTGCTCGAGAAGGTCGAACGCTTCGCGTAAATAGACTCGTCGCGTGGCGATTCGCGACCTCCGCGACTGGATCGCGCTGCTCGAGCGCGAGGGCGAGCTCGTCCGCATTGCGGCCGAGGTCGACCCCGATCTCGAGATCACGGAGATCGTCGACCGCACGGTGAAGGCGGGCGGGCCTGCGCTCCTCTTCGAGCGCCCGAAAGGCTCGGAGCACGCGCTGCTCATCAACCAGTTCGGGACCGAGCGGCGCATGTGCCTCGCGTTCGGCGTCGAGCGGCTCGACGACGTCGCGCGCAAGGTCGCCGACGTGCTCGAGATGCAGCCGCCGATCGGGCTCGTGCAGAAGGTCCGCGGCCTGCAGAAGCTCAAGTCCATCTCCGACTCGCTGCCGCGCACCGTGCGCAAGGGGGCATGCCAGGAGGTCGTTCTGCGCGGGGACGAGGTCGACCTCTCGTTGCTCCCGATCCAGCGCTGCTGGCCCGGCGATCCGGCGCCGTTCATCACCCTTCCCGCCGTCATCACGCGCGACCCGCGCGACGGCACGCGCAACGTCGGCATGTATCGCATGCAGGTGATCGACCGTGCGACGACGTTCATGCACTGGCAGATCCACAAGGACGGGCGCGCCGACTGGCTCGCGAGCGACGGTCGCATCCCGGTCGCCGTCGCGCTCGGCCTCGATCCGATCACCGCGTACTCCGCGAGCGCGCCGCTTCCGAAGCACGTCGACGAGCTCATGCTCGCCGGCTTCCTCCGCGGCGAGCCCGTCGAGCTCGTCCGCGGAGTGACCGTCGATCTCGAGGTCCCGGCGAACGCGGAGATCGTGCTCGAGGGCTACGTCGCCAAGGACGAGCTGGGCGAGGAAGGGCCGTTCGGAGATCACACCGGCTACTACACGGCGGCCGAGGCGTTCCCCGTGTTCCACGTCACCGCGATGACGATGCGGCGCGGCGCGATCTATCCGTCCATCGTCGTCGGCAAGCCGCCGCAGGAGGATGCATGGCTCGGGAAGGCGACCGAGCGCATCTTCCTGCCCGCCGTGCGCGCGACCCTGCCGGAGATCGTCGACTACGACCTGCCGGTCGCCGGTGCGTTCCACAATTGCTGCATCGTCTCGATCCGGAAGTCGTTCCCGGGCCAGGCGCAGAAGGTGATGCACGCGCTCTGGGGGCTGGGGATGCTCAGCCTGACGAAATGCATCGTCGTCGTCGACGCCGGGGTGAACGTGCACGACTACGCGGAGGTGCTCTTCTATGCGGGTGCGAACGTCGATCCCGCGCGCGACGTCATCCTCAGCGAGGGGCCGACCGACCACCTCGACCATGCGCCGGGGCGGCAGTTCGTCAGCGGCAAGCTCGGGATCGACGCCACGGCGAAGCTCCCGGAGGAGGGCGCACGCCCGTGGCCGGAGGAGATCGAGATGACCGCGGAGATCAAGGAGCTCGTCGACCGGCGCTGGGCCGAGTACGGGTTCGGCGCGCAGAGGACACCCCGATCAGGTTGAATCAGGCCGGATGCGCGAGGAGGGGATGACACCGGGGCCGCCCGAGCACGGCCCGTCGCCCACGCTCTGGCCGCTCGGCTTCGCCGTCGGCATCGCCGTCGCCCTCGTCGGCCTGATCGTCGACCCGACGGTGATCGCGTCGATCGGCGCCGCGATCGCGATCGTCTTCGGCTTCCTGTGGGCACGCGACGCGACCACCGAGATGCGCCGGCACGTGCCGATGGTCACGGCCGAGGTGCGCGAGGCGACGCCCGCGGAGGTCGCGGCCGCGCCGGCCGCGGACGAAGGCGAGGCCGCGATGCCGCCGCCGCAGCCGGGTGAGCGCTTCGCACGCAGCCGCTTCCTCGAGGGGGCGACCCTCGGTCTCGGCGGCGTCATCGGCGGCATTCTCACCGTGCCCGTCGCGGGCTTCGCGATCCTGCCCGCGTTCCTCGGGCAGAAGGGCCACAAGGTCGACATGGGACCGGTCAGCGCCTACCCGGTCGGCAAGTGGTTCATCGCGACGTTCATGGTCGACCCCAAGGAGGGCGAGGTCTCGCGGCGGACCGCGTTCGTCCGCAACAACGGCGCAGTGGGCAACAACGTGCCGAGCTTCACCATCATCTCGAACCGCTGCGCGCATCTCGGCTGCCCGGTGCAGGCGAACGGCCCGACGGGCGCCATCCTGGGCGAGAAGAACGTCACGGAGCACACGAAGAACGGCTCGGTTCTCCTGCGCCCGGTCGTCCCGGCCGGCTTCGGCTGCCCCTGTCACGGCGGGCAGTACGACACCGAGGGCAACCGCACCGCCGGGCCGCCCGTTCGCGCGCTCGACCGCTACGGCTTCGAGGTCGACAACGGCCGCCTCGTCCTGCTCAGCACGTTCTCGGTGTCGCACGTCGTCGGCACCGGCGGCCAGGCGAAGATCTACAAGTACAAGTCGGCCGGCCCCGGCGAGCACGTCGACGGGCCCGAGCAGTGGTTCTACCCCCTCAACCCGCCGCACCACTGATGGCGGTCCGGCGCCCGCCCAGCAAGTCCCAAGTCCGCCGCGAGCAGATGCTCGCCGCCGCGACGTATCCGCTCGACTGGCTCGAGGAGCGCAGCGGCCTCGTCGGCGGAGTGCGCTACTTCCTCTTCCGCAAGGTCCCCGCGGACACGAACTGGATGCAGACGCTCGGCTCGGCAACGCTCACGGCGTTCATCGTCCAGGCGCTCACCGGCGTGATCCTCGCGATGTACTACAAGCCGTCTCCGCACGACGCGTACTCGTCGATCCAGAACATCACCGACCACGTGACGCTGGGCTGGCTCGTCCGCGGCATGCACAAGTGGGGCGCGAGCGTCTTCATCATCCTCCTGTTCCTGCACATGGGCCGCGTGTTCCTGTTCGGCGCGTACAAGTACCCGCGCGAGCTGAACTGGATCGTCGGCGTGCTGCTGCTCGTGCTCGGGATGACGGCCGGCTTCACGGGCTATCTCCTCCCGTGGGATCAGACCGCGTACTGGGCGAGCGTCGTCGGAATCAACCTGAACGGCACAGCGCCGTTCCTCGGCCCGTGGCTGGCGCAGTTCCTACGGTCGGGGCAGGAGATCAACGGCAACACGTTGTCGCTCTTCTACTCGCTGCACATGCTCATCATCCCGGGCGGGATCATCTCGCTCATCACGCTGCACCTGTACCTCGTCATCCGGCTCGGAGTGACGTCGCCGCCGTGGTCGCGTGAGGCAGCAGGAGCCGAAGTCGTCGAGGAGCCGTCCACGCTGCGCACCGGACTGACGCGCCCCGCTCCGCACGGCGCCTCCGGAGGCAGGGACTGATGGCGGAAGAAAAGCCGAGCCCCCTCGAGGAGCGGCGCGCGGGATTCGCGCGCTACAAGGAGGACGTCAAGAAGCGCGGGAAGCCGTTCTACCCGTACGCGATGTTCCACGACACGGTGATGAGCGTCGTCGTCGTGACGGTGATCGTCGGGCTCGCCGTCATCTGGAAGTGGACGTCGTACGGGCCGCATCACGACGGACTGCACAAGGGCCTCATCGGGCCGGAGTACGCGCCGCCCGCCGATCCGGGCACGGTGAGCTTCGTCCCGCGGCCGGACTGGTACTTCTACTTCCTCTTCTACCTCCTGCGCATCTTCAAGTGGCCGGAGTCGGTGTTCCTCGGGACGATCGGCGTCCCGACCATCGCGCTCATCCTGCTGCTCATGCTGCCGTTCATGGACCTCCGCCGCGAGCGGCGCCCGTCGCGGCGGCCGGTGGCAATGGTCGCCGCGGTGCTCACGATCGTCTCGATGGGTGTGCTGACGTGGAAGGGCGCGACCGCGAAGGAGGCGCTCGCCTCCGAGGTGATCGCGGACGTGCCGACGTGGGTGAGCCAGGAGAAGCTGCCCGCGTCGGCTTTGCCGGGCGCGAAGCTGTTCGCGACCGCAGGGTGTACGGCCTGCCACACCTACCTCGGAACGGGGTCGTCGAACCTGGGCGCCCCCGATCTGACGAACATCGGCACACGGAATCTGGGCATCAGCTTCCAGATCAGGCACCTTCAATGCCCGTCTTGCGTGAACCCCGGATCGCCCATGCCGAAGTTCGCGAGCCTCGGGAACGAGCGGCTCCACCAGCTCGCCGTCTTCTTGGAGTCGTCGAAGGGCAAACGCTAGGTGCTACGAGGCTGAGCGGGCTTCCTTCTCAGCCTGCTCCTGTTCATCGGAGGCTGCTCGCACCGCGTCGGGAACGTGCACGAGGCGTGCCGATGCCGAGGTTCGCGCCACTCGGGCCGCGACGGCTCCACCAGCTCGCCGTCTTCCTCGAAAGCTCCAAAGGCAAGCCCTAGCAGCGACAATCCCCAGGGATGAACATCTTCCTGGGGATCACCGGCGCATCGGGCGCCCCGTATGCCGCGAGGCTGCTCGAAGCGCTGGCCGCGGCCGACTGCGAGATCGGGGTCTGTGCATCGAGCGCCGGCGTCGAGGTGCTCGCCACCGAGCTGTACGGCAATCCCAAGCTGTCTCGCGACGAAACGCTTGCGCGGCTGCTCGAGCACGCTCCCCAGGCGACGCTGTACGAGCCGAACGACTGGAAGGCGCCGTACGCCTCCGGGTCGGCGAAGGTCGACGCGTACGTTCTGTGCCCGTGCTCGATGGGCACGCTCGGGACGATCGCCTCCGGCGCGATGCAGAACCTCATCCACCGGGCCGCGTCGGTCGCGATCAAGGAGGAGCGCCGCCTCGTGCTCATGCCGCGCGAGACCCCGCTCTCGGCCATCCACCTGCGCAACATGCTCACGCTGCGCGAGGCGGGAGCGACCATCCTCTTCCTCGCGCCCGGCTTCTACCACGGAGCCGAGACAGTCGACGATCTCGTCGATTTCGTCGTCGCGCGCGCGCTCGACCAGCTCGGGATCGAGAACGTCGCCGCGAAGCGATGGGGCCAGTAGTGGTGGAGACCGGACGCCTGCCGGCGGAGGGCGTGCAGCGCATGTTCGACCGCATCGCGCCGGTGTACGACGCCATGAACCGCGTGATGACGGCCGGGCTCGACCGCCGCTGGCGGCGCACCACCGTCGAGGAGGTCGTGCGCAAGGGTGACCGCGTCCTCGACGCGTGCTGCGGCACCGGCGACCTCGCCGTCGCCGCGCGCTCACACGGCGCGGACGTCGTCGGCCTCGACTTCTCGGAGGCGATGCTCGAGCGCGCGCGTGCGAAGTCGAGCGAGATCGAGTGGGTGCGCGGCGACGTCCTCGCCTTGCCGTTCGGCGACGCGTCGTTCGACGCGGTCACGGTCGGTTTCGGCATCCGCAACGTCGACGACCTCGAAGCGGGGCTGCACGAGCTGCGTCGCGTCCTCCGCCCGGGCGGCCGGCTCGGCATCCTCGAGATCACGCGCCCGCGCGGCCTCGTCGCGCCGTTCTACCGGCTGTGGTTCGACCGCGTCGTCCCGCTCCTCGGCAAGGTGCTGCCGGGCGGCGCGGCGTACACGTACCTCCCCGCGAGCGTGCGCCGCTTCCCGGGCCCGGAGGAGCTGGCTGCGCTGCTCGACTCGGCCGGCTTCGCCGGCGTGCGATTCCGCCTCTTCGCCGGGGGTATCGTCGCGCTGCACGTGGCGGAGGCGGGTCAGTGACGAGCCTGGCGGACATCCGGGAGGCCCCGGGCCTCGAGAGCTACCTCGACGCGATCGAGGAGCGGCTGGCGCGCACCGTCGCGTCGCACCCCGGCCTCGTCGCGGCCGTCGGCAACGAGGCGCTCGCGGCCGGCGGCAAGCGCCTGCGGCCGCTCCTCGTCTTCCTGTCCACGCCCGCGGCCGACGAGCCCTCGATCGCGGCCGGGGTCGCCGTCGAGCTCGTGCACATGGCGACGCTCGTCCACGACGACCTCATCGACCGCGCGCACTTCCGTCGAGGCAAGGCCGCCGCGTGGTCGGTGTACGGGCCCGAGGCCGCCCGCGCCACCGGGGACTACCTGTTCGCCCGCGCTTTCGCCGAGCTGACCGCGACCGGCGACGCGGGCTCGGTCGCGATCCTCGCCGACGCCACGCTCTGCCTCGCCCGCGGCGAGGCGCTGCAGCGGACGCAGACGCACGACCCGGCGACGACCGTGGACGCCTACCTGGAGCGCTGCGCGCTCAAGACCGGGAAGCTCTTCGAGGCTGCGTGCCGGCTGGGCGGCGGCCCCGGCGCGTACGGGCTCGCGCTCGGCGTGGCGTTCCAGATCGTGGACGACGTGCTCGACTGTGCGGGCACGACGATCGAGACGGGGAAGATCGCCGGCACCGACCTGCGCGACGGGACCCCGACGCTGCCGCTGCTGCTCGCGGCCGAGCAGGACGCGGTCGTTCGCGATGCGCTCGCGGGCGGGCCGCTCGACGGCGCGCTCGTGCGGGTTGCCGCGAGCGGGGCCCTCGAACGGTCGCGCGAGGTCGCGCTCGACTACGCTAATCGCGCCCGCGCGTGCCTCAACGGCCAGCTTCATCGTGACGAGCTCGAGTCGCTGACGCACGCGGTCGTCGACCGAGAGAGGTAGGCACGTTGGCAGTCCTCGACACGCTGGAGACCTTCGCGCCCATTTGGGAGAAGATCGAGGCGGGCGAGCGGCTCGACTTCGAGGACGGCGTGGCGCTGATGGAGTCGGACGACCTCCTCGCGCTCGGCGAGCTCGCCGACCTCGCACGGCGCCTGCGCGGCGGCGGCGACGAGGTCTTCTTCATCCAGAACCTGTACCTCAACCAGACGAACGTCTGCCGCGTGAAGTGCAAGTTCTGCGCGTTCGCGAAGACGCAGAAGCAGGAGGACGCGTACACGCTGACGGCGGACGAGCTCGCAGCCGACGCAGTCGCGATGTACGAGCACGCGAAGTTCACCGAGATCCACTGCGTGAACGGCGAGAACCCGCACGTCGACCTCGAGTTCTATGCGGACGTGCTGCGCAAGCTGAAGGCCGCGCTGCCGGACGTCCATCTCAAGTTCTACACCGCCTCCGAGATCCACCACATGTCCAAGCTCGAGGGCTGCTCGCACGAAGAGGTGCTGCGCGTCCTCAAGGACGCCGGGCTCGGATCGCTGCCGGGAGGCGGTGCCGAGATCTTCGCCGACCGCGTGCGCAAGCTGATCGCGCCCGGCAAGGAGCATTCCGACGAGTGGTTCGACGTGCACGACCGTGCGCACCGGATGGGCATCCCGACGCATTGCACGCTGCTCTACGGTCACGTGGAGACCTACGAGGAGCGCGTCGACCACCTGCTGCGGCTACGGGCACAGCAGGACGAGACGGGCGGCTTTCTCGCGTTCATCCCGCTGGCATTTCACCCCGAGAACACGGTCTTCGAGCGCCGCGGCTTCAAGTTCACCACCGGTGCCGACGACCTGAAGATGATCGCGGTGTCGAGGCTGCTGCTCGACAACGTCCCGAACGTCAAGGCGTACTGGATCATGATGGGCATGCCGATGGCGCAGGTCGCGCTGCACTTCGGCGCGAACGACGTGCAGGGGACGGTCGTCCGCGAGCAGATCTTCCAGGCCGCCGGCGCGACGAGCGGCACCGAGCAGAAGGTCGAGGAGCTCGTGCGCTTCGTCAAGGGGGCGGGCCGCACGCCCGTTCAGCGGGACACGCTCTACAACGAGCTGCGGCGATGGTGAGCGTGCGCGACGCGATCGAGGGAAGCGACCTGGACGCCTTCGGCGAGGCCCTCGCGCCGGACGTCGTGTGGATCGGCCGCTATCCCGGCGAGCTGTGCCGCAACCGCGCCGAGGTGGTCGAGATGCTGCGCCAAGCGCAGGAGCGTGGCGTACGCGCCAGGCCGGAAATCGTCCACGAGCAGGACGACCTGCTCCTCGTCGACCCGCATCTCGACGGGCGGCATCAGGTGATCACTCTGCGTGACGGGCTCGTTTCCGAGGTCAGAGCGTTCGCGACGCGCGAGGCGGCGATGGCTGTCGTCGAGGGACGTCCATGGTGAGGCTCGGGCGCATCTCGTACGTGAACATGGCGCCGGTCTTCTACCGGGTCGACGCGGACGTGGAAGAGGTGCTCGGCGTGCCCACCGAGCTGAACCGGCTGCTGATCGAGGGCGAGCTCGACACCGCGCCGATCTCCTCCATCGAGTACGCGCGCAATGCAGACAAGCTGCGCCTCCTGCCGCGGCTGTGCGTCGCGTCCGAGGGCGCCGTCGAGTCGATCCAGCTCGTGTCGAGGAGGCCGCTCGAGCAGGTGCGCGTGGTCGCGGTCACCCCGGAGTCGGCGACGTCGGTCGTGCTGACGCGGGTCCTCCTCCCGGAGGCGGTGCACGTCCCGCTCGGCGAGGACGCCGACGCGACGCTCCTGATCGGCGACGCGGCGCTGAAGTCCGCCTTCGAGGACCCCACGCCTCACTTCGACCTCGGGCGGCTGTGGCTGGAGCGCACCGGCCTGCCGATGGTCTTCGCGGTCTGGGCGTGCCCCGAGCCGCTGGCCGACGGCCTCGCGGAGCTCGAGGACGCGCTCGTCGGGTCGGTGCGGCGGGCCCGCGCCGAGCCGGAGCAGCTCGCCTTCGAGGCCTCCGAGCGGTACGGCTATCCGCCCGGCTTCCTCGCCCGCTACTTCGAGAAGCTCCGCTACCGCTTCGGGCCGCGCGAGCGCGCCGGCCTGTACACGTTCCTCGAGCTCGCGCGCGATGCCGGCGAGCTCGACGTCATCCCGGAGCTGCGCTTCGTGCAGACCACCGGCGCGGCGGTCGCGTGAACACGATCCTCGAGAAAGCCTTCGAGGGCGCGCGCATCACCGACGAGGAGGCGGTCGCGCTCCTCCGCTCGCGCGATCTTGTCGCCGTCGGCCGGGTGGCGAACGAGATCCGCAACCGCAAGCACGATCCGGAGCGGGTCACGTTCATCATCGACCGCAACCTCAACTACACGAACGTCTGTTACACGGACTGCGAGTTCTGCGCGTTCTACCGGCGGCCCGGAGACACGCGCGAGGGCTATCTCCTGCCGAAGGCGGTCATCTTCAAGAAGATCGAGGAGACGCTCGCGCTCGGCGGCACCGGCTTGCTCATGCAGGGCGGCCACCACCCGGATCTCGGCGTCGACTACTACGAGGATCTCTTCAGCTCGATCAAGGCCAGGTACAAGATCCACCTGCACGCATTGTCGCCGTCCGAGGTGCAGCACATAGCGCGCCGGTCGAAGCTGACCATTCCGGAAGCGCTGACGCGCCTGCGCGACGCCGGCCTCGACTCCATCCCCGGCGGCGGCGCGGAGATCCTCGTCGACCGGGTGCGCAAGATCATCGCGCCGAAGAAGACGAAGACGAGCGAGTGGCTCGGCGTCATGCGCGAGGCGCACCGGCTAGGCATCTCGACGACGGCGACGATGATGTACGGCCACGTCGAGACGCTCGAGGAGCGCGTCGAGCACATGCGCAGGATCCGCGAGCTCCAGGACGAGACGGGCGGCTTCCGCGCGTTCTTCTCCTGGACGTTCCAGGACGACGGCAACCGGCTCGGCGAGCTCGTCCCGGTCGAGAACAGGCCGACGTCGTTCGACTACCTGCTGACGCAGGCTGTGTCTCGCATCTACCTCGACAACGTGCCGCACATCGGCTCGTCGTGGGTGACGCAGGGGAAGAAGATCGGCCAGGTCGCCCTGCAGTTCGGCGCCGACGACCTCGGCTCGGTCATGATCGAGGAGAACGTCGTCTCCGCCGCCGGCACGACCTACCGGACGACGGCGGACGAGTTCGTCCACCTCATCCGGTCGCTGGGCAGGACGCCGGTGCAGCGCGACACGCTGTACCGCGACGTCCGCGTCTGGAACTAGCGGCCGCTACCCTGCAGCGGGGTCGTGCTCCGCAAGCTGCTCATCCTCGTCGCCGTCGCCGGGACGCTCGCCGTGCCCGCCGACGCTGCGCGCGACGCCGCGCAACAGAAGATCGTCTCGCAGCAGCTGCTCATGCCCGGCGTGACCTATCAGCGCCAGGTGCAGTTCACCTCGCGCGGCCCCGTCGTGCTCGACGTCGTCACCGCACCGAAGCCGGACGGCTCGCTGTACACGCTCGGGCCCGGGCTCGCACACGGTGCCCTCCTCGGGACGGAGCCGCTCACCGGCATCGAGAAGGACGCGAGCGGAGCAGCCACCGTCGTCGGAGTCAACGGCGACTTCTTCGGCGGCGACGGGCCCCCGACCGGCATCGTCATGCGCAGCGGCGCGCTCGACGCGGCTCCGGTGACGTCGCGCTCGAGCCTCGCCGTCGGCGCCGACGGCACACTCACCGTCGCACGCGTCGCATTCGACGGGACGTGGCGGGGAACGGGCCAGCGGCGGCAGCTCGATCTCAACGACCCGCCGCTGTCCGGCCACACGACCCTGTACACGCCGGCATGGGGTGCTGCGACGCCGGCGGAGGACGGCGTCGTGGAGGACGTCATCGGCACGCTGCCGGGTCTGCAGCCGAATGCGGTCACGAGCGGGGTCGTCACCCAGGTCAACGGCGCCGGCGGCACTCCGATCCCGCCCGGCGGCGCGGTGCTCGTCGCCCGCGGCGCGCAGGCGCCGCACCTGAGCGCGGAGGCGCCCGCCGGCACGAATGTCGAGATCCGCCCGACGCTGACACCGAACTGGAACGGCAAGCTCGCAGCAATCGGGGGCGGCCCGCTTCTCGTCTCCGGCGGAAAGGCGGTCTTCCGTGCGAACGAGGCCTTCGACGACTCCGTCCTCAACGCGCGCGACGCCCGCAGCGCCGTCGGCCAGCTTCCCGACGGGCGGATCCTCCTCGTCACCGTCGAGGGCGGCGGCTCCGCCTACAGCGCCGGCATGACGAGCTACGAGCTCGCCGTCGCGCTGGTGCATCTCGGCGCTGTCACCGCGATGGGCCTCGGAAGCGGTCCTTCGGCGGGAATGGCGTTCGACGGCACCCTGCTCACGCGGCCGTCCAGGAAGGTCGAGCAGCCGATCGGCGACGCGCTGCTTCTCTCGTACAGCGGCGTCTACGCGGCGCCGCCGTCGTCCGACGTCATCTCGCCGAACGGCGACGGCGTCGACGACACGGAGACGTTCTCCTACAAGCTCGTCGCGCCCTCGCAGGTGATCGCGACGCTTACGGGCCCGGGCGGCGCGCAGCTCACGCTCGCGCAGGACGCCGAGGAGCCGGGAGTGCACACGCTGGCGTGGAACGGCCAGCCGAGCACCGAGGGTGAGTGGAAGTTCGTCGTCTCCGGCGCCGAGACCGGTGGCCGGACGACGACGGCGGAGCGGGACGTCCTGCTCGACCAGACGCTCGGCGGGCTGCAGGCCGAGCCGGCGAACGCGCACCTGGCGCCGAAGGCGACGGCGGTCGTGACAGCGTCCTTCCAGCTCGTGCACCCCGCGACGGTGACGGCGACGATCGAGACGCGCACGGGCATCGTCCTCGCGACGCTCGCGAACAAGCGGATGCAACCGGGAACGCAGTCCCTGCCGTGGAACGGCCGACTCTGGACGGGCTCGCTTGCGTTCACGGGGGCATACCAGGTGCACGTCGTCGCGACGAACTCGATCGGCAGCGTCTCGCTCGTCGCCCCGTTCGTCGCCCGGCGGTAGCTACGATCGCGCCGCGTGCTCGCGAGCGTCTCCTCGAGCTTCACCTCGCAGGTCGCGTCCCACGGCGCGTACGCCGTCTTCGGGCTGATGGCGATCGATGCGGTCTTCCCGGCCTTCAGCGAGCTGGTGATGCTCTACGCGGGCGCTGTCGGCGCGGGCGTGTTCGCGGCGGCGCATCATGTCTCGCTGTTCGGTGGAAAGGTCGGCTTCGGCGCCGGGGCGTACATCGTCATGGCGCTCGCCGGCACGCTCGGCTATCTCGGCGGTTCGATCGTCGGCTGGGGGATCGGCCGCTACGGGGGTCGCCCGCTGCTGGAGCGGCACGGAGGCTGGTTGCATCTGACACCCGCCCGCATCGACCGCGCCGAGCGATGGTTCGAACGCTGGGGCAACATCGGCGTGCTCGTCGGACGGGTGACGCCTGTCGTCCGCTCGTTCGTCTCCATCCCGGCGGGCTTCCTCGAGATGCCGCTCGGGCCGTACACCGTGCTGACGCTCATCGGCTCCGCGGTGTGGGCTTTCGCGATCGCCGGCATCGGGTATGCCCTGGGATCGAGCTACCGCCGCTTCGACCACGGTTTCAAGTACGCGGAGTACTTCGTGCTGGCAGGCATCGTCGTCGCGGCGGCGTATCTCCTCTACCGCTGGGCTACAGTGAGCCGACGCCGTGTCTCAGATACCGCTGATTGACGTCAAGGCCCAGTACGGGCCGCTGATCCCGGAGCTCGAGGCCCGTTTCCGCGAAGTCGTCGAAAGCGGGCAGTTCATCCGCGGGCCGCACTTCTGGGCGTTCCAGGAGGAGGCGGCCGCATTCCTCGGCGTCTCGAAGACGATCGGCGTGGCGAACGGCACCGACGCGATCGTGATCCTGCTCGACGCGATGGAGATCGGCCCCGGCGACGAGGTCATCTGCCCGGCGTTCACGTTCTACGCGACGGCGGAGTCGATCGCGCGCCGTGGAGCAACGCCGGTGTTCGCCGACATCGACCCCGCGACGATGAACGTCGACGTCGAGGACGTCGCAGCGAAGATCACGCCGCGCACGCGCGCGATCATGCCGGTGCATCTCTTCGGCCGGCCCGCGCCGATGGACGAGCTCGTCGCGCTCGGCGTGCCGGTGGTCGAGGACGCCGCGCAGGCGTTCGGCGCCCCCGGCGTCGCGAAGCAGGGCATCGCGTCGACGTACAGCTTCTACCCGACGAAGAACCTTTTCTGCCTCGGCGACGGCGGTCTCGTCGCGTCGAACGACGACGAGCTGGCAGACCGTGTGCAGATGCTTGCGTTCCACGGCTCGCGCGACAAGAGCGCCTTCGACTTCGTCGGGTACAACTCGCGCCTCGACGAGCTCCAGGCGGGGATGCTCCGCATCTTCCTCGGCCGACTCGACGAGTGGAACCGCGGCCGCCGCGAGGCGGCGGCCCGGTACGCCGAGCTCGGCCTCGGCGAGCTCGTCGAGCTGCCGCGGGACGAGCCGGGCCACATCTACCACCTGTTCGTGTGCCGCTCGCCCGAGCGCGACCGCATCCGCGCGGCGCTCACGGAGGCGGGCATCGCGTCCGCGGTCTACTACACGACGCCGCTCCATCTCCAGCCTGCGCTGCGCTTCCTCGGCAACGAGCCCGGCTCGCTGCCGAGCACCGAGCGTGTCGCCGAGGAGAACTTCTCCGTTCCGCTCTGGCCGGGCATGCCGGTCGAGGCGCAGGAGCGCGTCGTCGAGGTCGTCCGCTCCGCGGTCGGCGTCGGCGCTCGCGCATGACCGGTCTCGGGCGCTCGCGCTTCCTGCAGGTCCTGACGGACGCGGCGATCGTCGCCGTCTCCTGGTTCCTCGCGTTCGAGCTGCGCTTCGACCACGGGCTACCCGTCTATTACGACACGCTGCTGCGCCGGACGATCCTGCTCGTCGTCGTCATCAAGCTGGCGGTGTTCCTGCTCTTCGGTTTTCACCGGCGCTGGTGGCGCTACGTCTCCGTCCGAGACATGTGGAGCGCGGCGCGGGGCGTCGTCGTCGCCTCGCTCGTCGCCGACGTCACCGTGTACTTCGCCTCGCCGGTGCACAACGTCCGCCTGCCGCGCTCGATCGCCGCCATGGACCTGCTCATCACCCTGTCGCTCATCGCAGGCGCGCGGCTGCTGGCGCGCACGGTGATGGAGCGGCCCCGCTACGGGGTCGTCGCCCGCGGCAAGGAGGTCATCGTCGTCGGCGCCGGCGACGCCGGCCGGCTCATCGTCCAGGAGATGCAGCGCTCGCGCATGCTCGCGTACACGCCGATCGGCTTCATAGACGACGACGAGCGCAAGCGGAACACGCGCATCCTGGGCGTCCGGGTGCTCGGCACGATGGCCGAGCTGCCGCGGATCGTGCGCGAGTACAAGCCCGACGAGATGCTGATCGCGATCCCGTCCGCGTCCGGCGAGACGCGCCGGGTCGTCGTCGAGGCGGCGCAGGCCGGGAACATCCCCGTGAAGACGCTGCCCGGGCTGTACGAGCTCATCTCGGGCGACCTCGACCTCGCCGGCCAGATCCGCCCCGTGCAGGTCGAGGACGTGCTCGGCCGCGAGCAGGTGGAGGTCGACTTCGAGAGCGTCGCCTCGTATCTCAAGGGTCAGACCGTGCTCGTCACCGGAGCGGGCGGCTCGATCGGGTCCGAGCTGTGCCGCCAGATCGCCCGCGTGGGGCCGACGCGGCTGATTCTCGTCGACAACGCCGAGACGGCGCTGTTCGACATCGAGCGCGAGCTCGTGGACGAGCGCGACTTCACCCCCGCGGTGCCGAAGCTCGTCGACGTGCGCGACCGCAAGGCGATGAAGCGCGAGGTGTTCGAGAAGTACAAGCCGACCGTCGTCTTCCACGCGGCCGCCTACAAGCACGTGCCGCTGATGGAGACGCATCCGCTCGAGTCGGTGCGCAATAACGTGGTCGGCACCCGCATCGTCGCCGAGCTGGCCGCGGAGCTCGAGGTCGAGCGCTTCGTGCTCATCTCGACGGACAAGGCGGTCAACCCGAAGACGGTCATGGGTCAGTCGAAGGCGCTATGCGAGTGGATCGTCGAGTCGTTCGGCCACCGCCGCGACGTCCCGACGAGCTTCGCCGCCGTGCGCTTCGGCAACGTGCTCAACTCGTCCGGCTCGGTGATTCCGACGTTCCGGCGGCAGATCGAGCGCGGCGGGCCGGTGACGGTGACGCACCCGGAGATGACGCGATTCTTCATGACCATCCCGGAGGCGGTGTCGCTCGTCGTGCAGGCGGGCGCGATCGGGGGCCGCGGGCAGATCTTCGTGCTGGACATGGGCGAGCCGGTGAAGATCGTCGACCTCGCCGCCAACATGGTGCGGCTGTCGGGCCACGATCCGCGCATGCCCGGGGACGCGAGCGCCGGCCCGCGCGACGTCCGCATCGTCTTCACGGGGTCGCGCCCGGGCGAGAAGATCCACGAGGAGCTGTGGGGCGGCGACGAGTCCGTCGGGGAGACCGAGCACCCGAAGATCAAGCGGCTCTCGCGTCCCCCGGTCGACTCGGCGTGGTTGACGGAGCAGCTGCTCGAGCTCGAGCAGCTGGCCGAGGACGGCGACACGCTCGAGGTGGTCGGAAAGCTCGGCGCCATCGTGCGCCGGCCGGTCCGCGAGTCGCTTCCCGCTACGGGACCGGCGGCGGCCCGCCCACGCACCGAAGCGTCACCGCGAACGGCAGACGAACCGTCTCCGTCCGCCTGAACAGCGACAGATACCGGTAGCGCAGCCGCACGCCGCTCGTGTACACGTCGGGCGAGCCGGCCGTGGCGCCCGCACAGCGGAGCCCGAAGCGCACGACGACGATGGCGCTGTCGCCCGGCGCGAGGCGCAGACCGCGGAACGGGACGAGCTCGCCCGGATCGGCGCTCGCGGTCGAGGAGGTGGTCGCAAGCAGCCCGGTGGCGCCGAGCCACGGAGGCCGCCCCGGCGTCCCGCGTGCGAGGCCCGTGACGGTCACGGCGAAGCGACCCCGGTTGTGCAGCGTGAAGGCTGCGTCGAAGGTGCGGCGCCGGGTCGGGAAGAAGACCGGCCGCCCGCCGGATCCCGGCACCGGCTGCACGTCGGTGCCGATGCCCGGCCCCGGCGCGTACCCGGTGCCGAGCGCGCGCAGCGGGGCATACGAGCCGAGCCAGACGTACAGGCCGGCGGCCACGACCAGCGAGACGACGAGCGCTCCTGCGGCGATGGTGGCGGCTGTGCGGAGCGGATGCCGATCCGCTCGCGCCTCCTGGCTCGCGATCCAGACCACCCCGGGATTGTCGCAGCAGTTACGGAAGGGCGGAGAGCAAGAGGTCGAGCATGAGCGTCGGGTCGCGGCGGACGCGGTCGGCGCCCGGCCCGCGCGCGCGCTTGGAGAGGTCGAGCGCGCGCGGATCGGTCAGCGGCTTGAGCCGCCCTTCGCGGATGAGGGCCTCGTCGACGCCGCCGAGGCGCCCGCCGTACGTCGTGTACACCGGCACGCCGAGTGCGGCCGCCTCCCGGTTCATCGTTCCGCCGGCGGAGACGACGACGTCTGCGAGAGCGATGAGGCTCTGCGCGTCGACTGCCTGCTCCGGGAGGATCACGGACGGCAGCGCGAGGTCGCGCACGTACTCCCGCTGCTCCTCGGTGCGCGGCAGCACGAAGGCGTGCACGTCCTCGAGCCGTCCGAGGTGCTCGAGCGTCATCGGGAAGAGCGGGTTCGAGTGGCGGTGGTAGAGCGAGACGTCCGGAGGCGGACGCAGCACGACGAGCACGCGCGCAGGATCGACGCCGAAGCGTCCGAGCAGGGAGTCGTCCGCTTCGAAGTCGGAGAGGTAGTACTCCTCCTTCAGTCCCGGGTACTGGACGAGCTTCGGCGGCCGCACGCCGTACGGCTCGAGCCGCTCCGGCGGAATGGCGTCGGGCACCACGACCCGCGTCGCCGCCCGGCAGCCGAGCTGGTGCTGCAGCGTCGCGAACTCGTAGTCGAACGTGGTCGAGCTCGGGATCCCGAGCCGGCGCGCGGAGATCGTCAGCTCGTGCGAGCCGTGCGCGAGCGCGACGTCGAAGTCGCGTCCGCGCGCCCACCTGCGCAGCGCGCCGAGCCGATGGGTCATCTGCCGGAACTTCTGCAGCCGCGACCGCCCGGCGTGGCGGC
>DATAMX010000152.1:0-29298 GCA_036260475.1 Gaiellaceae bacterium | reverse complement strand
TCCGTAGCAGGCCTGTAAGCCGGATTTTGTCGAGGGTGACCATCCATCTGTGCGGCTACCCGGCTCCTCGGCGGGCCGCCTCGGCGGAGCCTGTTCGCCTTGCACCGGACGGGGTTTGGCGAGCCGGCGATGTCGCCACCGCCGCTGGTGGGCTCTTACCCCACCGTTTCACCCTTACCGTCAGCGTCTCCGGAGATGCGCTGCCGGCGGTCTGTTTTCTGTGCCACTGTCCGTCGGCTTTCGCCGCCTCCCTCACGGGAGCGTCCTGCCCTGCGGTGTCCGGACTTTCCTCGAGCCCCGGAGGGCCCGCGGTCACCCGGCCTGCGACCCGAATTCTACCTGGACAACCGCGGAACCGAGGCGCCCGTGGAGGACGGTGTCGCATTCCGGGCAGCGGATGGAGGCGCCCTCGTGCAGGACGAACTCCCCGCACACCGGGCATTCGAGCGACGCCCCGCGCAGCAACGCGAAGAGCTCCTGCTCCAGCGTCCGATGCAGGGGCGCCACGCTCACAGTTCCCGGAACACCCCCACGACCTTGCCGAGGATCTGCACGTGCGCCGCGTAGATCGGCTCGAGCGCGCTGTTCTCCGGCTGCAGCCGGATGCGCCCACGCTCGCGATAGAACGTCTTCACCGTGGCCTCGTCCGCCGACTCGTCGTCCCCGGCGAGCGCCACGACGATCTCGCCGTTCCGTGCGTCCTGCGCCCGCTGCACGACGACGATGTCGCCGTCGAGGATTCCGGCGTCGATCATCGACTCGCCCTTCACGCGCAGGAGGAAGTCGCCGCGCAGCGTCTCGGGGACGGCGATCGCGTCCTCGACGTTCTCGTCCGCGAGCAGCGGCGCGCCGGCCGCGATCTGGCCGAGGAGCGGGAGCTTCGGAAGCGTCGCCTCGGCGGCGGCCTCACGGCCCATCAGCTCGAGGGCGCGCGGCTTCGTCGGGTCACGGCGGAGGAGTCCCGCCCGCTCGAGGTTGGCGAGGTGGGCGTGCACGGTGGACGGCGAGGCGAGCCCGACGGCCTCGCCGATCTCGCGCACGGTCGGCGGGTAGCCGTGCCGGTCGACGTAGTCGACGAGAAAGGTCCAGATCTCCTGCTGGCGTCCGGTGAGCTCCACTTTCGGGCCTCCTGGCGAGGGGTCGGGTCGAACGTGTGTTCGACAGGAGGGTAGAGACTCCTCCGGACGGCGTCAAGCGCCCGTCAGCTCATCGGCACCTGCGCCAGGAGGCGCGGCGCCACGCGGTCGAGGATCTCCTCGAGGCTCGCGCCGGTGGCGGTGATGCCGTGGTTGCGCAGCCCGATGACCGCGTGGGCCGGATCGGGCTCGGCCGCGAGCAACTCGGCCACGTTCGCTGCCAGCTCCTCCGTGCCGCAGGGATAGTTCATCTCGGTCGCCGGGACGCCCTCGATCCACGCGTGCACGTGAAGGATGGCGTCGACGTCGGGGTGCTCCCGGTAGATGCGCCAGTGCTCGATCGCGTCCACGGACACCCGCCGGGGCTCGATCCCGGGCGGCACGCTCAGGACGATGCGGGCCTCCTCGGCGTCGTAGCCCGCGACGAGAAGGATGTCGCGGCCGGGTGTCTCGAGCTTCGCCTTGTCGACGCCGCTCGCGCTCATCCAGAAGCGCGTCTCGTCCTTGCGCGCGGACAAGTTCCCGTACGAGAGACCGCCGATCCCGTACAGGCGCTTGATGTGCCGCAGGTCGTTCTCGTCCACGAGGTCCTCGACGGGGAACGGCGCCGGCAGGAGACCGAGCGTGTCGAGACGGCGGCCGGCGTCGGCGATGGAGCGCGTGATCTCGTCGCCGCCCCAGAGCTCGGGCTCGAGGTCGGGGCGGAACTCGTTGTCGATGACGAGCCGCGAGCGCGCGAGCGGCTCCAGGCGGGCCGCGACCTCGTCGGCCGTACGGACGAGGTAGCTGCCCCGCTCGAGCGTCGTGAACCAGACGCCCTCCCCGGGCACGTAGGCCAGGGAGACGTTCGCGAGCGCGCGAACGAGCACCGGGTACCCCTCGCGCAACGGATCCGGCGGCGACTCCTCCAGCACGTGCAGCGCGGCGACGAACGTCCCGCGCGCCCGCCGTCGGAAGGGCCGCGGGCGCGAGGGGTCGACCACGTTCAGGACCAGGACGGCCTCCCGGGCCGGGCGCGACTCGAACCCACGCCGCTCGAGCGCGACGCGGAGCGCGCCGACGAAGTCGTCCAGTGAGCCCTCGACCGGTTCTCCGACGATCGCGTACGCCATCTCGTCGAGCGTAGAACCGGCAGGCGGCCGGGACATTGGGGTATTCCCGCAAGGGTCGAGAAACCGAGGGGGCGTTGCCGCCCCCTCGTCCTCAGGCAACCACCTGAGCTTCGTGCCCGCTCCGTCTCGTCAGTGACTCATCGTTCCGGCAACGCCGCCGACGTTGAGCAGGCCGACCTGGCCCTGGTCGACGGCTGCAAACGAGTGCGAGACGAAGGGGTAGAGACCGGGCTTCGTGATGCGGACGTCGAAGATGCCGCCGCCGCCCGCCGGCACCGTGACCGTCTGCACGTTGTGCAGCGCCTGTCCCGGATCGGTCAGATCGGCGAAGGGATAGGCGCTGTCGAACATCGTGCCGACGATGTGGAAGTCGGTGTCGATCGAGGGGCCGGCGTCGACGACCCAGAAGCGGACGAGCTCTCCCGGGTTCGCCGTCAGCGGATGCTTGACGTACTGGCCGGCATAGCCGTTGAAGGTCATCCAGTCGGGCTGGCGGGCGTGGGCCTTGGCCATGCTGAAGTGCGCGGGCGCCTTCAGCCCGTCCGTGTCGAGGTACCACTCGCTGGCGACGAGCACGTAGTCCCGGTCGGCCTTCGGCAGGACGCCGGGCTTGGGCGAGACGACGATCGCGCCGTACATGCCGTTCGCGATGTGCATCAGCACCGGCTTCGTGCCGCAGTGGTACATGAACACGCCCGGGTCGTTCGCCTGGAAGCGGAAGTGGAACGAGCTACCCGGGGCGACATCCTTGAAGTACAGGTTCGGGGCGACACGGGCGGCGTGGAAGTCGACCGAGTGCGGGATCGCCCCCTTGTTGGTCAGCGTGATGTCCACCCACTGTCCCTGAAGCACGTGAATGACCGGGCCGGGGGCGCCGCCCGCCCACGCCCAGGCTGCGTACTTCACGCCGGGAGCGATGTCGATCGTGCGGTCGGTGAGCACGAGGTTGAAGCGTGCGACCGGGCCCGGCTTCAGCGCCGGAAGCAGCGCCGGATAGGGCCGATGCGCGGTGGCCAGCGCGTCCGCATTCGCCGGTGCCGCCCCGGCGTAGCTCGTCAGGCCGCCTGCGCCCGCCGACGGCGTGTCCGTCATCGGCGTCGTCATCTGCCCGCTCCGGCCGGAGGCGACCTGGGCCGCCGCCGTCCGGGCGGCGTTCTTCGCGGAATGCGCGTCGCCCCACATGAAGATGGCCACCGCTCCGAGCACGGCGACGAGGAAGCCGAGAGCGAGCGAAGCGAGGGCGAAGAACGCCCCGCTGTCCGAGTTTCTGTTCATCGCGTCCGTCCTTTGGTTGCCTGAGCCTTCAGGACGACCATAGGAAGGACGCGACGCGCAGGACCCCGATATAAGCCGCACACGGCCTGCGGGGTTTCCGCGGAGTTGCGCGGGCCTCCACTGCAACGACAAGGGCCGTCCCGAAGGACGGCCCGAGGCAATGCGCTGGAGAGGACTTGAACCTCCACGGCCTATGCGGCCACTAGGCCCTCAACCTAGCGCGTCTACCAATTCCGCCACCAGCGCGAGGGCGGCCGTAGTGTAGCCCGGCCTACTTGAGGTAGTGGAAGAGCGCGACGCTGTTGACGAAGAAGAGCAGCGCCACGACGAGCGTCAGGCGGGTGAGGTTCCGCTCGACGATGTGGGTGCCTCCCTGGGACGCCGGCGTGAAGCCCATCCCGCCCATTCCGGCATCGCGCCCGCTGTGCATGAGCACGAGCGAGACGAGCACGAAGACGAGCAGCACCTGGACGACGGCGAGGAAGCTGGTCACGGCCGACAGGGTAGCGCCACCTGCCTACCTGCCTGCGACCTCCAGGATGGCCTCGACCAGCTCGGCCGCGATCCGGTCCTTCGTCACATAGCCGGCCGCGCCCGCCTGGCGGGCCCGGTCGACGTCGGTGCGGGCGTTCGAGCCGGTGAGCATGAGGATGCTCACCTCGTCGTCGGCCGCCTTGATCTTCTTCGCGGCGGCGATCCCGTCCATGAGCGGCATGCTGATGTCCATGAGGATGACGTCGGGACGCCGCTCCCCGGCGAGCCGCACCGCCTCCTCCCCGTCCCCGGCCAGCCCGACGAGCTCGATCCGGTCGTCCCCGGACAGGATCGCCTCCAGCGCCTCCGCGAACAGCCGATGGTCGTCGGCGATGAGCACGCGCACACCCATGGCACACACACTCTGCGTTGTTACGGTCCCTTTGTGAAGAGTGAAGACGCGCGCGCACGCATCCAGAAGCTGCTCGTGACCGGCGACAACCGGCTGAAGCAGGGCGTCGACCCGGAGAAGGCGCGCGAGAGTTGGGAACAGGCGCTCGCGGTCGCGCGCGAGGCGGGCCTCGAGGAAACGGTGCGCCCGCTCGTCGAGGTCAGGCTCGCCGACCTGCCGCCGCGCGGCTGAGGATGGCCTCGAGCCGCTCCGCCTGACGGCGTACATCGTGGTCCGCTGCGGCGTTGCGCGCGGCGTCGTTCGGCCGCGGGAAGTCGGCCGCGCGACGCAGCGCGGCGGCGATCGCGCCGACGTCGAGCGGGTCGACGAGGATGCCCGCATCGGGCGGGACGAACTCCGGCGGGCCGCCGATGCGCGTGGCGACGACGGAGCGCCCGCAGGCCATCGCCTCGAGCAGCGACTGGCCGAGCGGCTCGATCAGGCTCGGCTGGCAGAGCACGTGACTGTCCGCGATCACGTGCGGCACGTCGCCGTGCGCGATGCGACCGAGGAGTCGAACCCGCTCGCGCCCCTCGAGCTCGCGACGCAGCGGGCCCTCGCCCGCGAACGTGAGCGTGCCCTCGCCCAGCGATGCGAACGCGTCCGCCAGCCGACGGACGTTCTTCCGTTCCGTCAGCGCGCCCGCACAGAGGAAGCGCGGCGGGCCGTCCGGCGGCGGCGTGACCGCGAAGCGCTCGAGGTCGACGCCACTCGAGACGACCTCGGTCTTGCCACGCGCGCCAGGGACCTTCGCCTCGAGCTCGCGTCGCAGGTACTCCGACACGCACACGACGGTCGCGGCGCGGCGCACGACGAGGCGCGTCGCCGCAGCGACGCCGGGGATGGCGCCGACGTTGCGCACGTCGCGTCCGTGCGCGGTGACGACGAGCGGTGCGCGGCCGCCGAGCGCCGCGATCAATCCGCTCGGGACGAGGAAGTGCGCGTACACGACGTCGGGACGCGGCGCGCGCAGCGTCCGCTGCGCAAGCGTCAGGTAGCGCAGCTTCCCGCCGGCGCGCGTGTCGAGCACCGCGCGGTCGAGCTCGTGCCCGCGCGCGACGAGCTCGCGCTCGAGCTGCGCGACGAACGGGCCGAGGTCGGGAGCGTCCGGCCCCGGATACATCTGCGAGACGAGCAGGATGCGCACGGCGCCAGCGTATGCCGGGGCGCCGTGGCCGGGGCCGTGCAGGTGAGTGGGGTGACGACTCACCGCGCAGGCGCTGGTTCTGCCGCGTCGGGTTGAGGAGGTGTTCCGGCGCCTCCGCCTGAGCGGAGACGCCGGTACGCGTTCTACTTCGTGAAGAACTCCGTCATCGGCTGCACCTGCTGCCGGTCGGACGCATTCCCGAGATAGCCGAGGCCGAACTCCGCCTCGATGGTCGCGAGGAGCGAGTAGTGGTTGTACGGCGTCTGGCTCTGGAAGCCGCCGGTCTTGCCCTTGTTCGTGACGATGACCGCCGGGATGAGCCCGCCGCCGTACGTTCCGCCGGCCCAGACCTTCCCGTCGGGCGCGCCGCTCGAATTGAGGAACTGGTAGCCGGGCGGCAGGATGGGCGAGTCACAACATCCGTCGGCGGTCTCCCAGCCGTCGGTGGCGGCGTTGTTCGTGAAGTCGTTCTCGTCGGTGACGATGAAGATCGCCGCGAGGCCGGCCTTCCACGCCGGGCTCGCCATGATCTGCGTCACCGCACCCTTGACGAATGCGTCCGCCTTCTGCTTCAGCGCCGCGTCGTTCGTGTCGTCCTTCGCGGAGCCGAACGGACAAGGCGTGCCGTCGGAGCCGTCCGGCGCCACCGCCGTGAACACGCCGCCGTGCATGTCGTGGCACTGGTTCGGCGTGATCCACACGAAGTTCGGCGTCGTCGGCACCTTCTGGAGGTCGGTGGCGAGACTCGTGTACGGCTTGATGTGCGCGAGCCGCGCCGAGTTCGACCGGATGTCGTCGAACAGCACGAACGGGTTGTGCTTCGACGCGTACAGCTGCTGGCTCGTTCCCGGCCAGAAGTCGCCGGTGTAGCCGACCGAGGGCATCGACTCCATGTACGCGCCCCAGGTCAGCTTCTTCGCTTCGAGCTGGTCGACGATGTTCGTGTGGTTGAAGCGGTTCGCCGGGTTGTCGTCGTTGACGAACCAGTTCGACCCGGAGATGGCTGCGACGTAATTCGGCTCGCTCGGGTGCGTTACGCCGTAGTAGTTCTCGGCCACCGCGTACTGGCTGGCGAGCGAGTTGATGTACGGGGCGTTCGAGTCGCCGAGCACGCTCGATTTCGAGTGGTTCTCGAGCATGATCACGAAGATGTGCGCCGCCGGAGTGGCCGGCTTCGGCTTCTTGTGGGGCTTCGGCTTCGGCTTCGCGCCGGCAGCGGACACGACCACGAGCATGAGCGCCGCGACGAGCAGTGCGCCGCGAGCGAGGTTCTTCATGGGCCCTCCTTCGTTGACTGGGCGGCGTCCTACCCGGCTAGGGCCGGGACCGAACAGTGTCGTACATTCCCCACTCGGCCCGCAGCGTCTCGCAGATCTCGCCCACCGTGCAGCGCGCGCGGAGGGCCTCACGCATGACGGGGAGCAGATTTGCGTCGCCGCCGGCTGCCTCCCGCACTGCGTCGAGGGTCCGCGCCGCCTCGCCGGCGTTCCGCTCGGCCCGCACACGCGTGGTGCGCTCGACCTGACGGCGCTCGGCCTCCGGATCGAGGCGGTGGAGCTCGACCCGCTCGGGCTCGTCTTCCTCGTAGCGGTTGACGCCGACGATGACGCGCTCGCCGTGCTCGACCTGCTGCTGCCAGTCGAACGCCGCCTGCTCGATCTCCGACTGCACGAAGCCCCGCTCGATCGCCTCGACGGCGCCGCCGAGCTCGTCCACGCGCTCGATCAGCTCCCAGGCGCGCGCCTCCAGCTCGGATGTGAGTGCCTCGACGTAGTACGAGCCGCCGAAAGGATCGGCGGTGGCGGTCGTCCCGCCCTCGGCGGCCAGGATCTGCTGCGTGCGCAGCGCGATGCGCGCCGAGTGCTCGGTCGGCAGCGCGAGCGCCTCGTCGAACGAGTTCGTATGCAGCGACTGCGCGCCACCCGCGATGGCGGACAGCGCCTGGATCGCCACCCGGACGACGTTGTTCTCCGGCTGCTGCGCGGTCAGCGTCGAGCCACCCGTCTGCGCATGGAAGCGCAGCGCCTGCGCCTTCGCGTTCGTCGCGCCAAAACGCTCCTTCATCACCCGCGCCCACAGCCGCCGCGCAGCGCGGAACTTCGCCACCTCCTGGAAGAAGTCGTTGTGTGCGTTGAAGAAGAACGAGAGGCGCTCGCCGAAGTCGTCCGGCGAGAGCCCCGCGTCGACGGCGGCGTGGCAGTACGCGATCCCGTTGGCGAGGGTGAACGCGAGCTCCTGCACCGCGGTCGATCCAGCCTCGCGGATGTGGTACCCGGAGATCGAGATCGTGTTCCAGCGCGGGATGCGCTCCGCGCAGTACGCGAACAGATCGGTCGTCAGCCGCATCGACGGCTTGGGCGGGAAGATGTAGTTCCCGCGCGCGACGTACTCCTTGAGGATGTCGTTCTGCACCGTCCCGCGCAGCGCGGCCGGTGCGACGCCCTGCTCCTCGGCGACGAGCTCGTACAGCAGCAGGAGCAGCGACGCCGGAGCGTTGATCGTCATCGACGTCGACACCTCGTCGAGCGGGATGCCGCCGAGCAGGATCTCCATGTCTGCGATCGAGTCGATCGCGACGCCGGTGCGCCCGACCTCGCCCGCAGCGCGCGCGTCGTCGCTGTCGTAGCCGAGCTGCGTCGGCAGGTCGAACGCGATCGACAGCCCCGTCTGCCCGCGTGCGAGCAGGTAGCGATACCGCGCGTTCGACTCCTCGGCGGACGCGAAGCCGGCGTACTGGCGGATCGTCCACGGGCGGCCGCGGTACATGTCGCGGTACGGCCCGCGCGTGAACGGATACTCGCCCGGAAGCTCGAGCTCGGCGGGCGCGTCCGCGGCCGTGTAGACCGGCTTCACCGGAATGCCCGACTCGGTTTTACGATCGTCGGTCGCAGCCACGTGGTAATCGTAGGGCCGTGGTCGCCGCCGTGGTTTCTGCCGTTGCGCTGGCGTGCGCGCCGCAGCCCGGTGCGGGGAACGTCGCCTACGTCTCCGGCGGGGCGCTGAAGATCCTCGATCTCGGTACGTGCGCGACGCGGACGGTCGTCGCGCGCGGTGCAGCGATGCCGCTCGCGTTCAGCCACGATGGGCGGTGGATCGCGTTCGGCCGCGGGAAGGTCGTCTCGGCGCGGGGCGGGAGGGTGCTGAAGCCGATCGGGGCCGTCTATCGCTGGACGTGGTCACCGACGCGGGACACCCTGGCAGGGCTGACCGCGGCGCAGGCTCTCGTCGAGGGCGGCCCCGGAACCGAGCCGAGGGTGCTCGCGCCGGCCGGCTGGGGAGCAATGTCGTTTGCATGGGCGCCGAACGGCCGCGATCTCGCTGTGGGACGCGGGAAGTTCATCGGGCCGGCCACGCCGAAGGGAATCCAGCAGCTCGTCGTCTTCGACGCGCAGGGCGCCCGCGTCGTCTACCGGACGCCACGTGGCGGCATCGACCCGCCGATCGTCGCTGCGTGGATCGGTCCGCGCATCTACTTCCAGCCGGACATGCAGAACTCCGCGTCGATCGCCGCCGACGGGCTACCGCTCCTGGCGCTCGATCGCGGTCGGACGCGCAGCGTCGTGAACGCGATGCTGCCGTCGTTCCCGCTTGTCGCCTGCGGATCCGACACGCTCGCCGTCGCCGGCGGCGACCGCAACACGCAGACGAACAAGCGCATCGTCGCGTTCGACGGTCGGCGAGCGAACGTGATCGCAGGCGGTCCGCTCGTGTGGCTCGAGCCCACATGCCGCAGCGGCCGGATCGCCGCGGCTGCCGGGCCCGACCGCCGGAATCCGAGCCTGAGCCAGCCTCAGCGCTCGATCTGGCTCATCTCGCCGACGCACAGGCTCACGCACTCGCCGAAGGGCTGGAGTGACGACGCCCCGGCGTGGACGGCCGCCGGGAAGGCCATCGTCTTCCTCCGCCAACGCATCGGGCGAGGCTCGCTCTATCTCGTTCGCGTCGCCGACGGCAAGCTCGTAGGGCCGCTCGCACACGCCGCCGGCTTCGCGGTGAGCCCGTGATCGCGTGCACGCCGCATCCCGGCCTCGGCAAGGTCACGTTCGCGCACGTGCAGCTCGACCTGGCGACGTGCGCGCGCCGCAGGGCCGCCACGCCGCCTGCTCGGGCGAGCGACGGCGTCACGGTCGACGCGAGGGCCGGTTCGCAGACGATCCTCTTCAAGGGCAAGGTCGTGCTGACGATCCGCGAGCGGCACACCCCGAACGGCATGATGCCCGGCCCGCTCTTCGTCGACGGCCTCACGCCGGACGGGAAGTGGATCCTGTACGAGATCGACCCGTTCGGGAGCAACTCGTATGCCGCCGACGGGCTGACGCTGCGCGCGATCCGCGTCACCGGCGGACGCTCGTACGTCGTCTCGAGCGGGATCGGCGGCACCGACTATCGCGCCTGGTGCGGCGGGAAGCTCGTCATCACGGCCGGAACGAACCGCATCGCGACCGAGCACAAGTGGCTGATCGCCACCGGCCCGCCCCACTGGAAGGCGAAACGCCTCGTGAAGGCCCCCGGCCGCACGTTCGGCTCGCTCGTGTGCACACCCGACGGGAAGTCGATCGTCGTCCAGTCGCAGCCCGCGAGCACGAACGCGTACTTCTTCGCGACGCGCTGGAGCCTGTGGCGCGTCGGCCTGAACGGGAAGATGGCGCGACTGACGACGCCGCCGGCCAACCACGCGGACGAGTCGCCTCGTTTCGCCGGAGGAGTCCTCTACTTCGTCCGCTCGAAGAAGGGCAACGGGAACCTGTACGCGCTTCGAAGCGGAAAGCTCGTCGGCCCGCTGCTCTCGTTCGGGTACCGGCTCGGCTTCTACGGCCACCAGGTCTGGCCGTACACGGTCAGGCGCTGAGCTCGAGCTCCGCGTCGCGGCTGACGAGAGCGGCGTAGCGCCCGCCGGCGCTGACGAGCTCGTCGTGCCGGCCGATCTCGACGACGCGGCCGCGATCGAGCACGACGATCTGGTCGGCGTCGCGGATCGTCGACAGCCGATGCGCGATCGCGATCGTCGTCCGCCCCTCCGAGAGCCGGTCGAGCGCGTCCTGCACGAGCCGCTCGGTCTCGGTGTCGAGCGAGCTCGTCGCCTCGTCGAGGACGAGGATCGGCGGGTTTCTGAGCACCGTCCGCGCGATCGCGATGCGCTGCTTCTCGCCGCCCGAGAAGCGATAGCCCCGCTCGCCGACCATCGTGTCGTAGCCCTCGGGGAGGGCGGCGATGACGTGGTGGATGCGCGCCGCCTCGGCCGCCGCCTCGATCTCGTCGTCGTTCGCGTCCGGCTTCGCGAAGCGGAGGTTCTCGCGCACGCTCGCATGGAAGAGATACGTCTCCTGCGAGACGACGCCGACGAGGTCGGAGAGCGCCTGGAAGCTGAGGTCGCGCACGTCGACGCCGCCGATGGTCACCCGCCCCGAGCTGACGTCGTACAGGCGCGCGGCGAGATAGCCGAGCGTCGTCTTCCCGGATCCGGTCTCGCCCACGATCGCGGTCGTCGTCCCCGCCGCGACGGTGAACGAGACGTCCTCGAGCGCCCAGCCGGCGCCGTAGCTGAAGCCGACCTCGTCGTAGACGACGTCGCCCGCCTGGGCGATCGCGACCGCGTCCGGCTTCTCGTCGATGTCCACCGGCTGGTCGAGGTACTCGAAGATCCGGTCGAAGAGCGCGAGCGAGGTCTGGAGGTCGAGGCTGACGCCGAGCAGCGACCCGACCGGGAAGAACAGCCGTGTCTGGAGGGTCGTGAACGCGATGATCGTCGTGATCCCGACGACGCTCGTGAGACCGCCGAGCCAGTACACCGCAGCCGGCATCACCGAGAAGCTCGTCTGGATCGACGCCATCACCCAGCGGCCGGCCATGCGCTGACGGACCTCGAGATCGGCGAGGTTCAGCGACTCCGACTCGAACCGGTCGGCGAGCTCGCGCGACCGCCCCATCGTCTTCCCGAGCATGATCCCGCTCACCGACAGCGACTCCTGCACGAGGCTGGAGATGTCGGCGAGCGATTCCTGCGTCGACCTGGCGATCTTCCGCCGCTCGTTGCCGACACGCCGGGTGAGCACCGCGAACAGCGGGATGAGCGCGAACGCAAACAGGGAAAGCTCCCAGCTGAGCAGGAGCATGCCGATCATGGTCGCGACCACCGTCGTGACGCTCTGCGTGATGCTCGTCGCCGTGTTCGTGACGACGTTCTGCACGCCGCCGATGTCGTTGTTGATCCGCGACTGCACCTCGCCCGTCCGCGTGCGCGTGAAGAACGCGAGCGACAGCCGCTGCAGGTGGCGGAACACCGAGGCGCGGAGGTCGTGCATGACGCGCTGGCCGACCTGATTCGAGAGCAGCGTCTGGATGACGCCGAGGACGCCGGTGACGACCGCGATCGCGATCATCCCGCCGGCGTTCCACGAGATCGCCGCCTTGTCGTGGTGCACGATCGCGTTCAGCACGCGGCGCAGCAGGAACGCGGGCACGACCCCGAGCGCCGCGGTCACCACGATCAGCGCGAGGAGACCCGACAGGCGCCGCCAGTACGGCTTGAAGAGCGGGCCGATGCGGCGCAGGTTGGCGCGGCGGACGGCAGGGTCGGCGGGCCGTTCGGCCGGCGCGTCGCTCGAGTGGAAGAACATCCCCATGGCGACTCAGAGTACGCCGTGATGCATGATCGAGGGCGTGCGCGTCACCGTCCGACTCTTCGCCGGCCTGCGCGAGCGCGCGGGCACCGGACGGCTCGAGCTCGACGACGTCGAGCGCGTGGCCGACGTCTGGTCGCGCCTCGGCCTCGGCGACGAGCCCGGCGGGCTGCTGTACGCCGTGAATCGCGAGTACGTCGAGCGCGGCGCCACGCTTGCGGACGGCGACGAGGTGGCGGTGATCCCGCCCGTCTCGGGTGGCGCCCTCCTCCTCAGCGCCGAGCCGCTCGATCTCGGCCGGGTCGTCGCCGAGGCGGCGAGCGACGACGCGGGCGCGGTCGCGACGTTCGTGGGCACGGTGCGGCGCCACTCGCGCGGGCGCGAGGTCGAGCGCCTCGAGTACGAGGCGTTCGAGGAGATGGCGGAGCCGATGCTCCACCGCCTCGCGGCCGAGCTGACGGAGAAGCACGGGTTGTGCGAGGTGGCGATCCACCACCGCGTCGGCGCCGTAGACATCGGCGAGCCGAGCGTCGTCATCGCGGTGTCGGCTCCTCATCGCGCCGCCGCGCTCGACGCGTGCCGCGAGGCGATCGACACGTTGAAGGAGACGATCCCGCTCTGGAAGAAGGAGATCTACGCAGACGGCGAGGAATGGATCGGGCGAGGATCGTGAAGCGGACCCTGGAACGGATCGTCGGCGGGGCGGTCGTCATCGGCGGGACCGCGCTGAAGTGGGGCTTCGTCTTCGCGAAGTTCTTCGGCTTCTTCATCTCCGCCGCCGCGTACTCGTTCTGGTTCCACAGCTGGACGTTCGGCGTCGGCCTGGCGGCGCTCATCCTCGTGCACGAGCTCGGCCACGTCATCGAGGCGCGCAGGCAGGGCCTGCACGTGTCGTGGCCGATGTTCATCCCGTTCCTCGGCGCGTACGTCACCATCCAGCGCGCGGGCTTGACCCCGTTGCGCAGCGGCCTCATCTCTCTCGCCGGGCCGTTCGTCGGCTCGCTCGGCGCAGCCGCCGCGTGGGCGGTGGGCTCCGCCAACGGCTCGACGCAGCTCGTAGTGCTCGCGAACATCGGATTCCTCCTGAACGCGTTCAACTTGCTGCCGATCGGATTCCTCGACGGCGGCCACGCCGCCGCCTCCATTCGCGAGGCGTGGCGCATGCCGGTCATCCGCTTCGAGGGCGGCGTCCCGATGCAGGCGTTCGCTCCGGACCGCGCGCGCGCGGTCCAGCTCTTCGCGCTCTATGCCGGACTCGCGGCGGCGGTCGCGCTGTGCCTGCTCGCGACCCGGCCGAACGGAGCCGTCCTGTGAGCACCGACGACCGCCGCATGCTCCAGGCGCATTGGTCGCCCGAAGAAGAGCTCCACCACGCGCAGCGCATCGGCGAGGAGTTCCGTGCCGGCTTCGAGACCGTCGACAAGATCGACCGCCCGGCGGTCTCGATCTTCGGGTCGGCGCGCGTGCGCGAGGGATCGTTCGCATACGACGAGGCACGTGCGACGGCCAAGCTCTTCGGCGAAGCCGGCTGGGCGGTCGTGACAGGGGGCGGGCCGGGCGTGATGGAAGCGGCGAACCGCGGCTGCCGGGAGGGCGGCGGCCTCTCCGTCGGCTTCAACATCGAGCTGCCGCACGAGCAGGGGTCGAACAGGTACATCGACCTCGGGCTCACATTCAAGCACTTCTACGCGCGCAAGACGATGTTCGTGAAGGCGGCGGAGGGCTTCGTCGTCTTCCCCGGCGGCTTCGGGACGGTCGACGAGCTGTTCGAGTCGCTGACGCTCATCCAGACGGGCAAGGTCCTGAACTTTCCCGTCATCCTCTTCGGCTCGGCGTACTGGTCGCCGCTGCTCGACTGGGTCCGCGACCGCGCGCTGCCGGAGGGCACTGTCTCACCGGAGGACCTGGAGCTCCTGACCGTGGCCGACGAGCCCGAGTACGCGGTGCACTGCGTCGTCGAGCGCTACGAAGAACGGACGAGCGAGGCCGACAGCCCGCACGAAGCGCACAAGGCCGACGCGCAGTAGTGCGGGGCGGTCGAATCGGCATCATTCAGGGCATGGAGCTACGCGACCTGCCCTCGGTGGACGAGCTTGTGCGAGACATCGACGATCCGCTCGCGGTCGACGCCGCCCGCTCGGTCCTCGCGCGCGCGCGTGAAGAGATACGGATGGGCGCCGATCCGGGCGACCTCGAGGAGCGGGTCCGGGCGGAGCTCGCGGCGGTGCGCGCGCCGAGCTTCCGCCGAGTCCTGAACGCGACCGGCGTGATCGTGCACACGAACCTCGGCCGCGCGCCGCTCGCACCCGAGGCGCTCGCGCGCGTGCAGGACGCGGCGCGCGGCTACTCCAACCTCGAGCTCGACCTGGAGGACGGCGCGCGCGGCTCGCGCCAGGACCACCTCGCCGCCTTGCTGCGCAGGCTGACCGGCGCGGAGGCGGCGCTCGTCGTCAACAACAACGCCGCCGCGGTGCTGCTCGCGCTCGCCGCGCTCGGCGAGGGCCGCGAGGTCGTCGTCTCGCGCGGGGAGCTGCTCGAGATCGGCGACGGCTTTCGCATTCCCGAAGTGCTCGCCCGCTCCGGCGCGCGCCTCGTCGAGGTGGGGACGACGAACAGGACGCGCCCGGCCGACTACGAGCGCGCCGTCGGTCCGGACACCGCCCTCCTCCTCCGTGTCCATCAGTCGAATTTCCGCGTCGTCGGGTTCACCGAGCTGCCGCGTCTCGCAGAGCTGGCAGCGATCGCACGCCGGCACGAGCTGCCGCTCGTCGACGATCTCGGGTCCGGGGCTCTCGGGGAGATTCCCGGAGAGCCGTCGGCGCGCGAGTCGCTCGCGGCCGGAGCCGACCTCGTGTGCTTCTCGGGCGACAAGCTGCTCGGTGGGCCGCAGGCGGGCATCGTCGCCGGCCGGGCCGATCTCGTCGAGCGCCTGCGCCGCCATCCGCTGCAGCGCGCGATGCGCGTCGACAAGCTGACGCTGGCGGCGCTCGAGGGCACGTTGCAGCTCCATCTCGACGAGCCCGCGCGCGTTCCCGTGCTGCGCATGCTCGGCGAGGAAGCGAGCGTCGTCCGCGCCCGCGCGGAGCGCCTGGCGGAGATGACGGGCGGGACGGTCGAGGAGACGGTCGCCCGAGTCGGCGGCGGTGCGCTTCCCCTGGCCGAGCTGCCGAGCTTCGCGTGCGCGCTCGCCGAGGAGCTCGCGGCGCCCCTGCGCGTCGGCGAGCCGCCGGTCGTGGGGATCGTTCGCGACGGGAAGCTCTTGCTCGACTGCCGCACGCTCGCCGACGACGAGCTGGGCGAGGTCGCGGCCGCAGTGCGCACATGCCTCTGACCGTCGCAACCGCGGGTCACATCGACCACGGGAAGACGACGCTCGTCGAGGCGCTCACGGGCAAGAACACCGACCGCCTGCCCGAAGAGCGGGCACGAGGCATCTCCATCGACCTGGGCTACGCGCCGCTCGAGCTGCCGGACGGGACGCAGCTCTCCGTCGTCGACGTGCCCGGCCACGAGCGCTTCGTGCGGACGATGGTCGCGGGGGCGGCCGGCGTCGACCTCTTCCTGCTCGTCATCGACGCGAACGAGGGCGCGCGGCCGCAGACGCACGAGCATCTCGCGGTGTTGCGGCTGCTCGGCGTCGAGCGCGGCATCGTGGCGCTGACGAAGTCCGACGTCGCCGACGCCGACACGCTCGAGCTCGCGCGCGCCGAGGCGGAGGAGCTCGTCCCGGGCGCGGCCGTGGTCGCCGTCAGCGGGCGCACGGGCGCCGGGCTCGACGACCTGCGCGCGGCCCTCGCCGCGACTGCTTCGGCGCAGGAGCACGCGGGACGAGACGCGCCGACACGGCTGTACGTCGACCGTTCGTTCACGCTGCGCGGGATCGGCACGGTCGTGACCGGAACACTGTGGTCCGGCTCGATCGGCGAGGGCGACGAGCTGCGCGTCGAGCCGCGCGGGCGGACCGTCCGGGTACGGAGCGTGCAGGTGCACGACCGTCCGGTCGATCGCGCGAACGCGGGCCAGCGCGTCGCGATCGCGCTCCCGGGCGTCGAACGCAGGGACGTGCGCCGCGGCGACGCGCTCGTCGTTCCGGGCGCGTATCGGCCGAGCTACCGCCTCGACGTGGCGATCGAGCCCCTTGCGGACATCCCCGCGCGCGTGCACGTGCATCACGGCACGGCCGACGTGCTCGCGCGGGTCATCATCGTCGGCGACCGCTACGCGCAGCTGCGGCTGGCCGCGCCCGTCGTCGCGGCGCGCGGCGACCGCGTCGTCCTCCGCGCAGGGACGACGGTCGGCGGCGGAGTCGTGCTCGACGCCCGTCCGCCCCGGCACTCGAGCGTGGAACGGATGCGAGCGATCGAACGCGGCGAGACGCTCGTCCATTCGCCCGTTCTCGCGGACGGCGCGTGGATCTGGTCGCAAGAATGGCTCGACGAGCTCCGCGCCGACCTCGAGCGCGCAATCGACGCAGCGGACCCGCTCGATCCCGGCGTCCCCGGCCCCGTCGAGCCATGGGCAAAGGCGGTCGCGCCGCATCTCGGCCTCGAGCGCCGCGGCGCGAAGCTCTACCGGCCGGGAGCAGCCGCCGAGCTGGGCTCGCGAACCGCCGCGGCGGCCGCGCTGGAGGCGCAGCTCGGCCTCGAGCCCGTCAAGGTGGACGATCCCGCGCTCGCGCGCTTCCTCGAGGAGCAGGGACGCCTCGTGCGCGTGGGCGACGGCCTCGCTGTCGCGCCGTCCGCGTACGAGCGCGCCCGCGACGCGCTCGTCGCCGAGTGCGAGGCAGCGGGGCGGATCACGCTGGCCCGCTTCCGGGACCTGCTCGGAGTGGGCCGGAAGACGGCGCAGCTCCTGCTCGAGCGTTTCGACGCCGACGGCCTCACCCGCCGCGTCGGCGACGAGCGCGTCCTCCGTCGCCGCGGCCGCTAGAGGCATCCGTGGGTCTCGTGCCCGGGCGGCCGCTGCAAGAAGCCGCCAAACTCGCCTGAGCAAGGCGCCCGCCGCGCCCGCACGGCGAATGACGAACCAGCTTCTTCACGCGTTCGACGTCCTCGGGGACCATCTGAGGTCGATCGGCTGGGGTGCGCTTGCAGCGGCGGCCGGCTTGCATGTCGCGAAGATCGCCGCCCGCACGCGCTCGTGGCGGAACATCCTCGTTGCCGCGTACCCGGAGGCGGCGGTGCGCTGGCGCAGCGTCTTCGGATCGTATGTTTCGGGAGCAGCCGTCAACGCCGTGCTCCCCGCCCGGAGCGGCGACGTCCTCAAGCTCTACCTGATCAAGCGCCGCGTCGCGGAATCCACCTATCCGACGCTCGTCGCCACGCTCGCGGTCGACACGCTGTTCGACCTCGTCGTCTCCAGCTTCCTGCTCGTCTGGGCGCTTCACCTCGGTGTCCTTCCGGGCCTGGACGTCCTACCTCGATTGCGTTCGATCGACTGGTCGTGGGCCGACAGGGATCCGCACTTGGCGCTGGCCGTCGGCCTGGTCGTCCTCGCCTCCGCCGCGGTAGCGGCCGTCTGGCTGCGCCGTCGGCTGCGCGCATTCGGCCACCAGCTCCGTGACGGTGGCGCGATCCTGCGCCGGCCCGGGCGCTATTTCGGTCGCGTCGTCAGCTGGCAGGTCGCCGACTGGGTGCTCCGGCTTGCAACCATCTATTGGCTCCTTCGCGCCTTCGGTCTGCCGGCGAACGTTCACAACGCGCTGCTCGTCCAGGTAACTCAGAGCCTCTCCACGGTGCTTCCCTTGACGCCCGCCGGCATCGGCACCGAACAGGGTCTGATCGCGTACGTCTTCTCGGGGAAGGCACCGGTCGCGAGAGTGCTCAGCTTCAGCGTCGGGATGAAACTTGCGCTCGTCACGGTCAATCTCGTGCTCGGCTTCGCCGCGATCGCGCTCATGCTCCGTACGCTGCGCTGGAAACAGGCCCTCGCCCGGGAAGCCGAGAGCGTGGCCGAACGCTCGCGACCCTGGCGATGACGCAGGCGCTGATCGACCTGCTCTCGACGCCCTGGTCGTACGCGGTGATCGTCGGGATCGCCGCGCTGGACGCCCTCGTGCCCATCGTGCCGAGCGAGACGCTGGCGATCACCGGCGGCGTCCTCGCCAGCCTGGGGGAGCTGCATCTGGGGACGGTCATCGCCGCCGCCGCGGTGGGCGCCTTCGTCGGCGACTCGTCCGCGTACCTGCTCGGGCGAAAGGTCGGCCCGCGGGCGCGGGAGAGGCTCTTCCACGGTAGACGGGCGCGACGGGTGCTCGTCTGGGCGGAGAAGCAATTGGCCGAGCGGGGCCCGTACCTGATCCTGATCGCACGGTTCGTTCCCGGGGGACGGACGGCGACCACCTTCACCGCCGGCATGGTGCGCTTCCGGGCCGTCGTCTTCTTCCCGATTGCCGCCGTCGCGGCCTGTTCCTGGGCCGGTTACGCGGTGCTGCTGGGCTACTACGGCGGGCGAGCGTTCGAAGAGCGTCCGCTCCTCGCGCTCGGTGTCGCGCTCGGGATCGCCTTCGGCGTCACTGGCGCCGTCGAGTTGACGCGGAAGGTGCGGCGATGACGACCGTGCTCTTGCTTCTGCTCAGCATCGCGATCGTGCTCTCGGGCGCGCTCCTGTTCACCAACGGGGTCGAGTGGCTGGGCGCGAAGCTCGCTCTCGGACAAGGCGCGGTCGGAAGCCTGTTGGCCGCGGTCGCGACCGCGCTACCCGAGACGCTGATCCCCGTCACCGCGATCGCTCGCGGCGGTGAGGGCTCGCACGGGGTGGCGACCGGCGCGATTCTCGGTGCGCCGTTCCTGCTCGCGACGCTGGCGATGGCGTTGGTCGGCAGCGCCGCCTACGGGTGGCGACGACGCAGGCCGCAGGGTGTCGCGCTCGACGTCCACATCCCGACGCTCGAGCGCGACCTCGGCTTCTTTCTGAGCTGCTTCGCGGTTGGATTCGGGCTCGGCGTCATCGGCGTCCCGCTCTGGCTGCGCCTACTCGCCGCCATCGCGCTCGTGCTCGCCTACAGCGCCTATGTGCGCCTCACGCTCGCGCAGAGCGGCGAGGTCGCGTCGGAGGCGGAGCTGAAGCCGCTCCTGTTCGACATGACCAAAGACGACCCGCCGGGCCTGGCCACCGTGATCGTCCAGCTCCTCGTCGCCCTCGGCGCGATCATCGGCGGCGCCGACATGTTCGTCGAACAGCTCATCCATGCCTCCGCGCGTGTCGGGATCGAGCCGCTCGTGCTCTCGCTCGTGATCGCGCCGTTTGCGACCGAACTGCCCGAGAAGGTCAACAGCATCTTCTGGGCCCGAACCGGGAAGGACACGCTTGCGCTGGGGAACATCACCGGCGCGATGGTCTTCCAGTCGACGCTGCCGGTCGCGTTCGGCCTCGTCGCGACCGGCTGGCACCTCCATGCCTCATCGATCGTCGCCGGATCGCTTGCTCTCGCCGGAGGCCTCCTCGCTGTCTTCGAGCTGCGGGTCAGACGCCGCTTTGCGGCATCGGGGATCGTGATCTGGGTGCTCCTCTGGCTCGCGTTCGTCGCCTACGTTCTCGCAGTCGATTGAGGGTCGGCGCCGTCCGCCGGCCTTGTAAGGAGGATCGCCCCAGCCACGACGGCGGCGAATGCAAACAGACGCACCCAGCCGAGCCCACCGGAGGGCACAGGCTCGTCGAGAACGATCGTTCCCGCCACGATCGGCAGCGCGTTCGTGAACAAGGTCGCCACACCCGCAACGGTGAGTGCGCCACCGAGCTGGTAGCCGAGCTGGAGGAGCCATGTTCCAAGGGCGTACCCGACGACGACGGCGACGACGAACGCGATCCGCGGACCGCCCTGCGTCGCCACCTTGGTCGAGATGTCGCCGATCGCGAAAAACAGCCCGCCGGCCGCTCCCTGCGCGACCGCCATGCCGCCGACGCGCCGACCGACGCCGAGAACGACCAGCGCGACGGCCGCCGTCGCCGCAAGCCACACGACGATCGGCAGCGTCGACCCCCGACCGTCGCGCTCGCCGCCGACCAGGGACACCGCAAGCGCGACCAGGCCCAACACCGAGACGACCACCCCGCCGATCTCGTGCCGGCGCAGCCGACGACCGGCCAAGTGCGCCGACGAGTAGGCGAGCACGCCGATGCCACCTGCGGCGATGCTCTGCACGAGTGCGAGCGGTGCCAACGCCAGCGCGGCTGCATAGAGCGCGAAGCCGCCCGTCTCCATGGCGAACCCGAGCAGCCAGCTGCGATCCGTCAGCAGAAGCCGCGCCGCGTGGAGAGGGCGCCGCAGCGACAGGACCGGCAACGCCGCGGCCGCCTCGTGCTGGCGCAGGTACGCGATGTTGGTCAGCGTCGTCGACGCGAGCGCGAGCGCCAGCGCGATCGCCACCCCTGTGCTCACGCCGACCTCGAGCCCCTGGGGAGCCCGGGCGCCCGCACTCCATCCATGATCCGGGAGCTTACGAGTGAGCTGTCCTCGAGCGGTTTCGTGAGACACTGTGCCGCCTGAACGCCCGCGACCTGATCGAGCGCTACAACGACGCCTGGAACGCGCAGGACGTCGACACGATCTCGTCGATGCACCATCCCGACGTCGTGTTCCACAACCACACGGCCGACGAGCGCGCCGAAGGAGCCGCTGCCGTGCGGGAGCACATCGCAGCCATATTCCGGAACAACCCCGATCTCCGGTTCTCGACCGTGAGCCTACGGGTCGGCGACGACTTCGCGGTGTGCGAGTGGACGGCGAGCGCGCGCGGCGTCGAGTGGGACGGAGTCGACGTCTTCCCGCTCGAGGACGGGCTGATCAGGCGGAAGGACGTGTACTCGGCGTCACATCGGCCGCGCGAGCCGAAGGGCTGACACCGAGCTGGAGCACGTCCGGCCGGTGATAGTGACCGACCGGGTCGAAGCGCTGACGCTCGGCGAGCAGCCGGCTCGGATCGAGCTCGGCGTACAGGATTCCTTCCTCGTCGTACAGCGGGCCGGCGAGATACGTGCCGTCGGGCGCGAGGATCGCGCTGCCGCCGCGACCGAGAATGCCCGCGCCCTCGAGCTCCGACGCGAGCGGGAAGTCGTCGGGATACGAGGAGGCGCGCTGGAACGCGGACGGTGACACGACGTAGGAGCGGCTCTCGCGCGCGATGTGCACGAGCGTCGACTGCCACGCGTCGCCGTCGTCCGCGGTCGACGCGACGTAGATCTCGACGCCGGCCTCGTACAGCGCGAAGCGTGCGAGCGGCATGTAGTTCTCCCAGCAGACGAGACCGCCGACGCGGCCGAAGCCCGTCTCGACCGCGTCGAGGCCGCGACCGTCGCCCTGTCCCCAGATGAGCCGCTCGTGGTTCGTGGGGACGAGCTTGCGGTGGTGCAACGCGAGCGAGCCGTCGGGAGCGTGATAGAGAAGCGCGTTGTAGATCGTCCCTGGCCGCTCCGGCTCGACCTCGTTCACGCCGGTGACGAGCCAGACCCCGAGCTCGCGTGCGCAGGCCGCCAGCCGCCGCTCGGACGGGGAGCCGACGGCGATCGAGTTCTGCGCGATGCGCGCGAACGTCTCCTTCGCGCCGGTGTCCTGCCAGCCCGCGAACGCCTTCGCCCAGCGGGACGACGGGTAGACGGGCACGAACGTCTCCGGGAAGACGACGAGCTCTGCGCCCTTGCCGGCCGCTTGCGCCGCGAGCCCCTCGAGCTTGTCCAGCGTGCGCTCGCGGTCGAGGATGACCGGCTCGGCCTGGACGCAGGCGACGGTGACGGCGCGCTCCATGCCGTGAGGCTACAACCGCGAGACGAGATCGGCGACGATCTCCGCCGCCGGCTGCCGGACGCGTGCGAGCGCGACGCTCTGACCGGCCCACAGCGACAGCACATCGATGTCGCCGGTCATGCCTTCCGCAGGGGTCGCGGACGTGTAGCGGAGAATCGGCTCGCCGGATGCGCGCGCGGCCACCGGCTCGCCCTCTCCGGGACGCGACCCGGAAGGAGGCCGCCCGCTGCGCTCCCACTGCTCCGCCGTCGCGTTCCGAAGCGCCCGGTGCGGCGCGTTCGGCCAGCCGACGTCGTACAGGTCCGCGTACCACTCGGTGTCGGTCTCCACCGCCTCGGCGATGCGCCGGCGATAGCGCTCGTGCACGCGGCACTCGTCCGCCAGCAGAAAGCGCGTACCGAGCCACGCGGCTTGCGCACCGAGAGCGAGGACGGCCGCAACGCCGCGGCCGTCACCGATCCCGCCGGCCGCGATGACGGGGACGGGCGCGACGGCGTCGACGACGGCGGGAACGAGCGGCAGCGTCGCAACGCGACCCCCGACGTGCCCGCCCGCCTCCCAGCCCTGCGCGACGACGACGTCGACGCCGGCGGCCACCGCGCGCCGCGCCTCGTCGGCGCTGCCGACCGTGTGCAGGACGACGCCGCCGGCGTCGTGCACCGCCGAGACGTACGGCGCGGGATCGCCCCACGTCAGGGAGACGATCCGCAGTCCCGCGTCGAGCGCGGCGTCGAGGCGTGCGTGCTGGTCCCACTCGAGCACGAGGTTCCCGCCGAACGGGCGATTCGTGAGTGTGGATGTCTCCCGCACGAGCGCGGCGACGTCGCCCGACCAGGAGAGCGCGAGCGTTCCGAGTGCGCCGGCGTTCGAGACCGCCGCTGCGAGCGACGGCCCGGCGACCGGCCCGATCGGCGCCTGGACGATGGGATGGTCGATCCCGAGCAGATCGCAGAGAGGCGTGCGCATCACGCGACGTTACATAGGCTCACCCCGTGACGACGCTCCTCCTCAAGCTCGTCCTCACTCCCGCCGTCATGGTCGCCGCGACGCTCGCCGGCCGGCGCTGGGGCGGCGCCGTGTCCGGCTGGCTCGTCGGCCTGCCGTTGACGTCGGGGCCGCTCGTCTTCGTGCTCACGCTGGAGCACGGCCGGCGTTTCGCGGGGCGAACGGCCGTCGGGTCGCTCTCGGGAGCGATCGCCGAAGCGGCGTTCTGCGTCGGCTACGCGCTGGCGCCGCGCGCGCCACTCGTGGCGGCTTCGCTCGGATTCGCGGCCGCCGCCGTCGCGGTGCATGCGGCGCCGCTCGCTCTGCTCCTGCCGCTCGTGCCGGCCGTGCTCGTCGCCGCGCTCCTTCTGCTCCCGCCGTTCCCGGCGCGGACGGAGACATCCGTTCGCGCGCCGCGCTGGGACCTGCCGGCGCGCGCGGTCGTCGCGACGGCCGTCGTTCTCGTCCTGACGGCGGCGGCGACGACGATCGGCGCGCGGCTCACGGGCCTCCTCGCCGTCTATCCCCTCTACTCCGCGGTGCTGGCGACGTTCGCGCGGCGGCTCGAGGGCCGCGCCGCCGCCGCCGGGCTCCTGCGTGGTCTCCTCATCGGGCTGTTCTCGTTCGCCGCGTTCTACTCGGCGCTCGGGCTCCTGCTTCCACGCATCGGGACCGCCGGCGCGTTCGCGAGCGCGATCGCTGCCGCGCTTTGTGTCCAGGCCGCTTCTCTCGGGCGCGTACGCGTCAGCGGCGCAGCCGCGGCGCAGTCCTGACGACGACCGTTCCGGCCACCTTGTCGTGCCAGGCCTGGCGCCGCCGGTCCCACAGCGGCCAGAAGAAGTCCAGGAATCCGCCGACGAGAAACAGCCCGAGGAACAGGCCGACCATCAGCGTTCGGCCGAACGCCTGACCGTACGACGCACGTCCGCCGATGCCGGTGCGAAGCGCGTCGCTCTCGACCGCGATGTCGTTCACGTAATCGCCGACGGTTTGCCCGCGCGGACCGCCGTGCGCGGCCGTGAAGTACACGAGGCTCAATGGAAGGGCGACGAGAGCGCCCGCGAGCGGCCATTGCGACGAGCCGACTGCTGCAAGGGGAACTCCCGCGAGAAGCGCGGCGCCCGCGAGGATGCATCCGTCCACGAGCAACGCGGCGGCGCGCGACCACCACGGCGCGAGTTGCCGGCTGTCCGCCGTAGAAGGTAAGAGGTCGTGCATGACGGGGGCGAGCTCGGCGACCGTACGCGCGGTGTACGCGCTCTCGAGGCGTTCTGAGAGCTCCTCGACGGTCAGCCTCCCGTCGACGCACGCGTCGCGCAGCTGGACGGCGGCGCGCGAACGATCGGCGTCGGACAGTCGCAGTGTCAGCGTCGCGGTACCCGTGGACTCGACCCTAGGCCGCTGCACTTGAACGCGGTGTAAAGATCAGGCGGGCCCGAACCCTCCGCCGCCCGGCGTCTCGATCCGAATCAGGTCCCCCGAGCGCAGCGCCGTCGTCACCTTCGCCGGCTGCTCCTCGCCGTTGACGAGCGTGCGGCCGGGCGCGCCGTCCGCGCCGCCGGCCGCGCCGTGCGGTCCGTGTGCGCGGCGCTCGGCGAGCACCGAGAGGCGGCAGTCCTCGAGGACGCGCAGCTCGCGCACGACGCCGTCGCCGCCGCGGTGCACGCCAGCGCCGCCCGAGCCCTTGCGCAGGTGCCAGCGCTCGACGCGCAGCGGATACGACAGCTCGAGCGCCTCGACCGGCGTGATCAGCGTGTTCGACATGGCGACGTGCACGGCGCTCGGCCCGTCGGCGTCTGCGCACGCGCCCTGCCCGCCGCCGATCGTCTCGTAGTACGTGAAGCGCTCGTTGCCGAGCGCGACGTTGTTCATCGTCCCCTGCCCCTGAGCGAAAGCCCCGAGCGCGGCGAAGACGACGTCGACGATGCGCGACGACGTCTCGGTGTTGCCGGCGACGACCGCGGCCGGCCGGCGCGCGTTGACGAGACACCCCTCCGGCGCGGTCACCGTCACGGGCGCGAACGCGCCCCCGGACGCGGTCAGATCCGGCTCGGTGAGGCAGCGGACTACGAAGTAGCACGCGGACTTCGTGACGGCGAGTGGGCAGTTGAGGTTGTACGCATCCTGGGCGCTCGTCCCCGTGAAGTCGATGCGGATCTCTTCACCGGCGACTTCGATCGTCGCGCGTATGACGAGCTCGCCGTCGACAGCCTCGACGACGTCCTCCGCCGAGCGCGTCCCGTCCGGAAGGCGCGCGATCGCGGCCCGCACCATCCGCTCCGAGTACGCGTACAGCTCGTCCATCGCTGCAGCCACCCGTTCGCGTCCGCGCCCCCGGCAGAGCTCGTCGATCCGCGCGGCGGCGAGGCGATGCGCGGCGATCTGCGCGCGCAGGTCGCCACGTCGCTCGTCGGGATTGCGCGCATTGGCGACGAAGAGGTCGATCACCTCGTCGGAGAGCGGCGTCGGCGGGATGACGAATCCCTCCTGGTAGAGCTCGCGTGAGAACGCCGGCAGGCTCGCGGGCTCCATCCCGCCGACGTCCGCGTGGTGCGCGCGCGAGACCGCGTAGCCGAGCGCGGTGCGCGAGACGAGCGTGACGTCGGGCAGATGCGTTCCGCCCGTGTACGGGTCGTTGAGAATCCAGAAGTCGCCGGGCAACGTCATGACGGCAGCGACCGCGTCGGGCATCGCGCCGAGGTGCACGGGGATGTGCTCGGCCTGGACGACCATCCGCCCGTTCTCGTCGAAGAGCGCGGTGGAGCAGTCGCGCCGTTCCTTGATGTTCGCGGAGAACGCCGACCGGATGAGCACGGCGCCCATCTCCTCCGCAACCGCGCGGAGCGAGCTCCCGATCACCTGCAGCTCGACGTTCACCTGCTCAGCACCAGTGTCCCGTCGGAGTTCGTCTCTCCGCTCCAGCGGTCCGGCACCCAGCACGTGGCGCCGGGCAGCGCGACGAGCTCCGGACCCGTGACCTTGTGACGACTTGCAACTTCGAGGTCGACTTCGGGTCCGGGGACGACCTCGGCGGTCCGCACCGCGACGAGCTCGATCTCCCGCGCCTCGTCCGCGTATCCGTACCGCTCCGCGTGCGCGCGGTGGAACGCGCCGGCGAGGTCCGGCTGCAGCGGCACCGTCAGCTCGAACGACTGGCCTCGGTAGCGCAGGTCGGCCTCGCCTTCCGCCGGGAGCCCCGACACCTCGGCGAGCGGACGCACGTGCGAGACGACGCGGTCGCGGCGCTCGTCGCCGGCGACGAGGCCGAGCGCGGACAGGACGCCCGCCGCCTCGGGAACGAGGACGACGCCGATCCCGAGCTCTTCCGCGAGCGCACACGCGTGCAGCGGACCGGCGCCGCCGAATGCGACGAGAGCGAAGTCGCGCGGGTCGTGACCGCGCTCGACGGAGACGACGCGCAGCGCGCGCAGCATCTCCGCGTTCACGACGTCGACGACCGCCTCCGGGTCGATGCCCGCGAGCGCCGCAGCAGCGGCGTCGCGGTCGAGGACGAGCCCACCGGGCAGCTCCGCGGGCAACCTGCCGAGCAAGAGGTTGGCGTCGGTGACGGTCGGCCCGCCCCCGGCGCCGTAACACGCCGGGCCCGGGTGTGCGCCCGCGCTCTCGGGCCCGACGCGAATCGCCCCGCCGGCATCGACGCGGACGAGCGAGCCGCCTCCTGCCCCGACCGTGTGCAGATCGACCGTGGGGAGGCGGATCGGGAAGCCCCCGACGTCGCGCTCCGCCACGCGCGCGGCGCGGCCCCCGGGCAGCAGGCAGACGTCCGTCGACGTCCCGCCCATGTCGAAGGCGATCGCGTCCGCGAAGCCGGCGCGGCGCGCGACGAGTCCGGCCCCGACGACGCCGCCCGCAGGCCCGGAGACGAGGATCGTGGACGGATGCGCGGCCGCCTCCGCGAGCGAAGCCACACCGCCGGAGGAGAGCATCACGAGCGGCTCGGGCAGCCCCGCTTCGCGCGCGGACGCGGCCAGCGCCGAGAGGTAACGCGCGGCGACGGGCGCGAGGTACGCATCGGCGGTGACGGTCGACGCGCGCTCGTACTCGCGGAACTCGGGCGCGAGCTCGTGGGACGCGACGACGCGCACGTCCGGATGGCGCCTGCGCAGCTCGCCGGCGACGGCGATCTCGTGGCTCGGGTCGCGGAACGAGAAGAGGAGGCAGACCGCGACGGCGTCGACGCCGCCGACGTCGGGCAGCGTGTCGAGATCGACCGGCTCGAGCTCGCCGTCGGGCCCGAGCCGTCCGCGGACGCCGTGGCAGCGCTCGAGCGGCACGAGCGGCTCGGGATGCTGCGCGCACAACCGGTACAGGTGCGCGCGCGTCTGTCTGCGCAGGTGCAGCAGATGCTCGAAGCCCGCGTTGCCGACGAACGCGGTGCGCCCGCCTCGCCGTTCGAGGAGCGCGTTCGTGGCCGTCGTCGTTCCGTGCGCGAAGCGCTCGACGTCCCGGGCGCCGACCGCGTGCGCCGCCGCGAGCACCGATTCCTCCTGTCGCTGCGCCGTGGGGACCTTCGCCGTGCGAACGCGCCCGCCGTCGAGGAGCACCGCATCCGTGAACGTCCCGCCGACGTCGACGCCCAGGATCGCCACGTGCGTACTCTGCATCGCCGTGCCGATCCGCGCCTTCCTCTTCGACTTCGACGGCCTCATCATCGACACCGAGTCGGCGTCGCGCGAGGGCTGGGCGTGGCTGTACCGGAAGCACGGCTTCGAGCTCCCGGAGGACCAGTGGGCGACCCTCATCGGCACGATCGGCGCGCCGTGGGAGCCGATGCGGCACCTCGAGGAGCTCGTCGGGGCGCCGCTCGAACAGGAGGAGCTGAACGGGCTCCGCCGCGCGCACGAGCTGACGCTGCTGGAGACGGAGGAGCTCAGGCCCGGCATCGCGGACTACCTCGCAGAGGCGGAGCGGCGCGGGCTGAAGCGCGCGATCGTCTCGAGCTCGAGCAACCGGTGGATCGACATGCACCTCGGCCGCCTCGAGCGGGCCGTCGGCTGGGATGCGATCGTGGCCGCGAACCACGACGTCGCACGTGCAAAGCCGCGACCCGACCTCTACCTCGAGGCGCTCTGGCTGCTCGGCGTCCCGGCCGCGGAGGCGATCGCGTTCGAGGACTCGCCCAACGGCATCCGCGCGGCGCGGGCGGCGGGCATCTTCTGCGTCGGCATTCCGAACGAGGTGACGCGCAGCCTCGGCCTCGATGAGGCCGACCTCGTGCTCGACTCGCTGGCGGATCTCCCCCCCGCGGACTTGCTCGCCCGCTTCGAATGAGGGAGGATCGCCCCGTGCCCGGCTGGCAGTGCACGCACATCGACGAGATCGCCGCGGAGAAGTGGCCGTACTGGGCCCCCATCCGTCATCACTTCGGGATCACGACCTTCGGCGTGAACGCCTGGCGCGGCGCGGCCGGCGACGAAGTGATCAAGCGTCACGACGAAAGCGACAGCGGCGCCCCCGAGCTCTACTTCGTCACGAGCGGCGGAGCGACGTTCACCGTCGGCGACGAGGAGATCCCGGCGCCCGCGGGGACGCTCGTGTACATCGAGAACGCGGGCGCCGAGCGCGTCGCGGTCGCGAACGAGGCGGACACGGTCATCTTCTCGTTCAGCGGCGGCGCCGAAGGGCGTGCGTACCAGCCGTCGGGCTGGGACACCGGATACCTCGAAGGCTGATCCTCCACTAGCTTTCGCGCCGGAGCGGCCGGGCCCGGTGGCCCAGCCGGTCTTCAAAACCGGTACGCCGACGTAACCCGTCGGTAGGTGGGTTCGACCCCCACGCCGCTCCGTAAAGCCATTCCACCGGAAATAACTCGCGAGTTTTTTCCCGCCCGGACTTCAACTTTTGCCCATACTTTTGCCCAGGCGAATCCGTGCGCCGAACGCGGAGACGACCGCGCGGCCCTGCTCGGTGCCGGGATCGTCGACCACGAGGCCTCGCGACGAGATCTCGTCGCGGAGCTCGAGCAGGAAGTCGAAGGCCCGGCCGCCAGTCGCCGGGCCGCCGCTCATCCGGTAGGTGCCACACTCCATGCACCAGTAGCGCTTGATCGCCTGGCCGCCGGCGTCGTACTTCATCGTCACGGGCTTCCGCGGCACCCGGTGGCCGCAGCTGACCCCGATGAGCGGATCGTCAGCGTTTGCCGTTCGCATCGCGCGCGCCGAAGAGGTGGCGGCCGAGCTGCTCGGCCTCGTCCCGGAACTGGACGCCGGCGAGGTCGATGTACCGCTGAGTCGTCGAGAAGCTCGCGTGGCCGGCGCGGGCCTGGATCGCGACCGGCGCGTTCCCCGACGCGGCCGCGTGCGTGATCGAGGTGTGCCGGCCGTCGTGGAAGGGCCG
>DATAMX010000121.1:0-17857 GCA_036260475.1 Gaiellaceae bacterium | reverse complement strand
CCGGCGGCTCGTTCATCTGCCCGTAGACGAGAGCGACCTTGTCGAGCACGCCCGACTCCGTCATCTCGAGGATGAGGTCGTTGCCCTCGCGCGTGCGCTCGCCGACGCCCGTGAAGACCGACACGCCGCCGTGCTGCTGCGCGACGTTGTTGATCAGCTCGGTGATCGTCACCGTCTTGCCGACGCCGGCGCCGCCGAAGAGGCCGACCTTGCCGCCGCGCACGTACGGCGCGATCAGGTCGATGACCTTGATGCCCGTCTCGAAGATCTCGACCTTCGGCGACAGCTCGCTGAAGGCCGGCGGATCGGCGTGGATCGGGCGGCGCTCGCCCGAGGCCTTCTCCTTGCCGTCGACCGGGTCGCCGATGACGTTCCAGATCCGCCCGAGCGTCTGGTCGCCCACCGGGACGGAGATCGGCGCACCGGTGTCGACGATCTCGACGCCGCGCGCGAGCCCGTCCGTCGAGTCCATCGCCACCGCGCGCACGCGGTCGTCGCCGAGGTGCTGCTGCACCTCCGCGATGAGCTCGCGGGTGCCGTCGCCCTCGGCCACCTGCACGCTGAGCGCGTGGTTGATCTCGGGCAGGCCGCTCGGGAAGACGGCGTCGAGGACGACACCCTTGATCTCGATGATCCGGCCGGTGCTCTTAGCGGTCTTCGTTGCAGCCATGTGTCTCCTTTTATCTTCTCCGGTGTCAGACACCGGACCGGTGTCTGACACCGGCGTGCATTAACTCAGCGCGTCTGCGCCGGCGACCACTTCGAGGATCTCCTGGGTGATCTCGGCCTGGCGGGCGCGGTTCATCTGCAGCGTGTAGGTGTCGATCAGCTCGTTCGCGTTCTTCGAGGCGTTCCTCATCGCCGTCATCTGCGCGGCGAGGAACGACGCGGCCGACTCGAGCAGCGCCCGGTAGACCTCGGTCTCGAGATAGACGGGCAGCAGCCGCTCGAGGATCTCCTCCGGCTCCGGCTCGTAGATGAAGTCGCCGCGCAGCGCCTGCTTCTTCGGATCTGCATCCTCCTCGGCGCTTCCCTCGAGCACGTGCTCGGGGATCGGCAGCAGGTCGGACACGATCACGCGCTGAACGAGCGGCGAGACGAAACGGTTGTACACGACGACGACGCGGTCGACGTCCTGCTCGGTGTACAGCTCGGCGAGCTTGTGCGCGACGCCCTGTGCGTCGTGGTACGTCGGCTTGTCGACGAATCCCGCCCATTGTGCGGCGACCTCGTATCGCCGGAAGCGGAGCGTCGACGCGCCCTTGCGCCCGACGACGGTCCACACGGCCTCGCGCCCCTCGGCGCGCAGCTGCCGCTCGAGCTCGAACGCGCGCCGGAGCACCTGGCCGTTGAACGGGCCGGCGAGCCCGCGGTCGCCGCTGAAGACGACGATGCCGACGCGCTTCTCCTCCCGCCGCTCCATCAGCGGCAGGTTCCGGAACGAGGAAGCCGCGCGGGCGGTGCCGATCATGAGCTCCTGCATCCGGTCCGCGTACGGCCGCATCTCCTCGATCCGCAACTGCGCACGGCGCAGCCGGGCGCCGGCGACGAGCTCGAGCGCCTTCGTGATCTTGCGCGTGTTCCGGACGGAGGCGATCCGCCGGCGGATGTCCTGCAGGGAGGCCACTAGACGAGGCTGGCTTCCTCTTCGACGTTGAAGGTGTTCTTGAACTTCTCGATCTGGCCGTTGAGCTTCTCGGCCAGGTCGTCGGGAAGGTCGCCCGTCTCCTTGATCTGCTCGTAGACGGTTCCCTCGGCGCGGAGGAACTCGCGCAGCTCGTCCTGGAAGCGCTGCACCTGCGGCGTCGGGATGTCGTCGAGGTAGCCGTGGATGCCGGCGTAGATGCCGACCACCTGCTCCTCCATCGGCCACGGCTGGTACTGCGGCTGATTCAGCGTCGCGACCATCTTCTCGCCGCGCGTGAGCGCCTGCTGCGTCGCGCGGTCGAGCTCCGAGCCGAACTGCGCGAACGCCTCCAGCTCGCGGTACTGCGCGAGGTCGAGGCGCAGACGGCCGGCGACCTTGCGCATCGCCCGGCTCTGCGCCGATCCGCCGACGCGCGACACCGAGATGCCGACGTTCACTGCCGGGCGCACGCCCGAGTAGAAGAGGTCGGACTGCAGGAAGATCTGCCCATCGGTGATCGAGATGACGTTCGTCGGGATGTACGCCGACACGTCGCCGGCCTGCGTCTCGATGACCGGCAGCGCGGTGAGCGAGCCGCCGCCGTTCTCGTCGGAGAGCTTGCACGCGCGCTCCAGGAGCCGCGAGTGCAGGTAGAAGACGTCGCCGGGGAACGCCTCGCGGCCCGGCGGGCGGCGCAGCAGCAGCGACAGCTGGCGGTACGCGTCCGCGTGCTTCGAGAGGTCGTCGTACATGACGAGCGCGTGCTTGCCGTTGAAGAGGTAGTGCTCGCCCATGGCGCAACCGGCGAACGGCGCCATCCACTTGATCGGAGCCGCCTCGTTCGCCGACGCGGTCACGATCGTCGTGTACTCCATCGCGCCCGCTTCGCGCAGCCGCTCGTAGATGCCGGCGACCGTCGATGCCTTCTGCCCGATCGCGACGTAGATGCAGTGCACGTCCGTCTCGCGCTGGTTGAGGATCGTGTCGATGAGGATCGCCGTCTTGCCGGTCGAGCGGTCGCCGATGATCAGCTCGCGCTGTCCGCGGCCGACGTTCGTCATCGAGTCGATCGCCTTGATGCCGGTGGCGAGCGGCTCCTTCACCGGCTGGCGCGCGATGACGCCCGGCGCCTTGAACTCGAGCGGGCGGCGCTCGTCCGACTCGATCGGGCCGCGCCCGTCGAGCGGGTTCCCGAGCGGGTCGACGACGCGGCCGAGCAGCGCGTCCCCGACGGGGATGCTCGCGACCGTGCCGGTGCGGCGCACGGGCTCGCCCTCGCCGACCTTCTCCCACTCGCCGAACAGCGCGACGCCGACCTGGTCCTCCTCGAGGTTGAACGCGAGGCCGACGACGCCGTGCTCGAGCTCGAGCATCTCGAGCGCGACGGCGTTCTCGAGGCCGTAGACGCGCGCGATGCCGTCGCCGATCGACAGGACCGTACCGACCTCCGCGAGGTCCGTCTCGACGTCGTACTGCTCGATCCGCTGACGGAGGATCGACGTGATCTCTTCAGGACGCAGTTTCATTTATCTCCTCACGAGTTCCTGTCTGAGTCGTTCCAAACGTCCGCGGACGCTCGCGTCGACGCGGTACGAACCGGCCTGTAGGACGATGCCGCCGACGAGGTCGGGATCGACGCTGCGCGTCGCCTCCACCTTGCGCCCGGCCGCCTTCTCGATCTGCGCGACGATGTCCTGCGCTTCCTCGTCGGTGAGCTCGCGCGCGGTGGTCAGCTCGACGGTCAGGCGGCGCTCCTCGCGCGCCATCAACCGCTCGAACTCCCGAGCGATCTCTTCGATCTCGCCCGCGCGGCCCTTCTCGGCGACGAGCAGGAGGAAGTTCTTGAACAACGGCTCCTCGTCGCCGGCGAGGTCGGAGAGGATGCGCGCCTTCTCGGACGACTCGAGCTGCGGATTGCGCAGGACCATGCGCAGCTCCGGCGTCTGCTCGACCGCGGCGGCGAAGTCGACGAGCGCCTCGTGCACCTGCGCGAGCCGGCCGTCCTCCTTCGCGGCGCCGAACAGCGCCTCGGCATAGATGCGCTGCGCAGCGGCTATGCGGACTCCTCGAGGCGCGAGAAGTCGAGCGAGCCGATCGCCTCGCTGATGAGGTCGCGGTCGCGGTCGGCGTCGAGCGCGCGGCCGACGACACGCGACGCGGCCTCGAGCGTGAGGTCTGCGACCTCGTTGCGAATCTGCTCGAGCGCGCGCGCGGTCTCGGCGGCGATCTCCTTGCGCGTCTCCTCGAGCCGGCGCTGCCGCTCGGCCTCGGTCTCCTCGCGCATGCGCTGCTCCATCGACTCGCGTGTCTTGCGCGCCTCCGCGAGGATGTTCTCCGCGTCGCTGCGCGCCTGGCCGATGAGCTGGCGATGCTCCTCCAGCAGCTTGCGCGCCTCGTCCCGCGCGTTGTCGGCCTCCTCGATCGAGCGCCGGATCTGCTCGCGCCGCTCGTCGATCATCCGCTGGATCGCGCCGAACGCGAACTTCTTCAGCGCGACGAAGACGATCACGAAGAAGATGATCGTCCAGATCATCAGCCCCGGGATGATCTTGGTGAGCGGGCTGCTGGCTGCGACGAGCATCAGGTGTTCGACACCAGCACGAAGCCGAGGAAGCCGCCGACGAGGCCGTAGAACACGACCGCCTCGGTGAGTGCGAAGCCGAGCCACATGATCCCCTGCAGCTCGCCGCGCAGCTCAGGCTGGCGGGCGACCGACTGGATCATGGACGCGAACACGGTGCCGATGCCGATGCCTGCGCCGAGCGAGCCGAGGCCCATGCCGAGACCGAAGCCGAGTGCCTTGGCGGCCTTGATCGTTTCCCCTGCTGCAAACAGTAGATGCACGGTCCTTTCTCCTTTTCAGTGAGCCGGCTCGATCGCCGAGCCGATGTAGATGGCGGTCAGGGCGGCGAAGATGAACGCCTGGATTGCGACGACGATGACGACCTCGAACACGTAGAAGAGCAGTCCGAGCAAGAGGAACGGCGGGACGGCGATCCAGAACGTGACGCCCGAGAGAATGAAGAGCAGGCCGATGCAGACGAGGATCAGCATGTGGCCCGCGACCATGTTCGCGTAGAGCCGGACGCTCAGGCTGATGACGCGGAACACGTGCGAGATGGTCTCGAGGACGGCCATCACCGGCACCATCGCCTTCGGCACGCCGGCGGGCACGAAGCTCTTGAAGTACTTGAGCCCGTTGTAGCGCACGCCCTCGACGTGCGTGAAGACGACGGTGAGGACGGCGAGGACGAGGGTGACCGAGAGCTGCGACGTCACCGCATAGATCCCCCATGTCGGGACGCCGTGCCACTTGTCGCCGGTGAGCGGCAGCGGGATGAAGCCGACGAAGTTCATCGTGAAGATGAAGAGGAAGAGCGTTGCGACGTACGGGAACCAGCGCCCGATCGCCTTCGCGGGCAATCCCTGCTCCGCGATCTGCGTCTGCGCGATCTCGTACAGCGCCTCGCCTACGGTCTGCCGCTTGCTCGGCAGGAGTGCGAGCCGGCTGCGCATCGTGAAGATGCCGACGAAGATCGTCAGCGCGGCGCTGATGGCGAGGTACACCACCGCCTTGTTGATCGACATGTCGAGCGGGCCGAGATGGATCCCGACCCACTGCTTGAGCTCGAACTCGTTCGCCGGATTGAAGGTTGCGGCCAGCATGGTCAGCGGATCTTCTCCGACCCGAAGTACTCGAGGAGCGACACCCCGAGGCTCAGCGAGTACGCGAGCGCGTACAGCACGACGGCGGAGACGCCGAGGCCCTTGTTCGCGACTGTGACGGCGAGGAGAACGACCATCACGCCGATGCCGCGGAACGACATCGCGAGCGCGACCATCCCGGACTTGCGCAGATGGTCGGCGCCGGTCGGGATCCGTCCGAGCCAGAGGCTCAGCGCCTCACCCGCCGCCCACAGGACGGCGGCGAGCGCCCAGCCGCCGATCGGAAAGCCGCCGACGAGGAAAACCGGGAGCCCGAGCACGATCACCGCGGCGCCTGCGAGCGCGGGAACACGGCGGCCCGGGACGGGTCGCGGGGTGGAGAACACGCCGGCCATCACGAGAAGTAGCCCTTGAAGCGGCGGTAGACCGCGAAGACTCCGGTGGGGATGCCGACCACCACGCCGCCGAGCACGCCGATGCCGGTGGAGCCGAAGCCCCACCCGACGAGCGCGCCGCCGGCAGCGCACATTCCCGTCGTGCCTGCCAGAATTGCGCCCGCCTCGATGGGTTGGAACGACGAGCGGGAGGCGGCCTGCATGCGCGGCGAGAATAGCAGGTTCGACGCCCGAAAAGCACGCACTTTGTAACAGTGGAATCCCCGTTGGGAAAAGGGCCGCGCCTTTTGTTCGTGCACGGCAGCGTGCTCAACGGCGAAGCCACCTGGAACGCCCAGCGGCCCCTCGCCGAGCGGTTCGAGCTCGTCGTCCCGAACCGGCGTGGCTTCCCGCCCGGCCCCGAGGTCGAGCGCGTGGACTTCAGCGACGAGGCCGTGTGGCTCGAGCGGTTCCTCGAGCCGGGGACGCACCTCGTCGGCCACTCGTACGGCGGCGTCATCGCCCTCCTGGCCGCCGCGTGGCAGCCGGAGCTCGTCCGTTCGCTCACCGTGATCGAGCCGCCGGCGTTCGCGGTGGCGCGCGGTAACCCGGCGGTGGACGAGTTCGTCGCCGGCGGGGAGCGGCTCTGGCGGCATGGGCCCCGCGACCCGGAGGCCTTTCTGAGGTCGTTCCTACGGTCGGTCGGCGCGCCGGACCCTCCGGGACGGCTGACGGTCGCGCTCCTCCAGGGGGCGAGGACGCTCATGGTCGAGCGTCCCCCGTGGGAGGCGGAGATCCCGCTGGACGAGCTGGCCGCAGCGCCGTTCCGGAAGCTCGTCGTCAGCGGCGGGCACAGCGCCGCCTTCGACGCCGTGTGCGACGTGCTTGAGGAGCGACTGGGCGCACTGCGGGCGGTGCTTCCGGGAGCGGGGCACGGACCGCAGCGCCTCGGCGAGCCGTTCAACGAGCTGCTCGCGAGCTTCGTCAAATAAAACGCGGCCCCGCTGCGTTACATCCTTCGGTGGAGGCAGCTGCCACGAAGCTCGACGTCCGCGCACGCGACTACGCGGCGCTCACGGCTGCCGGTGTCACCGTCCTCCTGTGGGGCTCTGCGTTCGTCGGGATCCGCTCGGCGGGCCGGAGCTATTCGCCGGGAGCGCTCTCGCTCGGCCGCCTCTCGGTCGCCGTGGCCGGGCTCGCGATCCTCGGTCTTCTGCGCGGCGAGCGGCTGCCGAGCCGCGACGCACTGCGCGAGGTCGGGATTCCGCTGCTCGTGTGCGGGCTGCTCTGGTTCGGCGCGTACAACGTCGCGCTCAACTCCGGCGAGCGGCGCGTGGACGCGGGCACCGCCGCCATGCTCGTCAACGTCGGGCCCATCCTGATCGCCGTCCTCGCCGGCCTGCTGCTGCGCGAGGGGTTCCCGCGCACGCTCTTCGGTGGGCTCGCGGTCGCCTTCGCCGGCGTCGTCGTCATCGCGGTCGCGAGCTCGACGCACTCGGCGACCACGGCCGGCGTCCTCCTCTGCCTCGCAGCCGCGGGCGCGTACGCAGCCGGCGTCGTCGCACAGAAGGTCGTGCTCCGGCGCCTCACCCCCATCCAGACCGTCTTCTGCTGCGCCGTGATCGGCGCGCTCGCCTGCACGCCGTTCGCGCCACAGCTCGGCCGACAGCTGGGTTCCGCTCACGGCGGCTCGACCGGCTGGATCGTGTACCTCGGCCTCGCGCCGACCGCGCTCGGGTTCATCACCTGGGGGTTCGCGCTCTCCCGCACGGATGCCGGGCGCCTCGCGGCGACGACGTACCTCGTCCCGCCGGTCTCGGTGCTCCTCGGCTGGGCGTGGCTGAACGAGACGCCCGCGTCGCTCGCCTACCTCGGCGGGGCGCTCTGCCTCGCCGGGGTGGCGCTGTCACGGCGGTCCGGTGTCAGACACCGAAAACCGGTGTCTGACACCGGCGAGCTATGACGCCTTCCGGAGCGGGTCGTCCGCGGAGCGGCGCCGCTGGTACGGGTTCGCGATCTTGACGATCTCGAGCACGTAGACGACGTAGATCGAGATCGAGAGCGCGAGCAGCGCGATGCTCGCGGCGCCCACGGCGGGCCATACGTGCCAATGGCCGTGCGGCCGGATCGGCAGGAAGCGGGTGCCGAGCGCCGCCGCGGCGAGCGAGAGGCACCACACCCAGATGGTCATCGCCGCCTGCGGCTGCGAGAAGCCGCGCCGCAGGAACCGGTGGTGCAGGTGCGCCTGGTCGCCCTCGAACACGGGCTCACCGTGCTTCAGGCGCCGCGCGACGACGAACGTCGTGTCCACGATCGGAACGGCCAGCACGATCAGCGGGAAGAACAGGGCAACGGTCGCCGCCGTCTTCAGCAGCCCCTGCACGGACACGGTCGCGAGCACGAACCCGAGCAGCAGCGCGCCCGAGTCCCCCATGAAGATCCGCGCCGGATAGAAGTTGTGCCGCAGAAAGCCGAGCGACGCCCCGAGCACGATCGCCGACAGCACGGCCGCGTCCGGCTTCCCCAGCGAGAGCGCGATGACCGCGAACGTTCCGCCCGCGATCGCGGCGACGCCGGCCGCGAGCCCGTCCAGCCCGTCGAGGAAGTTGACCATGTTCATGATCGCGACGATCCACATCACCGTCAGCGGCATCCCGACCCACGCCGGCAGCGCGTGGATCCCGACCACCGGGAACGTGAAGCGGTCGACCCAGACGCCGAACCCGACGGGGATGCCGGCGGCCAGCAGCTGGCCGGCGAGCTTCTCGAACCAGCGCAGCCCGCGGAAGTCGTCGATCGCGCCCACGGTGACGGCGACCGCGGAGCCCAGCAACAGCCCGCGCGTCTCGTGCCCGAGGTGCAGGAATGCGAGCGCCGGGACGAAGATGCCGAGGAAGAGCGCGAGCCCGCCGAGGCGCGGCACCGGGCTGCGGTTGAGCCGCCGGCCGCCGGGCGCGTCGACGGCGCCGAGGAGCCGCGCCATCCCGCCGACGGCCGGCGTCAGGAGGATCACGACGACGAGCGCGACGAGCGCGCCCCACACGACCTGGAGGTGCTTGTCGAGCTGGTCGAGGACGTCGAAGTGCGCGGCGGCGGCGCCGATCATCGTTCTCTACTTCGTGCCGTAGAGCCGGTCTCCCGCGTCCCCGAGCCCCGGGACGATGAAGCCCCGCTCGTCGAGGCCGCGGTCGAGGGCGGCGCACACGATGTGGACGTCCGGATGCCGCTCGTGCACGTGCTCGACGCCGGGCGGGGCGGCGACGATGCAGACGAGCGTCACCGACTGCGCTCCGGCCTCCTTCACCGCGTCGATCGCCGCCGCGCTCGAATGCCCGGTCGCGAGCATCGGGTCGAGCACGATGGCGTCGCGGTCGGCGAGATCGGTGGGAAGCTTCGAGTAGTACTGCACGGGCTCGAGCGTGTCCTCGTCGCGGTACATGCCGATGAAACCGACGCGCGCGCTCGACACGAGCGAGAGCACGCCGTCGAGCATCCCGACGCCCGCGCGCAGCACGGGACAGACGGCCACCTTCTTGCCCGAGATGCGCTGAGCCGTCATCGACTCGAGCGGCGTCTCGATCTCGTAGTCCTCGGTCGGGAACTCCTTCGTCGCCTCGTAGGTGAGCAGCAGCGTGATCTCGTTCGCGAGCTTGCGGAAGTGGACCGTCGGCGTCTCCCTGTCGCGGAGATAGCTGAGCTTGTGCTGCACGAGCGGGTGCTCGACGATCGTGAGCCGGCGCGTCTCGATCACGTGAAGCTCGTGTACCCGCGCCAGCCGGGGTAGAGCGGCCGCTTCGCACACAGCGCGGCGACGCGACCGCGCAGCCCTTCGGCGTCGGGGGACTCGACGAGCGCCTCCGCGATGATGCGGCCGGTCTCGCGGAAGTCCTCCTCGTCGAAGCCGCGCATCGTCATCGCGGGCGTGCCGACGCGGACGCCCGAGGTCACGAACGGCGAGCGCTCGTCGAACGGCACCGTATTGCGGTTGACCGTGACGTTCACCTCGGCGAGCCGTTCCTCCGCGTCCTTGCCGGTCCACTCCGACTTCCGCAGGTCGACGAGCAGCAGGTGCGTGTCGGTGCCGCCGGTGACGAGGTCGAGCCCGTTCTCCTGCAGCGACTCGCCGAGCGCGTCGGCGTTCGCGCGGATCTGTCGCTGATACGAGCGGAACGCGTCCGTCATCGCGATCCGGAAGCACGTCGCCTTCGCCGCGATCGTGTGCATGAGCGGGCCGCCCTGCATCCCCGGCATCACGGCGCTGTCGAGCGCCTTTGCGTGCTGCTCGCGACAGAGGATGAATCCGCTCCGGGGCCCCGCGAGCGTCTTGTGCGTCGTCGAGGTGACGAAGTCGCAGTTCTCCACCGGGCTCGGGAGGAGGCCGGCGGCGACGAGGCCGGCGAAGTGCGCCATGTCGCACAGCAGGAGGGCGCCGACTTCGTCCGCGATCGCGCGGAACCGGTCGGTCTCGACCGTGCGCGGATACGCCGAGCCGCCGCAGACGATCACCTTCGGCCGCGCCTCCTTCGCCAGCCGCAGCACCTCGTCGTAGTCGACCGTCATGGTCTCGGGCGAGACGCCGTAGTGCACGACGTTGTACAGCCGGCCGGAGAAGTTGACCTTGTGGCCGTGCGTCAGGTGGCCGCCCTGGTCGAGCCTGAGGGCGAGGAGCGTGTCGCCGGGCTCCATCGTCGCCGCGTACACCGCCATGTTCGTCTGCGCGCCCGCGTGCGGCTGGACGTTCGCGTGCTCGGCTCCGAACAGCTCCTGCGCGCGCTCGATGGCGAGCTCCTCGATCTCGTCCACGACCTCGCAGCCGCCGTAGTACCGGCGGCCGGGGTACCCCTCCGCGTACTTGTTCGTGGGCACCGATCCGACCGCCTCGAACACCGCCGGCCAGGTGAAGTTCTCGGAGGCGATCAGCTCCAGCTGGCCCCGCTCCCGCTCGAGCTCCTGGGTCAGGAGATCGGCGACCTCAGGGTCTGCCTCGCTCAGGCCGATAGAGGTCAGGTGCTGGAAGGTCGGCTCAGTCGTCGCCATGCCCGTGGATCGTACTCGGGCGGCCTGCTGCTGCTCGCGGCAGCCTTTGGGGCCCTCGCCCTCGCCTCTCCGGCCCTCGCCGGCCCGTCGCTCTTCGTCGGAGCCGCCGAGGACGGCGCGGTCTGGGGCGACCCCACCACGCAGATGACGCTCGCGCAGCAGGCCGGCTTCGACTCGATCCGGATGACGGCGCAGTGGGTGTCCGGCAACACCCGACTCGACCCGATCATCGCCGCGAAGCTCCGGAACGCGGCCGCGGCCGCCGAGGCGCGCGGCCTGCGGCCGGTGGTCTCGATCTACAACGTGAACTCGGTCCAGGCGCCCGAGGACCCGATCCTCCAGGGCGAGTTCGCGCAGTTCGCTCAGAACGTCGTGCTCACGCTCCCGAGCGTCACGACGTTCATCGTCGGCAACGAGCCCAACTCGTCCTACTACTGGCAGCCGCAGTTCGACACGCGCGGCGCCGACATCGCGGCCGCCGCGTACGAGGCCCTGCTCGCCGACACGTACGACGCGATCAAGGCGGTTCGCCCGGAAGCGACCGTCATCGGCGGCGCGCTCGACTCGCACGGCACCGACAACCCGAAGAATCGCCCCTCCCACTCGCCGCTCGTCTTCATCCGCGACCTGGGGCGGGCCTACCGCGCGAGCAGGCGGACGCGGCCGATCATGGACGTCTTCGACCAGCACATCTACGGCGACAACTCCTCCATGCCGCCGAGCATGTCGCATCCCAACTCGACCACGATCACCGAAGGCGACTACTCCAAGCTCGTCGGCGCGCTCGGCCAGGCGTTCGACGGCACGGCGCAGCCCGGCTCGAGCCTGCCGATCGTGTACGGCGAGTACGGCGTCGAGTCGGCGATCCCGGCGAACGAGGCCGCGCACTACACCGGGCACGAGAACGTGACCGCGAAGCCGGTCGACGAGGAGACGCAGGCGAGCTACTACATCGAGGCGATGAAGCTCGCGATGTGCCAGCCTAACGTCGTCGGCATCATGCTCTTCCACGTCGAGGACGAGGCCGGGCTTCCCGGGTGGCAGTCGGGTCTGTTCTTCGCCGACGGGACGCCGAAGTCGTCGCTCGACGCGGTTCGCGCCGCCGCCGCCGCCGCGCGCGCGGGGACGCTGACGGCATGTCCCGACACCACCGCTCCGGTCGTCACGATGGGAGCGCTCGCCAACGGGACGTTCACCGTGCAGGCATCCGACGACGTCGGCGTCGGCAAGGTGGAGCTGTACGTCAACGGCGTCCTCGCCGGCACCGACTACGCGGCGCCGTACCTGTTCGTGCTTCCGCCGGCCAAGGGGCAGGTGACCCTGCTCGCGAAGGCGTACGACGCGGCCGGGAACGTCGGGCGGACTACGACCGTGCTGCGCCTTCGCGCAGCACGCGTGGCTCGTCGCCAGTGACGTCGACCACGGTCGACGGAACGCCGGGCAGCTCGCCCGCGTCGACGACGGCGCCGCACGCCGAGCGGATCTCCTCGGGAATGTCCGCGATGCGGCGCGGCGTCGGCCCACCCGCCGCGTTCGCGCTCGTGGCGCAGACGACGCCGACCTCCTCCAGCACCTCGGCCGCCTCGCGAGGCAGCTCGGCGATGCGGACGCCGATCGCGTGCGGGTCGTCGCCGGTCAGCCACGGAAACCGGCAGATCGGGTTGGGGACGACGAGCGTGTACGGCCCCGGCAGCAGTCCATCCGTGAGCGCCACATCGAGCTCCGGGAGCACGGCGAGCAGCGCGTCGAGGTCGGCCGCGAGGAGTGCGATCGGCTTCGACATGTCGCGCCCCTTCAGGCGGTAGAGACGCTCGACCGGCTCTGGGCGGAACGGCAGGGCGCAGAGGCCGTAGACCGTGTCCGTCGGGAGGATCACCGGCCGGCGCGCACGAAGTGCGGCCACCGCAGTGTGCATGTCGGTCAACGTTCCCCCTCCACGACCCGCCCAATCCCGCTCAGATCCGGCGTGATCTTGACGTTTCGGTACGCGAACGACTCGAGCGCTGACGCGACGCGCTCCGCCTGCCCCGCGCCCACCTCGAGCACGAGCGCGCGCGCGCGTGCGCCCTCTGCGAGCCGCTCGTGCAGGCCGGAGCCGACGAGCGCGATCTCGGGCTCGTAGCGCAGCTCCGGCTGCAGCCCGTCGAGCGTGTCGACGTACGGCGGGTTGGAGACGACGAGGTCCCAGCCGTCCTGCGCGGTCTCGAGGCCGCCGACCTTCAGCTCGATCTCGATGCCGAGGCGCTCCGCGTTCTCGCGCGCGAGCGCGAGCGCGGCCTCCGACTCGTCGACGCCCGTGACCTGCGCGTCGGGCCGCTCGTCCTTGAGGGCGAGCGCGATCGCGCCGGATCCGACCCCGACGTCGAGGATGCGCGGCGAGTCCATGCCCTCGAGGAGCGCGAGGGCGCGCTCGACGAGGACCTCGGTCTCGGGCCGCGGGACGAGCGCACGGGCATCGGTCTTCAGCGTCAGCCGGCGGAAGCCCCACTCCCCGAGCACGTACGCGAGCGGCTCGCGGCTCTCCCGCCGCGCGATCAGCGGCTCGAGGCCGTCGACCTCGCGGTCGAGATCGGCGTAGAGCTGCGTGCGCGAGACGCCGAGCACGTGCGAGACGAGGATGTCCGCGTCCACGCGCGGCGTGTCGACGCCGGCCGCGGCGAGCCTGCGCTCCGCCTCGGCGATGGCCTCGCGGGCGGTCACGCGAGTGCGCGCTGCCGCTCTTCCGCCGTCAGCGCCTCGGTGAACGCATCGAGCTCGCCCTGGAGCACCCGGTCGAGCTGGTGCTGCGTCAGCTTGATGCGATGGTCCGTGACGCGGTTCTCCGGGAAGTTGTACGTGCGGATCTTCTCGGCGCGCTCGCCGGTGCCGATCTGCGCGCGCCGCGTCGCGTCGAGCTCCGCACGCTGCTGCTCCAGCTCACGGTCGTACAGGCGCGCGCGCAAGACGCGCATCGCCTTGTCCTTGTTCTGGAGCTGCGACTTCTCGTCCTGCATCGAGACGACGATGCCGGTCGGGAGGTGCGTGATGCGCACTGCGGAGTCGGTCGTGTTCACCGACTGGCCGCCCGGCCCGGTCGAGCGGTAGACGTCGATCTTCAGGTCGTTCGGGTCGACGTCGATCTCGACCTCCTCCGCCTCCGGCATGACGGCGACCGTGGCTGTGGACGTGTGGATGCGTCCCTGGCTCTCGGTCTCGGGGACGCGCTGGACGCGATGCGTCCCGCCCTCGTACTTGAAGACGGAGTAGGCCCCGTCGCCCTTGACCGCGAACGTGACCTCCTTGAATCCGCCGCCGTCGCTCGGGCTCGAGCCGAGCTCCTCGGTCTTGAAGCCGCGGCGCTCGGCGTAGCGGGCGAGCATCCGGTAGATGTCGCCGGCCCAGATGGCGGCCTCGTCGCCGCCGACGCCCTGGCGCACCTCGAGGATGACGTCCTTGCGGTCGGCGGGATCGGTCGGCGCCATCGCCAGGCGGAGCTCCTGCTCGAGACGGGCGGTCCGCTCCTCGAGCTCTGGCACGAGCTCACGCAGGTCGGAGTCCTCGCGCGCGGCCGCGAGGTCCTCGCGGGCGGCGCGCCATTCGAGCGCGAGGCGGTGCGGCCCCTCGAGCTCCTTGAGGCGCCGTCCGACGTCGGCCGCCTCGCGGCGGTCGTTGTAGACGGCGGGATCGGACATGCGCTCCTGCGTCTCCGTGTAGTTGCGCTCGATCTCGTCGACGAGGTTCTCGAGGGTGGCGGCCATTCCATCGGCAAGGGTAGCGTTGCCTCTCGTGGAGCTCGTGCGAGGCCCAGACGCTCGGAGACGCATGGCTCGAGGCGTGAAGACGGCGCACGTGTACAAGCCGGAGCTCACATTGATGGGCGAGCTCGTATGAGCCCGATACGCCGCTTGAACTTCCTCGACGACGAGCCGTGGGACGAGGCGAACGACGAGCTCGGGTTCCGCAACCGGTGGTTCGGGCATCCGTTCGGCGCCGACATGCTCGGAGGATCGTTGTGGGAGTTCGACCCGCATGCGCCCGGCGGCGCGCTGCACATGCACTACGGCGTCGAGGAGATGTTCTTCGTCCTCAGCGGGACGCCGGCCGTTCGCACGCCCGAGGGCGAGCAGCAGCTCTCGCCCGGCGACGTCGTCTACTTCCCGGAAGGCCCGGAGGGACTGCACACGTTCTCGAACCCCGGCGACGAGCCTGCGCGCATCATCGCCGTCTCGAGCAAGCGCTTCCCCGACGTCGTCGCCTACCCCGAGCGGGGCGTCGCGTGGGTTGCGACGCGGCATCCGGAACGCCCGGTGCCGGAAGGCGGCGACGAGGGCATCATCGCGCGCTTCGACCTGCCGTAGCGCCGAAGGTGCTCCGGTGTCAGACACGCACCGGCGTGTCTGACACCGGCGTTACGTCAATGCCGTGTCGAGCGTGATCTCCGGTACGCCTGCGAGCGCCTTCGAGACCGGGCAGTTCGCCTTCGCGCCCTCGGCGGCGGCACGGAACGCATCCGCGTCGATGCCAGGGACCGTGCCCTCGACGTGCAGGGCGATCTTCACGATCCCCTCGCCCGGCTGAAACGTCACGGTCGCCGAGGTCTTCAGCCGGTCCGGCGGATGACCGTCCTTCGAGAGGCCGCTCGCGAGCGCCATGGACAGGCACGCAGCGTGCGCGGCCGCGATCAGCTCCTCGGGGCTCGTGCTGCCGCCGCTCTCGTCGGTCGAGCGCGCCTTCCAGCTGACGGTCTGGCCGCCGATGACGCCGCTCGTCGACGAGTCGATCGTCCCGCTCCCTTCGAGGAGGCTCCCGTTCCAGGTCACCTCTGCCCGGCGGTCCGTTGCCATGACGCTCCCTTCGTTCGATGGATGCGCACGCAACGTACCGCCGGGCAGCGAGGCGATGCCTCAACCCACCGCCGGCGCAGCCGAGTGAACCGCCTCGCGGGCGCCGACAGCCGGACGCGCGGCGAGATGGATCGCGGCCGCGACCGCCCAGACGAGGAACACCATCTCCGCGAAGAAGCCGAGCGGCGTGAGCTGCAGGAGCCCGAGCGGAAGAGCGCTCCAGGCGAGCCAGCGCGGAAACGCCCGCCCTCGGATGCCCGCGACCGCCACGGCGAGCAAGAGGATCGCCAATCCGCCGTCCCCCGTCGTGAGCCCGCCGCCTGCGCCGTTGACGTGCACCGCCTGCAGCGCCGCCGGCGCGATCACGGATTCCTTCCCGCCGAGGAAGCCGAGCGTCGAGTACACGCCTGCGCCGGCCAGCTCGTCCGCCACCGCGACGGCAGCGCCGAGGAGCGCCGCTCCCGCGAGCAACGGATGAGCGCTCCGAATCCGGAACCAGAGCGCGACCGCGAAGAGCGCGAGGAAGAGCGCCGCCCAGTGGAGGAGGAGCCCTCCCCTCGCGATCGCCACATGGTGGGATGCGTAGAACGGCATGAGCTTCGCGATCGGTGCGTCTGCATCCGGGAACGCGCCGATCGAGAGGTTCCCGGCCACCTCGAGACCGGCGAACGCGATGCCTGCGAGGCCGATGCCCCTGGCGAGCCGATCGTTCATGGATGCCTCCTTCGTCGCTTGCTGACCGCTCGGACGCTAGGACGCGGGAAAGCGACCGTCGTCGGCAGGTCGGTCGATCTTCGTGTCCACCGATCGGCCGATGACACGGCGGCAGCCGCCGTCTACCGTGCTCATCGTGCGCGGGCGTCTCGATCCAGTCGCCGTCGACCGTCTGCTGGCGGTCGTCCTCGTCGTCGCGGCCGAGCTGCAGGCCTGGGTCGGCGGCGGCTCGACCACTCAGCACATCGTCTCCGCGATCATCTGGCCTGCGGTATCGGCATCGATCGCCGTCCGCCGGCGTTTCCCGGCGGCAGTCGGCATCGGCGTCCAGGGGGTGCTGTCGGTGGTCGCGACGCTCGGCGTGACGGCTCCGGAGACCGGGCCGCCGGTCGTGGCCGTCGGGTGGTTCTGCGCGCTGTACGCATTGGCCGTCTGGACGTCCCCGCGGTGGTTCGCGGGCGGCGTCGCCTTCTTCGTCGCGAGCGACCTCGCACCCGAGGCGTGGAAGCCCGACAAGACGGGGAGCGTCACGGCGTTCACCGTCGTGGGCGCGATCGTGATGGTGCTCGTGCGCCGCGTCCTGGGCGACCGGGACCGTCGCGTTCGGCTCGCCGAGCGCGAACGCGACATCGCTGCACGCGAGGCAGTGGTCGAGGAGCGTGCGCGCATCGCCCGTGAGCTGCACGACGCGATCGCGCACAACGTCTCGATGATGGTCGTGCAGGCCGGCGCCGAGCGGAGGACGCTCGCAGCCGACTCCTCCACGCGCGAGGTGCTGGAGACGGTCGAGCAGATCGGCCGCTCGGCGCTCACCGAGATGCGCCGCCTCGTCGGCATGCTGCGGAGCGACGCGAAGGACCCGCTCGCCCCGCAGCCGGGTCTCCGCGACCTGCCCACGCTGGTCACACAGGTCGGCGAGGCGGGGCTGCCCGTCGTGCTCGAGATCGTCGGCGACCCGCGGGAGCTCCCGGTGGGGCTCGAGCTGTCCGCCTATCGCATCGTCCAGGAGGCACTCACCAATGCGTTGAAGCACGCAGGCGACGCGCGCGCGAGCGTTCGGATCGCGTACGGCGCCGATTCGCTCGAGCTGGAGATCGTCGACGACGGCAGCGGCGAGCCGGCCGCGGTCGCGAGCGGCGGCCACGGGCTCGTCGGCATGCGCGAACGCGTGGCCCTGTACGGCGGCCGTTTCGAGGCGGACCGCCGTGCGACCGGCGGCTTCGCCGTTCGCGTCCTTCTACCGATCCGATGACGAGCGTCGTCATCGCCGACGATCAGGCGCTCGTCCGGGTCGGCCTGCGCAAGATCCTCGAGAGCGAGGCCGACCTGACCGTTGCCGGCGAGGCCGAGGACGGGAGCGACGCGGTCGCCGCAGCTCGACGCCTCCGTCCCGACGTCGTGCTCATGGACATCCGCATGCCGGTCCTCGACGGGATCGAGGCGACTCGCCGGATCGTCGCCGCCGGCGCCGGGACGCGGGTCCTCATGCTGACGACGTTCGGGCTCGACACCTACGTCTACGACGCGCTGCGCGCCGGTGCAAGCGGGTTCATGCTCAAGGATGCGCCGCCGGAGGAGATCGTCGCGGGCGTGCGCATCGTCGCGAACGGCGACGC
>DATAMX010000110.1:0-12792 GCA_036260475.1 Gaiellaceae bacterium | reverse complement strand
CCGCCCGGGCGCCTTGGCCGAGTGGTTAGGCAGCGGCCTGCAAAGCCGCGCACGCCGGTTCGACTCCGGCAGGCGCCTTCTCTACGCGACGGTGAAGCCGCTCGCCACGGCCGCAGCCGTCACGCATTCCTCGTCCTGCTCGGCCGTGCCGCCGCTCGCTCCGAGCCCGCCGACGAGCTCGCCCTCCACGAAGAGCGGTACGCCGCCGGCATAGACGACGACGCGTGGATCGGTGACGTTGAAGCCCCAGTCGTCGCCACCCGGCTGCGTCGTGTCCATGAAGTAGCCGGAGCGCGTGCCCCACAGGACCGCCGTGTACGCCTTGCCGACGGCGAGTTGCATGGCGCCGAGCGCCGCGCCGTCCATTCGCTGCGATGCGATCACGTGGCCGCCCGCGTCCGTGACGCATGCGGCGACCGCCAGGGAGCGCGATTCCGCCTCGACCCGGACGCGCGAGATCAGCTCGAGCGCACGCTCGAGTGACGGATGCCGCCGGTCGACGAGCCCGTCCACGAGGGCGACTCTACGCTCGATGCGCGGCGAGGCGGGCGTTCACGTGCTGGGCGATCCGCAGGCGGATCGTACGGGTCGGCCCAGGACGGAATCGCGACCGTCCCTCGACCCGCGAGAGAGAACCTCTCCTCAGCGCCGCCGAAACACGTTCGGCGTTGTCGAGGTGTCAGACGTGCGATGCGATGAACGTCGGCTGCATGCCTTCAGTGTGCCTTGACGATGCGAGCCCGAGTCACCGAATCGAGCTTCGGAAAGCGTTTCTTAAGGAACGAATTGCCCTGCGAGGCGATGGCGCCCTGCAAGTTCGTGGGCCGATCGTCGTAACCGCCGTACAGCTCGTTCACGACCCCCATCCCGGCTGTGACCTTTCCGAACGGGGCGAAGCCTTGTCCGTCGAGGTTCGCCGCGTTGTTCCCGAGGTTGATGAAGACTTGCGTCGTCCTCGTGTTCGGCCCGGCGTCCGCGTACGTGATCGTGCCGACGGTGTTGGACGCCTGCACGGGATCGTCCTTGATGTTCGCGTTCTGCCACGCGGTCGACACGGACGGGAATCCGCTGATCCCGAACTGCACGACGAACCCCTTGACGACGCGGAAGAACTCGTTTCCGTCGTAGAAGCGCGCCCGCACGAGGTTGTAGAAGCGATCTGCGCCGCGCGGCGCCCAGCTGCGGTGGACGGTGACGACGAACGTCCCCTTCGTGGTCGTGAACTCCACGCCGTACGTCGCCGGCGCCTTCGCGTGGAGCGCGGCGGGATGGAGCAGCGCGGGCGGTGGCGCGGGCATCGAGAGGATCACGCCGACAGCCTAGAAGTTCCGGCGGTAGAACAAGAAGCCGAGCGGGAGGATCCCGCCCAGGGCGAACCACGGCGCCAGGGAGATGCGTGCATACGCGTTCACGTGTGCGACGTCGGTGCCGTGGCCGAGCCTGCGGCGCGCGACCTCGAGGAGCGCGTGGAAGTCGTGCTCGCCGATGGCCGTCCCGCCGGCGAGACCGGCAGCGCGCGTGAGGAGAGCCCCGCTCGTTGGATCCGCGACGTAGAACGGGTCGACGCGGCCGCGGCGGTAGATGTGCTCGCCCGGGGCCCACACGTGTACGAACACCGGCTCGAGCGACTGGCCGATGCCGAGGGCGTACAGGTCGAGATCGCGCGACGCCTCACCGTCGGTGAAGACGACGAGGAGCCGGTGCTTGACCGTGTCCGAGAAGAAGTGCGAGCTGATCACGGGGACGAGCGCCTGGAGATCGGTCGCGCGGGTGTGGCCGTACGCCTGCGTCGGAGGCGGCTCGTCTATCCCGACCGACTGGACGAGTGCGCGGTGGAAGAGCGTCGGGTCGGTTGTCGGCATGACGTCCGGGAGCACGCGGTCTGTCATCGTCGCGAGGCCGACCGGCACGTCGCCGAGCGCGGTCTGCAGGCGCAGTGCCAGGCGCTTCGCACGCGCGAGCCTCGTCGGCTTGCCGCGACCGGCCGCGGCCTTCATCGACTCGGACGTGTCGATGACGATGAACGCCTGCGCGTCTCCGCGCTCACGCACGAGCTGCTGGCGCACGACGACCGGTTGCGCCGCCGCGACTGCGACGAGCGCGGGCAAGAGGAAGAGCGCCCCGGCAACGGGCGCAAACGCACGACGGCCGGGCCTGCGTAGCCGAAGCGCCGCCCGGACCCGCTCCGACCGTCGCTCGGTCGCGAGCAGCGCTGCGAGCGGCACAGCCGCAGCGACCGCGAACACCGCGTCGACCGGCGTGAGGAACGAGATGCCGAGGAGGCCGAGGATCATCAGTAGCCGTTGCCGGTCTGCACCGTGCCGTGGCCGCGGCCGAAGCCGAAACCGGCGTGCGCGTCCTTGCCGATCGGTCCTTTCCCCGGGCGGGTGACGCGGAGCACGAGCTCGAGGTTCAGCTTGGCGGCGGTGTCGCCCGGGTCGAGGTCGATCGCCTGCTGGAAGTACTGAACCGACTGCTTGAGCACCTGGATCTGCGCCGTCTGGCTTCCGGCCGAGATCGGAGTGGTGATCACGAGCACGCCGAGGAGATTCGCCGCGCTCGAACGCTCGGCGGCCGTCTTCGCGGAGCTCATGAGTTCGAGCAGCTGCCCCTGCGCACGGGCGCGCAGCCGGGGCAGGTCCTCCTGCGACTGAGGGTTCGCGCCGATGTGCGTGTACCAGAACGACTGCAGCGCGGTGCGCCACGCGATCGTGTCGCTCGTCTCGAGCAATGCTCCGGCCGGGTCGCCCGGCAGGATCGTCGCCGGCTTCCAGAGCTCGCCGTGGTCCGGCAACGCGCGGAACCGGATGTCGTCGCGCCGCACCGACGATTGCCAGGACCGTGCGTCGAAGGCGAAGAGCACGAGCACCGTCGCGAGGCCGGCGAGGAGCAACACCGCAACGCCGAGCCAGTGCCGGCGGACGTGCCTCATGCCGGCTCCACCACGAGCCGCGCGTTCCAGCGCTCGTTGCCGGCGAGCAGCAGCACGAGGACGACGCCGAGCGCGAGCAGCGCCCAGGGCGCCGCGGCCGTGACCGGCTGCACGTGCTTGTGCGCGCCGTGGGCGAACGCGGACGGATCGACGAACGAGTCGGGACCGAACAGCGCGGCGAAATAGCTCTTGTTCGACGACTCGGCAAAGAGGGGGACGATCCGAACCGGTACGTGCTCGCGGTGCAGGAGGAGCGCCTCCGCGTCCAGCTGCGGCTGGTCGGCCACGGAGTCGTCGAGGTCGCTGACGATGAGAATGGCGCCGTGCGCGACGTGCGCACGCTTGAGCGCGGTATCGGCGGCGATGAGCCCGGACGAGATGCGCGTGCCGCCGCTGAACTGGTCCCACGGCGACTGGGCGAAGACCGGGTTGCCGCCGTAGAAGCGGACGGGGACGAAGTAGGGGATGAACTGCAGCAGCGCGCCGGGAGGCGAGTTCGGCGGCAGCAGCTCGTACGCCGTGTCGGAGAACATGACGAGGCAGATCGACTGGTTCGCGTTGACGATTCCGCGCAGCGTCGTCGCTACGCGCTCGTACACCGGCCCCGAGATGCTCGCCGACATGTCGAGCGCGACGCAGCCCGTCGTCGCTCCGGACGGAAGGACCGCGGCGCGACCGGTGCCCGCAGAGCGGGCGACGAGGACGATTCCGGCGAGCGTTGCGGCAAGTGCGGCCGCGAGGGCGACGCGCCCGGCCGACGTGCGGAGCATCGGCGTCCGCAGCTCGTGCACGTCGGCGAGCACGACCGGATCGCGGCGATGGACGGTCGGCAGCCTCATGTCCCGCGTCCCTGCTCGCGCGCCTGCTCCGTGAACGCCTCGACCTCTTCGTCCTCCGGGATGCGCGGCGACCACGCGAGCTCGTGCGCGGCCTGCGAGAGCTCATCGACGGCGGGCACGACGCCGAGCTCGCTCGCGACGCGCTCGAACGCCTTGCGCTGCAAGGTCTCGTCCCCGTGTGCATGGGCCCATGCGAGCAGCGCGAGCGCCCGGTCGAGCGTCGACCCCGCCAGCTCCGCATGCCCCGCAACGCGCGGGCGCAACACGCGGTACCAGCGGGCGGCGGCGGCCAGGGCGCCGATCGCCGCCAGGCCGGCGAGCCCGAGCGCGAGCCAGAAGATGAGCGTCGGCGACACGCGGAACGTCGGCGCGGCGACGGGCGCGAGCCGGTACTGCCAGTCGTACTTGCGGGCGTTCAGGAGCGCCGACTCGACGCCCGGACTGACCTGCGAGAGCACCTCGATCGCCGGCCACGCGGCGCCGATGCTGAAGTCGCGCTTGCCGTTCGGCCGCATGTAGACGACATGCGCGGACGGGAAGTGGAAGACGTGCAGCGTCTCGCTCGGCGGGAAGACCGGCACGCATGTCGCTGTGAGGCAGCGGAGCTTCCACGTCCACGTGAGCTGTTCGAACCGGCCGACGTGCAGGCGCAGCACGGTTGGCCCGCTCGCCACCGTGTAGGGGGCGAAGCCGGCGCGCACGCGCAGGAGCTTCGGGTCGACCCAGCGCGTGTCCGCGACGACGGCGAGCTTCGCGGACAGCGTGTCGCCGAAGAGGTGGACGGTGGGCTGGATGCTCGCGTATGCCTTCAGCGGTTGCCCCTCGCCGACCACCGACCCGGAGGAGTGAAACGGCATGCCGGGATGGACCTGGAAGGCCGGCGGCAGGTTCTGTGGCGCTCCATTCGCGGCGTTCGCGACTCCCGTGAGGACGAGGGCGGCGCCGGCGACTGCGAGCACCGCTCTCACGCGATCGCTCCGCGCCACATCTGGCGCAGGTCGGCCCAGCGGAGGAACGACGCGAGGAGGTCGGCGTGCTCGTGCGATCGCGCCTCGACCGGCTCGATCCCGAGCGAGCGGAAGTCGCGTACGAGGCTGTGCCAACGCGCCTCGTGGTGCTCGCGCAAGCGCGCGGCCTCGCGCTCGGTGACGTACACCGGGACGACCTGCCCGCTGGCGGAGTCTGCGTACGGGATCGTGATGCCGCCGACGTCGGGGAACGTCCGCTCCCACACCGGATCCTGGATGACGACGGGAACGAGCTCCCATTGATGCTCGAGTGCGCGCTGCCAGGCGTCGAGGTCGGGTGGCACGACGAAGTCGGAGAGGACGAACACGAAGGCCTGGGTGGGCAGGTCGCGGCGGCGCTCGCCGAGGAAGTACAGCCCTCGCGCGACGGTGTCGTTCGCCGCGCCGAACGGCCGCTCGAACGTTCCGGGTTCCGCGAGACGCTCGCTTCGCGGCGGCCGCCAGTACGGCTCCCCGAACGCATAGTCGAGGTAGCCGGTGAGGCTGCGCGCGGCGTGCGCGCTCGTCCCGATGAGGTCGAGCGCGGCGAGGATCGCGCGCGGCTTGTCGAGTTTCCGGAACGCCGACGCTGGGATGCTCATCGACGGGCGGCGGTCGCAGAGGACGACGACGCGCGGCGCCTCGTCGGCGAACCGCTCTCGAACGATGAACTGGTCGTCGCCGCGCGCCGCTGACAATTTCGCGGACGCGGCCCAGTCCATCCATCCGACGTCGTCGCCGGGCCGGTATTCGCGCGTGCTGGCGACGTCGGAGCCGATGCCTCGGCGGACGCTGCGCACCCCGCCGAAGGCGAGGCCGATCACGCGTCGCCGCGGGATGAGCGGGAAGACGGCCGCGGTCACGCCGAGACGGCCGCCGGCACGTCGAGGTCGATGTCGAAGCCCGGCTTCGGGGCGACCTCGATGCAACGTCGGCGAACGTCGGCGCTCGCCGCTTCCCAGCCGCGATCGCGGATCTCGGCGAGGAAGCTCGGACGAAAGAGGAGCCTGTGCATGAGCACGGGCACGAAGAGACGCTCGACGTCGTCCGGCGTCACGTAACGGCGCGATTGCAGCACCGCCCACGCGCGCGCCGCGCGGTTCAGGGCGAGCGTTCCGCGCACGGAGCTGCCTATGGCGACGATCTCGATCTCGCGCGTCGCCCGGACGAGGTCGACGATCCAGCGCGCGACCGCCTCGTGCAGGAACACGCTACCCACCGCCGCGCGCAGCGTCGCGATCTCCTGCAGATCGACGACCGGCTCGAGCCGGCCGAGCGGATGGCCGCCGAGCTGCTCGTCGACGATCTGCGCCTCGTGCTCCGCATCGGGATAGCCGAGCGCCGTCTTCACGAAGAAGCGGTCGAGCTGCGCCTCGGGGAGCGGGAAGGTTCCTTCGTACTCGATCGGGTTCTGAGTCGCCATCACGAGGAACGGGTCGACGAGCGGGCGCGTCTCGCCGTCCACCGTCACCTGTTGTTCGGCCATCGCCTCGAGCAGCGCCGACTGCGTCTTCGGCATCGCGCGGTTGATCTCGTCGACGAGGACGACGTTCGCGAACACGGGGCCGGGCCGGAACTCGAAGTCGCGCTCACGCTGGTTGAAGATCGAGAGGCCGGTGACGTCGGTGGGCTGGAGGTCCGGCGTGCACTGGATGCGCGACGCGTGTGCGCCGCTGATCGATCCGGCGATCGCCCGCGCGAGTACCGTCTTCGCCGTGCCGGGGACGTCCTCGAGGAGCACGTGCCCGCTGCACATGAGCGCGGACACGATGAGCTTGATCTGCTCCCGCTTCCCGTGCACGACGGTCTCGATGTTGTCCAGCAGGCGTTCGGCGATCGCGTTCGCCGCAGTCAGATCGTCGGCAGCCACCCAAGAACCTCCCGTCGGAAGCCTATTTGGGTAATGAGACTTCCGGAAGGCGGATTTGTTTAGGCCCCCTCAGGGGCCGGAGGCGACCGGCGCGGGACACCGCCAGTACACGCGCCCGCTGTAGAGCCCGGAGTCGACGCAGCCGTTCCGGGTCAGGTCTGGGGCGCCCTCGAGCTTGCCCGAGGTGCAGGCCTCGATCTGCTCGCCGGTCGCAAGGGTCTGGGCGACGGCGCACGAGCCCGTCAGACCGGCGTTGCGCATGAACCGGCCGTCTTTGATCGCCCCCATCCCGGCGGCGAGAAGGACTGCGATGAAGATGATCCTCTTGACCATGCAGGCGACTCTCCCTGCCGCAGGTCGGGTCACGCCGATGATCGGCCGAGGTGGAGCCGAGCCTTATCCCTCGGAAGAGTCGTCCCAGACGGTCTCGAACGTCCCGAAGCGGAGCTCCTGGTCGTAGTGGTAGCGCGTGTCGTCTACGCGGCGCATGTACTCGTCTCGGTGCGCGGCGGCGAAGGCGTTGTAGGCCTCGGCGCTCTCCCAGCGGTCGATGACGAGGTAGCGCCCGGGGATCTCGACGTCGCGCAGGAGCTCGGTGCCGACGTAACCGGGCCCCCGGCGGAAGAACTGCGCCCATTCCCCGTCGGCGCCATACGCGCGCTCGAATCCTTCCGGCTCGCGCACCTCGTAGCTGAAGACCAGGGCGATCACGCACCGATTGTGACCCAAGGCGCCGCCTGCGGCGCCGACCACACGAGCCCGGGGTCGGCTCTGCCGACTCGGGCGTTAAGGTCCCGTGTCGTGAGCGCGGAACCCATCGTGGAGGAGGAGGACCGGAGCGAATACGCCGGCGTCGTGCGCTTCTACGAGCTCGCGAAGCACCAGGAATGGCAGGTGCGAGACGTACCGTGGGGCAATCTGCCTCCGGTGCCGGAGGGCAAGGGCTCGCCTGAGCGGCAGGCCCGGCGCCGCGACGTCTGGCGGTCGGTCGTCATGCAGCAGCTCCAGGCGGACGTCATCGCCTGCGAGATGGCCGCCCAGCTCCTGAACGCGGCGCCGGACCCGGAAGCGCGGCTCTACTACTCGACGATGGTGCAGGACGAGTCGCGCCACACCGAGGCGTGGCTGAAGCTCATCGGCCGGGTCGGGGGCGAGGGGGAGCGCGACCCGCACCTCGACAAGCTCGGCCACATGTTCCTCGAGGCCGACTCGCTCGAGGAGAAGGTCTTCCTCATGCAGGTCTTCTTCGAGCGGCTCATCATCCCGCGCTTCCGGCTGATCGCGCGGTCGTCCCGGGGGACGATCCTCGAGGACATCTGCAACCGCCTTGCGATCGACGACGGCATTCACCACGGCTCCGGGATGGCGTACGAGCGGATCCTGCTCGCGCGCGCGCCGAAGGGGATCAAGGGGCAGCTCATCGACGCCGCGAACCGGATGCTTCCGGAGTTCGCGGCGCACGCGCTCTGGCGGCCGAAGGCGCGCGAGATGATCGGCCATCTGATGGAGGCGCGGGACCGCGAGCGCCTGAAGATGGAGCTCGACCACGGCGTGCGGCTGGCGGCGAGCCTCGGGCTCGACGTCTCCGAGGTCGCGGTTCCCTTTTAGGCCCGCCTTACCCGGAGATCTCCGTCAGCGAGACCGCCCCGCGCGGCGTGCAGCGATCGGCGACGACGTCGCCGTTCAGCCGGTGGACGCGTGAACAGGTACGCCGTGCGAGGACGAGGGGCGGTCGCGGGATGACGCGGTTGCTGTCGACGACGAGGACCGCGCACGCCCCGTTGTGCCGCTCGACGACGAAGCGCCGCGTGCGTGCCGTGTCCACGCCGAACGACGAGAGCGTGTAGTCGGCCGGGCGGCACCCGTTCTGGAAGGCGAAAAGAAGGCACGACGCGCCGGCCGTCCCGCCGCGCTGGAGCGAGCCCGGCCCGATGGAACGCGCCTGGCAGTGCGTGACGGCCGAAACTGCGAGAGCGGCGAGCATGCTCCTCATACGTTGCCACAGCGGCGCCGTGTCACACGGGGCTGTAACACTCGGCGGGCTGGGGACATAGACGGAGTGAGATGCAGCGGTTCGAGCAGATCTACGCGGAACAGCTCGACGCCGTGCGGGCGTACGTCCGCCGGCGCGTCGCCGAGGACGCCGTCGACGACATCGTCTCGGAGACCTTCCTCGTCTGCTGGCGGAAGCTCGACCGGGTGCCCGACGAGGCTCTGCCGTGGCTCTACGCGGTAGCGCGTAAGACGATCGCGAACCACCGCCGGAAGCTCGCCCGCCAGGCGCCGCCGGGAGCGGCTATCGGGGGCGGGCCGGAGCCCGTCGGGGACGGCGCGCTCGCGGCGGCGTTCGCGGCGCTGAACGAGCGCGATCGTGAGGTGCTGCGGCTGGTGGCATGGGAGGGACTGTCGCTGCGCGACGCCTCCGTCGTCCTCGGCTGCTCCGCCGTCGCGTGCCGCGTCCGCTACCACCGCGCGAAGTCGCGGCTCGCGTCGCGGCTCGAAGCCGCTGCGTCCTTTCGACCCGAGCCCGAAGGAGTGACCCGATGAGCACCAACGACGTCGTTGCCCGCCTCGCGGCGGCCAACCCGATTCCCACCCAAGTGCCCGGCGCCCTGCCGGAGCCGCTTCGTGTCCCGCGACGGCGGGTCGCTGTGGCGATTGCACTGGCGGTTGTCGTGGCCGTGCCCGCAGCCGCGTTCGCCGGCAGGCTCGGCGACCTGCTCGGCATCACGAACGAGGGAACGTCCGTGTCCACGAGCCAGGTCCTCCCGGGCCAGGACAAGCTCGACCAGGCACTCGCCGACATGAATGTCGGCTCGACCATGCAGCTGCTCGGCACGCTGAACGGTGTCAGCTTCTACGCGGCGCGGAATGCGGACGGGCAGTTCTGCCTCGCCATCGACCACGTCCAGCAGACCTACGAGAAGGGCGTCCTGTGCGATCTGAACGCGGACAACTTCCCGTCGGCGGACGTGAAGGCCATCTCCTTCCCGGGCGGCTTGCAAGGCGTTGCCGCCGACGGCGTCGCGACGGTCGCGTTCCTCGATGGGAGCGGCGCGGTGCTCGACTCGACGCCGGTCGTCGACAACCTGTTCGTCTCGGACCAGCGGTTCGGCCCCGGTGAAGCGGCGTATCTCGAGACGCTCGACGCGCAGGGGAACGTGCTGACGAAGCAGCCGCTGCCCGGCAGCTAGCGCAGTCCACCGCGCTCGAAGTGAGCGCGGAAGAAGTTCTCGGAGCCGGCGGTCGCCATTGCGGAGGAGGCTGAGATCTCCAACGCGAGGGCGGCCGCCGCGACGATCTGCGCGAAGCGGTAGACCTTGCCCGCGCCGGCGCAGCCCATGAGGCCGAGCCATTGGCGCGCCGTCGGCAACGTCGTCCCGCCGCCGATCGTCCCGACCTCGATCCCCGGAAAGCGAATGGCCACATGCAGGCCGCCGTCGACGGTCCGCTCCGTCCCGTGCGCCATCGAGCTCGTCCCGACCATGCCGAGGTCCTGGCCCGTCGCCGCGAACACCGCCGCAATGGCCGACGCCGGCGTGAACGCGACCGACTGCATCCCGGACGCGATGGCTCCCTGCGTCCCCGCCCAGGCGAGGTCGGCGAGATCCTCGGCGGTCGTGCGCAGAACGCGCCGGATCGCCTCGTCGGTCAGCGTGGCCTCCGCGATCACCGTCTTGCCGTGGCCGGACTGGAAGTACTCGAACGACGGCTTCTTGTCGCCACCCATGTTCGCCTCGAGCAGCGAGCGCTCGATCGGGACGGGCGACTGTGGGACGACGTACGCCATGTTCAGCGCGTACGCGTTGCGCGTCATCATGTTCGCGCCCACGGCGTCACCGGTCGTGAAGCGCCAGAGCACGTGGCACATCGGCCCGACGACGTGCGTCTTCACCTCGCGCAGGACTGCGTGCTTCGAGAGCTCGGCGATGTCCGCCGCGCGCAGCCACTCGCGCATCTCGTCGACGCGCTCCTCGATCCAGCGCGCCAGCGCGAGAGCGTCACCCGCGTCGTGGCAGACGAAGCACGACGCGCGCGTGATCCGGTCGGCGACGACGTACGTGCGGAAGCCGCCCGACTCCTCCACGGCCCGCGCGCCGCGCTGGAGCGACGCCGTGAGGCTGCCCTCCGTGTGCGCGAGCGGGACGACGATCTCCTCCAGCTCGCGGCCCGTCTCGACGACCTCGCCGTCGTCGGAAAGCTCGTACCGGCCGAGCGAGACCGACAGCTGCGCAACGGAGACGGGAATCTCGACGACGCCGGTCACCGACTCTGCCGATTTCGCATACGCGCTGACGTCGACGTCGCCGTCGAGCCCCAATGCTCGGCGCCGCGCCGCGACCGACGCCGCATCGTTCTTCCTCGGGAGACGCACTTGCGCAGGCTATTCGAGACGGCGGCGCCGAGTAAATCGACGCATCCTCTGTGGTCGGCATCGCACGCGATGCCTTAGGCTCGCGTCGTGGCCGCCACGCTCATCGACGGGAAGGCGCTTGCCGCCAGGGTGCGCGAGGAGGTGGCCGCATCGGTGGGCCGGCTCGACCACGTCGGCGTTGCGACCGTCCTCGTCGGCGACGACCCGGCGTCGCACATCTACATCAACCTGAAGCAGAAGGCGGCGGAGGCGGCCGGCATCGAGGCGCGCGACCACCGCATCCCGGCGGACACGAGCGAGGAGGACGTCCTCGCCCTCATTGCGGAGCTGAACGCGGACGACGGCGTCGACGGCCTGCTCGTGCAGCTCCCGCTCCCCGGCCACATCGACGAGGCGACCGTGATCGACGCAATCGACCCGGCCAAGGACATCGACGGCATCCATCCGGTCAACGCCGCCCGGCTCTACCTCGGCCGCCCGGCCCTCGTCCCCGGTACGCCGCTCGGAGTCATGCGCATGCTCGAGGAGTACGGCATCGAGCTCGAGGGAGCGAACGCCGTCGTCATCGGCCGCTCCGGCATCGTCGGGAAGCCGATGGCGCAGCTGCTGCTGGCCGCGAACGCGACCGTGACGACCTGCCACTCACGCACACGCGATCTCGCGCGTCACACGCTTGCGGCCGACGTCCTCGTCGCCGCCGTCGGCCGGCCGCACATGGTCGCCGCCGACATGGTGAAGGAGGGGGCGACGGTCATCGACGTCGGCCTGACGCGCACCGACGAGGGGCTGTTCGGCGACGTCGACCCGGCCGCTCGCGAACGAGCGGCGTTCATCACGCCGGTGCCGGGTGGGGTCGGTCCGATGACGATCGCGATGGTGCTCCAGAACACCGTCACGGCCGCCCGGGCGAGACGGGCGAAAAACCTTGCAAATCCCGCTCACTGAGCTAAGATCGGCGCCGCATCACGTCGGTCGGCGGCTCGTCCGTCGGTTGTTTGCTGTTAGGAGGAACAGTTGGCTGAGGGCACCGTCAAATGGTTCTCGAACGAGAAGGGCTTCGGCTTCATCGAGCGCGAAGGCGGCGATGACGTCTTCGTCCACTTCTCGGCGATCGCAATGGACGGCTACAAGTCGCTGACCGAAGGCCAGCGCGTGTCGTTCGAGGTTGTGCAGGGCCCCAAGGGCGCGCAGGCCGCGAACGTCCAGGCGATCTAGGAACCTGTCGGACTCAGATGTGAGAGGGCCCCGACAGGGGCCCTCTTCGTTTCTGGAAGGATCAAGCCATGACCGAGATCTCGCGCGATTTGCTCCTCCACGTCGCCCACCTGGCGCGCCTCGAGCTGCGCGACGACGAGCTCGCGCGCCTCGAGGTGCAGCTCAACGACATCCTCGCGGCCGTCTCCAAGGTGGCCGAGCTCGACCTGTCGGACATCCCTGCGACCTCGCACCCGCTCGACGTCGTCAACGTCATGGGCGAGGACGAGCCGCGCCCCTGCCTGTCCGTGGAGGAGGCGCTTGCGAACGCGCCCGAACGCGACGGCGACTTCTTCAAGGTCCCGCCCGGCGGCGGCGCGGCGTGATCGACACCCTGCGCCTCACCGCCGAGGCGGCGAAGGGCCTCCTCGACAGGAAGGAGGTCTCCGGCGACGAGCTCTTCGCCGCGTACCTCGCTGCGATCGGGGAGCGCGACCCGGAGCTGCACTGCTACCTGCACGTCTGCGACTCCTCCGCCGGCGACGGCATCCCCGTCGCGGTCAAGGACGTCATCG